>DATMDS010000038.1:0-26698 GCA_035557575.1 Pseudonocardia sp. | reverse complement strand
TGTTGCGGCGGCGCACCGACGCGCTGGTCGGCCGGCCGCGCGCTCGGCCGGTCCCGCCCGGCGTCCACCCGCATTCCGGCCGCGCTGCGCATGGCGTCGATCCGCTCGTTCCCGCGGGCGGAGTCCGAAGCGGCGGCGCGCAGCTCCTCGGGCGGCCCCGGCGGCACCGGCTCCTCCTGGCGGGCGATGTCGATCACCGGTCCGACGGTGCGCAGCGGACGGGCCGGCAGACCCTCGACGAGGTCGCTGGCGTGCTCGTCCAGCGCGGTGACGGTGCCGCCGTGCGCGCCCGGGTGGAAGGTCCAGTGCGCGCGGTTGTCGGAGCGGCCGGCCCGCCACGACAGCGCGACCACCCACTTCCCGTCCTCGCCCTTCCACGAGTCCCACTCGGCCTCGGTGTACTCCTGCCCGCGCAGGCCGAAGGTGTGCGCGATGACGTCGCCGAGCATCCGGGCGTCCGGGCCGTCGGAGCGCATCGGGTGCGCCCGCTGCGCGACCTCCGCGGTCCGGGAGCGTTCCAGCAGCACCGGATAGGCGAAGCGTTCGATCTTCTGCGGGGGCACCCCGGCCGCGGTGGCCACCTGCTCCACGGACGCTCCGGCGCGGATACGGGCCTGGATCTCACGTGGACGCAACTGACTCTCCAACTCGATCGCGCTCTGTCCCAACCGGGTCAGGTCTCCCCGGGCGGCAGCACGCAACTGCTCGTCGGCCGCAACCGTGTAGCGCTCGCGACGGCCGGAATCCTCGAGGACGACAGCACCGTCCTCGGCGATCCCGACGACCCGCAGCGCTCGCATCGGCGGCCTCCCCGCTCTCTACTCACCCCGTCCGAGTGACGGTAGTTGTCGGATCGATACCGACGGCGGAGGCGCGCCGGTGCCCAATTGCCCGTTCTACGTCGGGATCTGTTCTCCCCGGGCCAGCGGGCGACAGCATGGCATGCCGATCTGCCCAAACGAAGCGGCGGCCGATGTTGTCACCGGGTCCAGTGAACCCCGCAGGACAGTCGATATCGATCCGTGACCGAACCGATTCCCCACCGACCGCTTCCGGTGCACGCCCCGGTCAGGACAGCCGCTCGACCACCCAGTCGATGCAGGCGGTGAGCGCCTGCACGTCGTCCGGGTCCACGGCGGGGAACATGCCGATGCGCAGCTGGTTGCGGCCCAGCTTCCGGTACGGCTCGGTGTCGACGATGCCGTTGGCCCGCAGCGTCTTCGCCACCGCGGCCGCGTCGACCGAGTCGGCCAGGTCGATCGTGCCGACCACCTGCGAACGGTGCGCCGGGTCGGCCACGAACGGCGTGGCGTACTGGGACTTCTCCGCCCAGTTGTAGAGCCGGCTTGACGAGTCGGCGGTGCGCGCCACGCAGGCGTCCAGCCCACCCAGGCCGAGCATCCAGTCGATCTGCTCGGCCATCAGGAACAGCGTGGCCACCGCCGGGGTGTTGTACGTCTGCTCCTTGAGCGAGTTGTCCACCGCGGTGGCCAGCGACAGGAACGGCGGGATCCAGCGGTCGGCCATGGCCAGCTCGGCGATCCGCTCCAGCGCGTCCGGACTCATCAGCGCGATCCACAGCCCGCCGTCGGACGCGAAGCCCTTCTGCGGCGCGAAGTAGTAGGCGTCGGCCTGGCGCGGGTCCAGCGGCAGCCCGCCGGCGCCGGAGGTGGCGTCGATCAGCACCAGCTGCCCGGCCGAGTTCTGCGGGCGCTGCACCGGCACGGCGACGCCGGTCGAGGTCTCGTTGTGCGCCCAGGCCAGTACGTCGCAGCTGGGGTCGGTACGCGGGGTCGGTGCGCTCCCGGGCTCGGCGGAGAACACCACCGGCTCGTCGAGGAACGGGGCGCCGCGGGTGGATTCGGCGAACTTGGCGGAGAACTCGCCGTAGGTCAGGTGCAGCGCGCGGCCGCGCACCAGGCCGAACGCGGCCGCGTCCCAGAAGGCCGTGGTGCCGCCGTTGCCGAGCACCACCTGGTAGCCCGCGGGCAGTGCGAACAGCTCGGCCAGCCCGGCGCGCACCCGCCCGACCAGCGATTTCACCGGCGCCTGGCGGTGTGAGGTGCCCATCAGCGTCGCCCCGGCCCCGGCCAGCGCGGCCAGCTGCTCCGGGCGGACCTTGGACGGCCCGCAGCCGAAGCGGCCGTCGGCCGGCCGGAGGTCGGCGGGGAGCTGCAGGTCGGTGGAGGTCGAAGCGGTCACCGCCCCAGTGTCCCAGGCGCTTCGAGGTCGTGAGTGCCCAGCCGTGTTAGAGCACGGCGCGGCACTCACAGGCGCGCAGCGCCCTCCACCGACTCCGGCGAACGCGGCCCCGGCCCGATGTACTGCGCCGACGGCCGCACCAGCTTGGCCTCCCGCTTCTGCTCCAGGATGTGGGCCGACCAGCCGGCGGTGCGCGCGCAGGTGAACATGGCCGGCATCATGTGCGCGGGCACCTCGGCGTAGTCCAGCACCACCGCCGCCCAGAACTCGACGTTCGTCTCGATCACCCGGTCCGGCCGCCGCTCCCGCAGCTGCTCCAGCGCGGCCTGCTCCAGCGCCACCGCCACCTCGTAGCGGGGAGCCTTGAGCTCCTGGCAGGCCCGCCGCAGCACCCTGGCCCGGGGATCCTCCGCCCGGTAGACCCGGTGCCCGAAGCCCATCAGCCGCTCGCCCCGGTCCAGCACGCCGCGGACCAGGCCGGTGGCGTCCCCGGAGTGCTCGACCGCGGCCAGCATCGGCAGCACCCGAGCCGGGGCCCCGCCGTGCAACGGGCCGGACATCGCGCCGATCGCCCCCGACAGCGCGGCCGCCACGTCGGCGCCGGTGGAGGCGATCACCCGTGCGGTGAAGGTCGAGGCGTTGAGGCCGTGTTCGGCGGCCGACACCCAGTACGCGTCCACGGCCCGGACGTGCGACGGGTCCGGATCCCCGCGCCAGCGGGTCATGAACCGCTCGGTGATCGTGGTGCACCGGTCGATCCGGCTCTGCGGAACCGCCGGGATGCCGATGCCGCGCGCCGACTGGGCCACGTAGGACAGCGCCATCACCGAGGCCCTGGCCAGCTGCTCGCGGGCGTCGTCGTCGGTGACGTCCAGCAGCGGGCGGTAGCCCCAGTGCGGGGCGAGCATGGCCAGCGCCGCCTGCACGTCCACCCGCACGTCACCGGTGTGCACCGGCAGCGGGAACGGCTCCGCGGGCGGCAGCCCGGGTCCGAACCGGCCGTCGACCAGCAACGCCCACACGTTGCCGAAGCTCACCTGCCCGACCAGGTCGGAGATGTCGACCCCGCGGTAGCGCAGCGCGCCGCCGTCCCGGTCCGGTTCGGCGATCTCGGTGCGGAACGCCGTGTGTCCCTCCAGGCCGGGGCGGAACCCGGGCGGCGGCTCCGGTACGGACCCGGTCGACCCCCCGACTGGCGCTGCACTCACGACGTCCTCCTCCTGGTCGGTCCGACTCACGGCCGCACGAGGGACGCCGAGACGCCGACGGTCGGTTCGATCACCCTGCATGCGGGTGGCCGGTCGGGCAACGGTGCACCCGGGTGGTATCGGTCACCGGCCTTGTCCAGCGGGTTTTTCGAAACCTACGGTGGCTACCTGTCGTTCGGGTTCGGCTACGGGGAGGTGCAGTGACGGGTCAGCTCGCTGCCATGCGCGTCGACTACCGCACCGAGGGATTCGACGTTCCGGACCTGGCTCCGACGTGGCACGAGCAGCTGGCGCGGTGGCTCGCCGAGGCCGAGGCCGTCGGGATGCCGGAACCCAACGCGATGGTGCTGGCCACCGCCGGGCCCGACGGGCGGCCGTCGTCGCGAACGGTGCTCTGCAAGGGGCTCGACGCCCGCGGCGTGGTGTTCTACACCAACCACACCTCGGCCAAGGGCCATGACCTGCGGACCAGCCGCTACGCCTCGGCCACCTTCCCCTGGTACGCGCAGCACCGGCAGGTGCACGTGCGCGGCCCGGTCGAGCTGGTGGCCCCGGCCGAGACCGAGGCGTACTGGGCCAGCCGACCGCGCGGCTCGCAGCTCGGCGCCTGGGCGTCGGCGCAGTCCACCGTGGTGCGCGACCGGCGGGCGCTGGACGACGCGCTGGCCGCGCTGGAGCAGCGGTTCGCCGACGAGGCGGTGCCGCTGCCCGGACACTGGGGCGGCTGGCGGATCAACCCGGAGCAGGTGGAGTTCTGGCAGGGCCGGACCAACCGGATGCACGACCGGCTGCGGTTCGAGGCCAACGGCGTCGATCGCACCTGGCGGGTCGTGCGCCTCGCCCCGTAACCGCCCGCCGGCCGGCGGCCCCCGCGGCGGGTCCGGCGAGCCGGTTGTCCGGATGCGACATCACCGCTATGCAGGGCTGATGACGCATGGCTCCCGCTCCGACGTGACCCTGCGCCCGTTCTCCCGGGAGGAGTTCGACGCCGCCTCGGGAGTCGTCGAGCTGGCCTTCTTCTTCTCCGGTCACCCGGAGGACCGCGAGGTGTTCGCGGCCGGCCTGGAGTTCGACCGTTCGCTGGGCGCCTTCGTCGTCGCCGGCGGCGCCGCCGGGGACCGCATCGTGGGCACCGCCGCCGCCTACACGTTCGAGCTGACGGTGCCGGGTGCCACCGCACCGGCCGCCGGGGTGACCGTGGTGACCGTGCACCCGACGCACCGCCGCCGCGGCGTGCTGTCGGCGATGATGGACCGCCAGCTCGCCGACCTGCACGAACGGGGCGAGCCGATCGCGGTGCTGCGGGCCTCGGAGGCGGGGATCTACGGCCGGTTCGGCTACGCGATGGCCAGCCGCGAACTCCACCTCGACTTCACCCGCCCGGCCGCGCTGTTCGTACCGGACGCGCCACGTGCCGACGGGCTCGTGGTCGAGCTGGACGAGCCCGGCAGCGTGCGCGCCGAGCTGGCCGGGGTGTACGACGCGCTGCGCCCGTCCCGGCCCGGGTTCATCCGGCGTCGGGCGACCGCCTGGGCCGAGCTGCTGCACGACCCGGAGCACCGCCGCGGCGGTGCCAGTGCCGCCCGTGCCCTGCTGGTCCGCGACGGTGCCGGCCCGCGCGGCTACGCGCTCTACACGGTGCAGCAACGCTGGTCCGACGGCCTGCCGACCGGCCACGTCGACGTGCAGGAGTTGATCGCCACCGATGCGGCGGCCGCGCTGGCCCTGTGGCGACACGTGCTCGACCTCGACCTCACCGCGACCACCGGCGCCGGGGGCCGTCCGGTCGACGACCCCCTGCTGCAGCTGCTCGCCGACCCCCGGCGGGCCCGGGCCCGGGTCAAGGACGGGCTGTGGCTGCGCCTGGTCCGGGTGGGGGAGGCGCTGGCCGCCCGCCGCTACGCCGCGCCGGTGGACCTGGTGCTGGACGTGACCGACGCCCGCTGCCCGTGGAACGCCCGGCGCTGGCGGCTGTCCGGCGACGCGGACGGGGCGACCTGCGAGCCCAGCACCGGCCCGGCCGACGTGCGGATCGACACCACCGCGCTGGCCGCCGGCTACCTGGGCGATCCGGTGCTGGGCGGCTACCTCGGCACCGGCCGGATCGGCGAAGAGCGGCCCGGGGCGGTGCGGCAGCTGGCCACGGCACTGGGCTGGACGCCCGGGCCGTGGTGCCCGCACCACTTCTAGCGCTCGCGCCCCGGCGTCGGCCGCGACACATCGGGGCGTCAGGGGAGGCGGGTGGCCCGGGGCGGGTGGTAGTGCTGAGTACATGACGACGCCCGGTCCCGAGGAGCCCACCCTCCCGAACCGGACGAAGGACCAGGAAGCCCCGACGCGCAGGACCGGCCTGGGGCGGGCGCTGCGCGGCGCGTTGGCCGACACCCGCCCGCTGCGCACCCCGGCCTACCGCAGGCTCTGGGTCGCCGGCATCGTCACGGTCGTCGGGGCCCAGCTGTCCGTGGTCGCCGTCCCGACCCAGATCTACCAGCTCACCGGCTCGTCGGCCTGGGTCGGGCTGACCGGGCTGTTCGGCCTGGTGCCGCTGGTCGTGTTCGGGCTGTGGGGCGGCGCCATCGCCGACGCGGTCGACCGCCGGGTGCTGCTGCTGGTCACCGGCGGCGGTATCGCGGCCAGCTCGCTGGCGCTGTGGGTGACCGCGACCAGCGGCATCGGCGGGGTGTGGACCGTGCTGGTGCTGTTCTCGGTGCAGTCCGCGTTCCTGGCGATCAACCAGCCGACCCGCAGCGCGGTGCTGCCCCGGCTGCTGCGCGCCGACGAGCTGCCGGCGGCGAACGCGCTGAACATGACGGTCGTGCAGGCCGGCGCGATCGCCGGCCCGCTGCTGGCCGGCGTGCTGATCCCGCTGATCGGGCTGCCCGTGCTCTACCTGCTGGACGCGATCGCGCTGCTCAGCACGCTGTGGGCGACCTGGCGGCTGCCGGCGATCCCACCGGAGGCGACGGGCGACCGGCGGCCCCGGGCCGGGTTCCGCGAGGTCGTCGACGGGTTCCGGTACGCCGCCCTGCACAAGGTGCTGCTGGTCTCGTTCCTGATCGACGTCGTGGCCATGGGCTTCGGGATGCCGAGGGTGGTGTTCCCGGAGATCTCGCACACCGTGTTCGGGGATCCGCCGGGCGGCGGGCCGGCGCTCGGCCTGCTGTTCGCCGCGATCCCGATCGGGATGGTCGTCGCCGGGCTGTTCTCCGGGTGGCTGCACCGGATCCGCCGCCAGGGCGTCGCGGTGACGCTGGCGATCTGCGTGTGGGGACTCGGCGTGGCGCTGTTCGGGCTGACCGGCTCGCTGTGGCTGGCCGTGGCCGCGCTGGCCCTGGCCGGGGCGGGGGACCTGGTCAGCTCCGTGTACCGGTCCGCGATGCTGCAGACCGTGGCCACCGACGAGATGCGCGGGCGCATGCAGGGCGTGTTCATCGTCGTGGTGGCGGGTGGTCCGCGGCTGGCCGACATGTGGCACGGCCCGGCCGCCAGCGCGATCGGACCGGGTGCGGCGGCCACCGTCGGCGGGGTGGCGGTCATCGTGCTGGCGCTCGTGGTGGTCGCGGTGTTCCCGGCCTTCTGGCGCTACCGGGCCCCCGCCGCCTGACCGGCCCGTCGCTCCGGCGGCGCACCCGTTCGCGGCGTGTGACAGCCGTGTTCCGATCGGGAACAGGAGGGTGACGGAGGGCCGGGGTCTGGAGCACCATCCACCCATGACGGACGTGAGCGAGGTCTCCGCCCAACCGGAGCTGAAACGGGCGATCGGCCCGAAGCTGCTGTTGTTCTTCGTCATCGGCGACATCCTGGGCACCGGCATCTACGCGCTGACCGGGTCGGTCGCCGGGAAGATCGGCGGGGCGCTCTGGATCCCGTTCCTGCTGGCGTTCGTGGTGGCCTACCTCACCGCGTTCAGCTACCTGGAGCTGGTCGGCAAGTACCCGCAGGCCGCCGGGGCCGCGCTGTACACGCACAAGGCGTTCGGCATCAACTTCCTGACCTTCATGGTCACCTTCACCGTGATGTCGTCCGGCGTGACGTCGGCCGCCACCGCCTCGAAGGCCTTCGGCGACACCTACCTCAAGCAGTTCATCGAGCTGCCCACCTGGGCCGTGGCCGGCGTCTTCATCCTCGGCCTCGCGCTGATCAACTTCCGTGGCGTGGGCGAGTCGGTCAAGGCCAACGTCGTGCTGACCTGCATCGAGCTGTCCGGGCTGCTGCTGATCATCGCGGTCGGCATCTACGCGGTGGCCGGCGGCCGCGGCGAGCCGGGCCGGCTGGTGGAGATCAACACCGGCGAGACCGGGGTGTTCCTGGCCATCACGGCGGCCACCTCGCTGGCGTTCTTCGCGATGGTCGGCTTCGAGGACTCGGTGAACATGGCCGAGGAGTGCCACAACCCGACGCGGATCTTCCCGCGGGCCATGCTGATCGGGATGGCCGTCGCCGCCACGATCTACGTGGTGGTCGCGGTGCTGTCGTCGATGCTGGTCCCGGCGGCCGACCTGGCCGCGGCCAAGAGCGGCGCGCTGTTCCGGGTGCTGGAGGCGGGCGCGCCCGGGTTCCCGCTGGGCGTGTTCGCCGTGATCGGTCTGTTCGCCGTGATCAACTCGGCACTGATCAACATGCTGATGGCCAGCCGGCTGCTCTACGGGATGTCGAACGAGCGCATCATCCCGGCGGTCTTCGGCCGGGTGCACGCCGGTCGGCGCACCCCGTGGGTGTCCATCATCTTCACCAGCGTCATCGCGATCATCCTGGTGATCACCGTGGACATCACGCTGCTCGGCGGCACCACGGCGCTGCTGCTGCTCGGGGTGTTCACCATCGTCAACATCGCGGTGCTGGTGTTGCGCCGGGACCAGGTCGAGCACGCGCATTTCCGGGCCCCGTCCTGGACGCCGTGGGCCGGCATCGTGCTGTGTGGCTTCCTGGCCACGCCGCTGTCCGGGCGCTCACCGCAGGAGTTCCTGATCGCCGGGATCCTGCTCGTCGTGGGCGCGGTACTGTGGGTGATCAACAGGTTGTTCGTCGGGCGGGTCGAGGTCGACGCCACCAGGTTGGGGAAGTCCTGAGGAGTATCAGGTCACACTTCCCGAACGGGCACGGCCGCCGATTCGCGCACTAGCGTGGTCGGAAAACCACGCAAGACCCGAGTGCGAGGGAACCTCGACATGGCCGAAGAGTCCAGCAAGACCGTCCTGCATTACCCAGGCGGCGAGCTCGAGATGCCTATTCGCCCTGCCACCGAGGGCGCGTCGGCATTCGATATCAGTGGTTTGCTCTCCAACACCGACTTCGTCACGTTCGACCCGGGCTTCGGCAGCACCGCGACCTGCGCCTCCGAGATCACCTACATCGACGGCGACGCCGGCATCCTGCGCTACCGCGGCTATCCCATCGACCAGCTGGCCGAGGGGTCGACCTTCGTGGAGACCAGCTACCTGCTGATCTACGGGGAGCTGCCCAGCCGGTCCCAGCTGGAGGCGTTCTCCAACAAGATCAACCGGCACACCCTGCTGCACGAGGACCTGAAGGCGTTCTTCTCCGGCTTCCCGCGCGACGCGCACCCGATGCCGGTGCTGTCCAGCGCGGTCAGCGCGCTGTCCACCTTCTACCAGGACAGCCTGGACCCGTTCAACGCCGACGACGTGGAGCTGTCCACGGTGCGGCTGCTGGCCAAGCTGCCGACGATCGCCGCGTACGCCTACAAGAAGTCGATGGGCCAGCCGTTCCTCTACCCGGACAACTCGCTCGGGCTGGTGGAGAACTTCCTGCGGATGACCTTCGGCTTCCCGGCCGAGCCCTACAGCGTCGACCCGGACTTCGTCAAGGCTCTGGACCTGCTGCTGATCCTGCACGCCGACCACGAGCAGAACTGCTCGACCTCCACGGTGCGGCTGGTCGGGTCGTCGCAGGCCAACCTGTTCGCGAGCATCTCCGCCGGCATCAACGCGCTGTTCGGCCCGCTGCATGGCGGGGCCAACCAGGCGGTGCTGGAGATGCTGCAGAAGATCCAGAAGGAGGAGAACGGCGACGTCGAGTCCTACGTCAAGCGGGTCAAGAACTCCGACGACAAGTCCGCCCGGCTGATGGGCTTCGGGCACCGGGTCTACAAGAACTACGACCCGCGAGCGAAGATCGTGAAGCAGCAGGCCGACGACATCCTCAAGAAGCTCGGCGTCATCGACCCGTTGCTGGACATCGCCAAGCAGCTCGAGGAGAAGGCGCTGGCCGACGACTACTTCGTCGAGCGCAAGCTCTACCCGAACGTCGACTTCTACACCGGCGTGATCTACCGGGCGATGGGCTTCCCGACCAAGATGTTCACGGTCCTGTTCGCGCTCGGCCGGCTGCCCGGCTGGATCGCGCACTGGCGCGAGATGATCAACGACCCGACGACGAAGATCGGTCGCCCGCGCCAGCTGTACACCGGCGAGCCCGAGCGCTCGTACGTCCCGATGTCCGAGCGCTGACGCGCCCGTGAGTGGCGCGCCGCGTTAGAACACCGCTCGCCACTCACGACCGGCGTCAGCCGCCGGGACCGGGTCGAACCGCAGCTGGGCGGCCAGGGCGCGGGTGGCCAGCGCGGCCGGCACCAGGCGGAGCGCCACGTCGCGGGCCAGCCCGAGCGCGCCGTGCGCGCCGAGCATCCGGTGCGCCCTGGCCGCATCGCGCAGCAGCGCCGTGGTGCGCGGCCGGCGCACCGCGTCGTAGCGGGCGAGCGCGTCCGGCACCCGCGCGGGTGTGGCGCCGTCGAGCACCGACGCCAGCACGACGGCGTCCTCGAACGCCTGCCCGGCCCCCTGGCCGAGGTCCGGGGTCATCGCGTGCGCCGCGTCGCCGAGCAGCGCGATCCGGCCCACGGCGAGCGCCGGCAGCGGCTGCTGCAGCTGCGCGGTCTCCACCACGTGGATCAGATCCGGTTCGGTGGCCGCGATCAGCGCCGCGACGCACGGGTGCCAGTCCGCGCGGCGCTCGCGCAGCCAGGCGTGCCGGGTGGCCGGGTCGGCCGGCGCGGACAGCCGGGTGCCCGGCCAGGTCGCGTACCAGTAGGTCGAGCCGTCCGCCATCGGCATGCAGCCGAACCGCTCGCCGGTGCGCCGGTCCAGCAGCTCGCCGGGCGCGAGCGGCACGCCGGGCAGCGCGGGGGCGATCGCGCGCGCCGCGTACTCGCCGGATCCGCGCAGGCCCGGGTGGTCGGGAAAGAGTGTCGCCCGCAGCCGGCTACCGGCTCCGTCGGCCACGACCACGGCGTCGAACCGGGTCCCGTCGTCGATCTCCACCCCGCCGTCGACCGGGCGCAGCCCGTGCACCCGCTGCCCGGTGCGCACGACGTCGGCGCCGACCGCCTCGGCGAGCAGGCCACGCAGCCACGGGCGCGGGACGACGACCAGCGGGGCGCCGGTGCGCGCGGCCACGGCCGCCTGGTCGGTGGTCAGCAGGGCGCGGCCGCGCCGGTCCCGGATGCCGCCGAGGCTGAAGACGGCGGCCCGCTCGCGCATCGCCGCGCCCACTCCGAGCGCGTCCAGCGCGCGCACGCCGTTCGGCATGATCCCGATACCGGCCCCGGTCTCGCGGGGCGCGGTGGACCGCTCGAAGACGGTCACCCGGTGCCCGGTCCGGCGCACCCCCACGGCCGCCGCCAGCCCGCCCAGCCCCGCTCCGATCACCGCGACGTCCACGGCCGACCTCCCTCTACACTTGTAGAGGAGAATAGCGCAGTGGCTCTACAGAAGTAGAGGAAATGTGACCGATCGACGCACCGAGATCGTGGACGCCGCACTGGCGGTGCTGGCCGAGCACGGGTTGCGGGGCCTGACCCACCGCGCGGTCGACGGGGCCGCCGGCATCGCCGCGGGTAGTACCTCCTACTACTTCCGGACCCGGTCGGCGCTGGTGCAGGCCTGCGTGGCCCGACTGCTGGAGCTGGATCTGGCGGCCGAGCTGCCGGCGGTGCGCGACGCGGGGCCGGACGCCCTGCTCGACGTGCTCACCGGGGTCGGCGTGGCCATGGTCACCGGCGAACGGCGGCGGACGCTGGCTCGCTACGAGCTCAGCCTGGCCGCCGCCCGCGACCCCCAGCTGCGCGCCCACCTCGTGCGCGGCGGCGACACCATCCGCCGCCTCGGCGCCCAGGTACTGGCCGGTCGAGGGGTCGCGGAGGCGGACGCCGCGGCCGACGAGCTCGCCGCGGTGCTGGACGGGCTGGTGTTCACCGCCCTGCTGCGCGGGCCGCACGAGCCGGCGCGGTTGGCCCGCTGGATGCGTCCGGTGCTGGCGCGGGCGCTGTCGGGGTGAACGCGCGGAACAGCCGCAGCAGCGCTAGCGTCCGAGATCGTGGCCGAGATCTCCGTCGTCTGGTTCCGCCGCGACCTGCGGGTGCGTGATCAGCCGACGTTCCTCGCCGCGGCCGACGCGGCTCCGCGTTCGCTGGCGCTGTTCGTGCTGGACCCGGCGCTGCTCGACCCGGCAGGGGCGGCGCGGCGGACCTTCCTCTACCGGTCGCTGCGCGACCTCGACGCCTCGCTCGGCGGAAAGCTGCTGGTCGTGCGGGGGAACCCGGCCGAGGTGGTGCCCGGGATCGCGGCGGCGGTGGACGCCGGCACGGTGCACGTGGCCGCCGACTTCGGCCCGTACGGCGTGACCCGCGACGAGGCCGTCGAGAAGGCCCTTGCGGGCGGCGGGCGCGAGCTGGTGCGCACCGGGTCGCCGTACGCGGTGGCGCCGGGGCGGGTGCGCAAGGCCGACGGCGAGCCGTTCCGGGTCTTCACGCCGTTCCGCCGGGCCTGGGCCGACCATGGCTGGCGCAAGCCGGCCGACACCGACGCCTCCACCGTGAGCTGGCTGGATCCGGAGCAGGAGACGGGCGGCGGCCCGCGCGCGGTGGCCATCCCGGACGACGAGCCGCTCGACGCCACCCTCCCCGACGCCGGTGAGCAGGCGGCCCACGACCAGTGGTCGGCGTTCCTCGACGACGCGGTGAGCCACTACGGCCCGGACCGCAACCGCCCGGACAAGCAGGGCACCTCGCGGATGTCGGTGTACCTCAAGTACGGAGCGATCCACCCCCGGACGATCCTGGCCGACCTGGCCGCGCGGCGCTCGGACTCGGTGGACACCTACCGTTCCGAGATCGCCTGGCGCGAGTTCTACGCCGACATCCTGTACCAGCGCCCGGATTCGGCCCGCCGCAACTACGACCGGGCGTTCGACGCGCTGCCGCTGGCCGAGGGCCCGCAGGCGCAGGAGCGGTTCGAGGCCTGGTGCGCGGGCCGGACCGGGTTCCCGATCGTCGACGCCGGGATGCGCCAGCTGCGCGAGCAGGCCTGGGTGCACAACCGGGTGCGCATGATCGTGGCCAGCTTCCTGGTCAAGGACCTGCACCTGCCCTGGTGGTGGGGGGCGCGACATTTCATGCGCCTGCTCGTCGACGGTGACCTGGCCTCCAACCAGCATGGTTGGCAGTGGACGGCGGGCAGCGGCACCGACGCCTCGCCGTACTTCCGGGTGTTCAACCCGGTCACCCAGGGGGAGAAGTTCGACCCCGAGGGCCACTACGTGCGCCGCTTCGTTCCCGAGCTGCGCGGCGTCCCCGGCAAGCAGGTGCACCAGCCGTGGACGCTGCCCGACGGCATCCCGGACGGCTACCCGGCTCCGATGGTGGACCACAAGGCCGAACGGCTGGAGGCGCTGGCCCGGTACGAGCGGGTCAAGGCCGCCCGGCGGTGACGGCGCGTGACGGCGGGGCCCCTGGGTTCCGGGTCAGGCGCCCGGCTTACCCTGCGCAAGCGTTGAGGGAGGGTGAATCATGGCCGAGGGAACGAGGCGGATGCGACGGTTTCGCTGGCTCGTGATCGCCGGGGTGATCGGGGCCGGCGTGTGGGCCGCGCGATCCCGGCAGCGGAGCTCCGGACTGCTGCTCGAGCAGTGGCCCGCGCCGGATCCCACGGCTCCGGCCGACGGAGCGGCCACCCGGCAGCCGCTCACGGCGGTGCCGGACCTGGAGCCGACCCCGCCGGTGGCGGGCCCGTCGGAGGACGGCACCCCGAGCGCGGCCCCGATCGCCCCGGACCCGGTGGCACCCGAACCGGGCGACGTGCTGCCGTCGAACGTGAGCGGGGAAGCGCTGTTCGCCCCGGCCACCCCGGCGGCCGGGATGCCGGCCACGACGGCGCGCCCGTCGCCGCGCCCGCGCTCCGCCGAGCCGCTCCGCGACTACGGTCCGGGCTCGGCCGAGCCGCAGCCCGACGGGTCGGCGCCCGGGCCCGAGTACACGATCAAGGGCGAGGCCGGCTCGATGCTCTTCCACCGCCCGGACAGCCCGCACTACTCCCGGATCACGGCCGAGGTCTGGTTCCGCACCGCCACCGACGCCCGCGCCGCCGGCTTCGTCGAGTGGGTGCCGACAGCTGATGGCGGCTCCTGACCAGGGCCGATGACCCAGCCCGCGAGGTTGTACGTCGTCGTGTCGGGGCCGCCGGCGGCCGGCAAGAGCACCCTCGCCGCCGAACTGGCGCCGCGGCTCGGGCTGCCGCTGCTGGCCAAGGACACCCTCAAGCACGCGCTGATGACCGTGCTGCCGGTGCCCGACGTGGCCACGTCCCGCCTGGTCGGCCGGGCCGCGGTGGCGGCCCTGCTGGCCGTGGCCGCGGAGTCCGGCTCGGCGGTGCTCGAGAGCACCTGGCACCGCAGCCGCGCCGTCGACGACCTGCGCCGGCTGCCGGGTGGGATCGTCGAGGTGTTCTGCCGGTGCCGCCGGGAGACCGCGGCCGCCCGGTACCGGGCCCGCTCCGGCACCCGGGCGGCCGGGCACTTCGACTCCGAGCGCGTGCCGGACGAGCTGTGGAACGACGAGGTCGCGCAGCCGGTCGACGGAGGCTGGCCGGTGATCGTCGTCGACACCGAGGATGTGGTGGGCATGGCGGCGGTGGCCGCCCAGGTGCTGCACCGGGCCGGAGCCGGACCGCCCTCCCTCGCGCCCACGCCTGCTCGCTGACCGGCCGGCAGGTGCCGCGACCCTGCTACCGAGGGTGACGGTCGGTAGCGGTCAGCGGCTCGGTCACCCGGTCGTGTGGTTGACTGCTTCCTCGAACCGGGCCGTCACGCACCACAGTGGCGGCCGGTCACGGCCGCTGCGGCCCGCGGGCAGCCCGTCCAGGTTCGGCTGACCCGCGGTCCCGCCGGCCGTTCGAACGACCGTGGCGAGGGAGCTGACGATCATGGCCGATGTGCGTGGCCAACTGTTGCCGATCTACATGGTGGCCGACGAGTCGGCCTCGATGGAGGACAGCATCGACGAGCTGAACGCGGGCCTCGCGTCACTGCACGCCGCCCTGCTGGCCGAACCGATGGCCGCCGCGAAGGTGCGCTTCTCGGTGCTCGGCTTCTCCGACGACGTCGTCGTCCGGCTGCACCTTGCCGATGTGCGGCGGTCCGACGAGCTGCCGGCGCTCGAGAGCCGCGGCCGGACCAACTACGCCGAGGTCTTCGAGACGTTGCTGCGCCAGATCCCCCGGGACGTCGCTGCGCTCAAGGCGTCGCACTACCAGGTGCACCGGCCCGCCGTGTTCTTCCTCAGCGACGGCCAGCCGAACGAGGGCGGCGCGTGGCGCGAGGCCCACCGGCAGCTGACCGACCGCAACTCCCACTCGTCGGCGCCGAACATCATCGCCTGCGGCATCGGCCAGGCCGAGCCCGAGACCATCCTTCGGGTGGCCACCCGTTCGGAGTTCGCGTTCCTGGCCATCGAGGGCGCTCGCGTCGGGTCGGCCATCGCCACCTTCTGCACGGCGCTGACCAGGAGCATCGTCGCGTCCGGCCGGACGATGGGCACCGCGAACGCCGAGCTCGTCGTCGATCGCCCGGAGGGCTTCCGCCTGGCGATCGACGTGATCTGAGGTGGACCAGCCGCCGGCGCAGGACGAGGTGGGCACCGCGGCCGGGCCGCCCGCCGCGGCGTCGTGGGATCCCATCGTGCTCGATGTCGGGGTGGCCGCGTTCCCGTCACGTCCCCCGGCCGGCAGCGGCCGGTTCCCGGACACCGTGGTCGACGGGTGGTCCAGTGACCGGTTCGACGTGCGGCTGGCGTCGATCCGGGGCTACTCGCACCGGTTCTACGGCCGGCCGCGGCAGGACGCGGCGAGCGTGGCGTTCGACGAGGGCACCGGCAGCGTGGTCTTCGCGGTGGCCGATGGGGTGTCGAGCGCCCGCTGCGCTGAGCGCGGAGCGGAGCTGGCCGTCCGAACGGCGGTCAACATGATCGGGATCGCCCTTCGGGCGGGCCGGAACGGGCCGGACTGGAGCGCGCTGATCGAGTCGATCTCGCTGCGGCTGGCCGAGGAAGCGCGAGGTCCGGGAGGCGACGGCGCCGCGGAGACCGGTCGGGCGCCGGCGGACTTCGCCACCACACTGGTGGCCGGGTACGCCCGGCCGGCCGAGGCGGGCGGTGTCGTCACCGTGGTGCAGCTCGGCGACTCGAGCGCCTGGTTGCTCGACGGCAGCGGGTTCACGCGGCTGCTCGGATCGAAGTCGGATCCGGGTGCCGCCGTCATCCCGTCGCAGGTCGCCGCGCTGCCGGCGGTGCCGGAGACCGTCGAACCGGTGACCGCGACGCTCCCGGACGGCTCCGTGCTGCTGGTGGGCACGGACGGATTCGGTGATCCGCTGGGCGACGGCACCGGCCTGGTCGGCGGGCTCTTCCGCAGCGTGCTACGCACCCCACCGCCCCCGCTCGGGTTCGCGCACGCGCTGGACTTCTCCCGCGAGACCTTCGACGACGACCGCACCCTGGTCGCCGTGTGGGCGCACCCGCCGGCCGCCGCGGGCTAGGGAGTGTCTGGTGGATCTTCGATCGCGGTCTCCGGGCCCAGATCAGCCCTGGCGGCGTTGCCGGCCGGCCCGAGTACGCCCGGTACGAGGGCCGGCCGGCGCCTTGCCAGGCCCGATCTGGATCCCGAAGCCCATCGATCAAAGATCCACCAGACACTCCCCAGCGATGGGCCCGCTGCGGTGACGCCCGTACCGCCGATCAAGCGGTCCGCGCTCGGCGACCTGACCTTGTTCGGATCAGGCGGACAGGGGAAGGTCTTCCGTTTCGCGGACCGCCCGCCGGAGCTGTCCGGGGTGGGTTTACCCCTGCTGTACAAGGAGTACGACGACAGGAGCCGCCAGGAACTGAACGCCGATGTGCTGCGTCGCATGGTCGAGCGGGGCAGCCGCTTCGACCTGAGGTGGCTGCTGCAGCAGGGGCTGGCCTGGCCGCTCGCCGTGGTCGTGGACGGCCCCACCACCGTCGGCTTCGTGATGCAGGAGGCTCCGCCCGAATTCACCGTCGAGCTGCAGCTGCCCACCGGGCCGTCGCCTCGGATCGCCCAACTGCAGTACGCCCTCAACGACCACGACTACCTGCGCAGGATAAGCATCCCGGTCAGCGACCAGTGGCGCCTGCGCGTGCTGAGCAAGGTGGCCCAGACGCTGCGCGACCTGCACGAGCACGACATCGTGGTGGGCGACCTGTCGCCGAACAATCTGCTGGCCTCGTTCGGCTTCCTGCCCAACTGCTTCTTCCTGGACTGCGACGGCATGCAGATCGAGGGTCGATCGGCGCTACCGCCGGTCGAGACACCCGAGTGGGCGGTGCCGGCCGGCGAGCAGCTCAGCACCGAGCACAGCGACGCGTACAAGTTCGCGTTGCTGGCGACCCGGCTCTTCGCGGGCAGCCAGCAGTCCCGGGACACGGCGGCCATCGCGGCGTTCGACCCGGCTCTGGGCCGGCTCGCCCAGTTGGGTCTGGCGGCCGAGCCGGTCGTCCGGCCCCGCCCCGCGGACTGGATAGCAGCGCTGGACAACGCCGCGACGAGCGCCTCCACCACGACCCCGGCCGACCCCGTCCACACGCCACCGCTCCGCCCGACGGGCACCGCCGCGCCGGTGCCGACGCCGTCGGCCCCGACCGGGCCCGCGCGGCGGCCGCGGCTCCTGGCCGGGACGATGGTGGCGGCCGCGGCCCTGGTGGCACTCGTGCTGGCCATGCTCGGCGTGGGCCTGCTCCAGAGCGTGATCGCCACTCCGGAGGCTGCGGTCGAGACGGCGCCGGTCGAGCTGGCCGCCGGTACGGCGCTGGTCGCGATCGACCCGGCGGCTGCGGCCCATCCCCGCGCCGCCGAGGTGGTCGGCCTGCTCGACCGGCACTTCACCGCCATCAACACCCGTGACTACGACACCTGGGCCAGCACGGTCGTCCCCTCCCGGTCCGGGATCTACTCCCGGGCCGAATGGCAGCAGGCCTACCGTTCCACGACCATGGAGTCCGTGACGGTCACGTCGATCTCGGAAGGGTCGTTCGGCGAGCTGGCCGTCGGGCTGACCTTCGTCAGCACCCAGGCCGTCGTCGACGCACCGGCGAAGATGCCGATGCCGCGCATCTGCTGGACCGCGACCTGGCCGGTCCGCAACGTTGCCGACCGCGACGTGATCGGCGTTCCCGAGGCCTACACGACCAGCTACCGGGGCTGTTGACCTCGATGCCTCGTGGGCGTGGGCAGAGCGTTGCCGGGCAGCCGGCGGGTCAGGTCTCCCGGCTGGCGTCCGCCTCGAGGATGGAGATCCCGTACCCGCGGATCTTGCGGTAGATCGTCGCCCGGGACATGCCCAGGTGCCGCGCGGCCTCGGCCTTGTTGCCGTTGTTGTCCAGCAGCGCCTCGACGATCGCGTCGCACTCGATCGCCTCCAGCGGGGTGAGCACCCGCCGGGTCATGGCCCGGGTCTCCGGAGGCAGGTCGGCAGGGGTGAGCACCCCGGCCCGCCGCCGCGCCACCGTCTTGCGCAGCACCTGGTAGAGCTGCTCGACGTTGCCCGGCCAGCGGTTGCGCATCAGCACCCGCATCGCCTCCGGCGAGCAGCTCAGCTCCGAGCCGCGGGTCAGCCGGGCGATCAGGTGCGGCACCAGCTCGGCGACGTCCTCCACGTGGTGCCGCAGCGGCGGCACGTCCACGGTGCGCGGGAAGCACTCCAGCAGGCTGTCCCCGAGCTCGGTGCCGGCCAACCCGCCGGCGCCGGTCGTGGCGGCCAGCCACGGCCGTCCCGGATCGGTCGACTCCCGGTGCGGCTCCAGCGCGTCGACCAGCGCCTGCTGTCCCTCCGGGCTCAACCGGTCGACGTGGGCCAGTACCAGCGTGCCGCTGCTGCCGTTCGCCAGCTCCTCGATGATGTCGGCGATCCACTGCGGGCCGTAGTCGACGGCGTCGAACAGCCGGAAGTGCGCCGCCGGGCTGCGCATCTGGTGGGTGGCCCGGGCCACGGTGACCTTGCCGGTGCCCGGCTCGCCCTCCAGGACCAGCCATTCGCGGTGGTGGAAGTGCCGGTCGACGGCCTGGCAGCACTTGGTCCACAGCAGTCCGGAGCCGACCGCGGCGGGCAGCGTGGACGTCGGCGGCAGCGCCGCGCTGCGCGGCCGGGCGGTGATGTCACGCGCAGCCAGCTGCACGTGCAGCACCCCGCCGGCGGCGCCCTTGTCGATCCAGCTCGGCCGCCCGTGCACCCGGGCCACCGCCCCACTGGGCAGGTCGACCAGGGTCAGCCGCTGCCCGGCTGTGAACGCCTCGGTGGCTCCCGCGACCAGCGCCGGCTGATCGCTCGGGTCGATCAGCTCCCGGGCCTGGTCGTTGAGCATCACCAGGTCCGGGCTGACCCCGATCACGGCGCCCCGGTTGCGCTGGCAGGCGGTCAGGTAGTCGTGCAGCAGGGCCAGCTCACGTGGGCCGGACTGGTCCAGCAGGGCGCCTTCGATCTGCCGGGCGATACGGGCCACCGCCGTGGCCATGAACCGTCCGGCGTCCGGGCGCCAGCAGGTCAGATCGACGACGCCGAGCAGTTTGCCGGTCATCGGGTGCCAGATCGGGGCCCCGGCGCAGGCCAGGTCGGCCAGGTGCTCCACGTAGTGCTCGTGCCCGAAGACCTGCGCCGGGCCGCGCCCCTCCAGCGCGGTACCGATGCCGTTGGTCCCGATGAAGCGCTCCGCGTAGGAGAAACCAGGGGCCAGCCACACCTTGTCCAGGTGCTGGTGCAGCGCCGAGTCCCCGGTGCGCCGCTCCAGCACCACACCGTCGGAGTCGGTGAGGATCACGCTGACCGGCTCGCCGGCGAACTGGTCGGCCACGTCGGCCAGCACCGGCGACGCCGCCCTGGTCAGCGGCGAATCGGGCTCGCAGTCGAACTCGCAGGACAGCTCGACGTTGCCGGCCGGTACGTCCCACTCGCGGGACCGGGTCCACGAGGCCAGGATGGTGTCCCGGACCGTTCCGGCCGCCACCTCGTCGTCGACCAGGAACGAGGTGCGCGCACGGACCAGCTGGTCGGCGGACTCGTCGCGCCGGCGGGGTGACCTGTGGTTCGAACGGACCAAGCCTAGCCCTCCTCCGGCGCAGCAGCGCTCACCGTCGAACGCGGACATCCGCGTGATCGGACGGTACCCCGCGATCGAGCCACCGGACAGGGAAGACGGCCGGGCACATTCTCATATTGAGACCTCGGGCCCAGCGCTCGCGGAGTGTGATTCGGAGCACGGGAGAAACTGCTGCGCCCCTGGTCCGCGCGCCGGTGACTCAGGAGGTTCTCCCGGGTCCACCTCCGCTGCCCGGGCCACCCGCGCAAGGACCGGCACCGCGGACGGGGGCAGACCACGAGGACGCATCGTCGCTCTCGTCGGCCGGAGCCATCCGGTCGGCGGCCCGCGGGGTGTCGAGGTGTCCTTGGACCACCACCACGTGAGGAGAAAACGTGAGTCGGCAGAGTTTGGCCAAGGCTCATCAGAAGATCCAGGAACTCTCCTGGGAGCCGCAGTACCACGAGCCGTACATGAAGTACGGAACCGACTACACCTTCCGCAAGGCCGCCAAGAAGGACCCGCTCAAGCAGGTCCTGCGTTCCTACTTCCCCATGCAGGAGGAGAAGGACCACCGCGTCTACGGCGCGTCCGACGGTGCCATCCGCGGGAACATGTTCCGCCAGGTCCAGGAGCGTTGGCTGGAGTGGCAGAAGCTCTTCCTGAGCATCATCCCGTTGCCGGAGATCTCGGCCGCGCGGTCGATGCCGATGCTGTTCCACGTGGTTCCGAACCCGGAGCTGCACAACGGCCAGGCCATTCAGATGATCGACGAGGTACGGCACTCGACGATCCAGCAGAACCTGAAGCGCCTGTACATGAACAACTACATCGACCCGGCAGGCTTCAACAACAGCCTGCGGAACTTCCACAGCGACTACTGCGGCACCATCGGCCGCCAGTTCGCCGAGGGGTTCATCACCGGTGACGCGATCACCGCGGCCAGCATCTACCTGACGATCGTCGCCGAGACGGCCTTCACCAATACCCTGTTCGTGGCGATGCCCGCCGAGGCCGCCGCGAACGGTGACTACCTGCTGCCCACGGTGTTCCACTCGGTCCAGTCCGACGAGTCGCGCCACATCTCCAACGGCTACGCCACCCTGCTGATGGCGCTGTCGGACGAGGACAACCGCCAGCTGCTCGAGCGCGACCTGCGCTACGCGTGGTGGAACAACCACCGCGTGGTGGACGCGGCCATCGGCACGTTCATCGAGTACGGCACCAAGGACCGCCGCAAGGACCGGGAGTCCTACGCCGAGATGTGGCGCCGCTGGATCTACGACGACTACTACCGCTCGTACCTGGTGCCGCTCGAGAAGTACGGCCTGGTCATCCCGCACGACTTGATCGAGGAGTCGTGGAAGCAGATCTGGGAGAAGGGCTACGTCCACGAGGTCGCGCAGTTCTTCGCCACCGGTTGGCTCGCCAACTACTGGCGTATCGACGGCATGACCGACGAGGACTTCGAGTGGTTCGAGTACAAGTACCCGGGCTGGTACGACAAGTACGGCAAGTGGTGGGAGAACTACAGCCGGCTCGCGGTCCCGAACGGGCACAACCCGATCGTGGCCGAGGACGTCGACTACGTGTACCCGGCGCGCTGCTGGACGTGCATGGTGCCCTGCCTGGTCCGCGAGGACATGGTGATGGCCGATATCGACGGCGTCACCCGCACGTACTGCCACGAGGTCTGCCGCTGGACCGATGTCGAGGCCTTCCGTGGCACGTACCAGGGTCGCGAGACCCCGAACATGGGCCGCCTGGTCGGGCACCGTGAGTGGGAGACGCTGTACCACGGCTGGAACTGGGCCGACGTGGTCTCGGACATGGGCTTCGTCCGCGACGACGGCAAGACGATGACGGCACAGCCCCACCTCGACTTGAACCCGAAGAAGATGTGGACGCTGGATCACATGCGGCGGCTCGGTCCGCTGCTGAGCCCGAACGTGTTGCTCAACGAGATGGACGCGGACCAGAAGGCCGCGTTCCAGGCCGACTACAACCGTCAGGGCCCCGCCGGACGACCGGCACCCGCGAGCGCCTGAGCGCGGGTCAGGTGAGGGGGGAGGGCCGGCGGAACCACCGTCGGACCTCCCCCTGCTGGTCCCTGCGCTCAGCCTTGGTGACAACGACCCGTTGTCGAGAACACCCCGTTGTTCGAGTGAGCCCATTGTGAGGTCGGTGTATGGGTGAGAAGCACGTCGTGCGGTTCGAGCCGGTCGGTATCGAGATCGAGGCCGACGAGGACCAGACCATCCTGAGGGCGGCGGCCGAGCAGGGCGTCCAGCTCATGCACGGTTGCAAGGAAGGTCAGTGCGCGGCATGCAAGTCGTTCGTCCTCGAGGGTGAGGACATCGAACTCGACTCGTACTCCACCTTCGCGCTGCCGGACTACGAGAAGGAGGAGGGCTCGACCCTCCTCTGCCGGGCCCACGCGTACGAGGACCTGGTGATCGAGCTCCTCAACTACGACGAGGAGATCATTCGATCGGGTCTTCCGCTGCGCAGGGGTGTTGCCGAGGTCGTCTCCAACGAGCCGGTGACCCACGACATGCGCCATCTCGTCCTGAAGCTCCTGGAACCCGAGGAGATCAAGTTCTTCCCCGGGCAGTACCTGGACATCACCGTCCCGGACACCGAGTCGTCCCGGTCGTTCTCGATGGCCAACGTGCCGGGTCGCGAGGGCCACTTCGAGTTCGTGATCAAGATCTACCCGGGCGGGCTGTTCTCGGAGTACCTGGCGACCAAGGTGTCCGTCGGGGACCGACTCGACGTCGAGGGGCCGTTCGGCACCTTCACGCTTCGGGAGAGCCGCACCTCCCCGCTCATCTTCGTCGGTGGTGGAGCGGGGATGGCTCCCGTGCTGGGGTTGCTGCGGTCGATGGCCGATCGGGGTGTCGATCGGGAAGCCGTCTTCTACTACGGGGCCCGCCAGAAACGGGACCTGTGTTTCGAGGAAGAACTGCGGAGTCTGGAAGGGAAGATTCCCGGTTTTCGATACGTCCCGGCGCTCTCCGAGCCTGCCGGCGATGACGAGTGGAATGGCGAGGTCGGGCTCATCACCGATGTCGTCAAACGGCTCGAGCCCGACCTGAGCAGTCGGGAAGCCTATGTGTGCGGGCCGCCGCCCATGGTGGATGCGGCGATTCAGGTGCTCACGGCACTCGGAGTACGGGAGCAGTACATCTTCTACGACAAGTTCACCACCACCGGTGAACCTGGAGAAGGCGAGGACGGTCAGTGACAACCGAGGCAGCTACCGATCAACCCGGGCGCAGTGTCCCGAAACCACAGTTCACCGACGCCGAGGCGGGTGCGAGGGAGTTCCCCGACTCCGGTCCGGGCGCTCGCCGCTACAACTACTACAAGCCGGCGAAGCGCAAGCAGACCCACTACGAGGACGTCACGGTCGACGTCCAGCCCGACCCCCGGCACTACCTGTCCCAGGGCTGGATCTACGGCTTCGCCAACGGTGAGGCGGGCTACCCGCTGAACTGGACGAAGCTGAAGGCCTGGGGCGTCGACAAGCCCGAGCCGCAGAACGGCGTCGGCACCGGCAGCCAGCACGTGCAGGAATGGCCGGCGCACGGCTGGCACGAGTTCCGTGACCCCAACGAAGAATGGGAGATGACGTTCTACCGCTACAACGCGAACGTCGTCCGCCAGGTCAACCAGAACATCGAGAACGCCCGCCAGGCCAAGGCCTTCGAGCAGTGGACCCCGAACTGGCGGCAGTTCGTCGAGCGCAGCGTCGGCGCCTGGATGCACATCGAGCACATCCTCGGCCTCTACGTCTTCGCGGCGTGCAACCGCTCGGGCCCGACCAACATGCACAACACGGCGATGGTCGTGAACAGCATGCACAAGATCCGGTTCGCGCAGGACCTCGCGCTCTACAACCTGACGCTGACCGAGGAGATCGAGGGCTTCGACGGCACCGCGCACCTCGACGCCTGGAACAACGATGCCGAGTGGCAGGGCATCCGGAAGGTCACCGAGGCGCTGACGGCCATCGACGACGACTGGGGCGAGTCGGTCTTCGCCACCAACGTCGTGTTCGAGCCGCTGCTCGGCGAGCTGTTCCGCAGCAACCTGGTGCAGCAGGCCGCGGCCGGCAACGGCGACTTCGTGACGCCGACGGTGATGGGTGCCGGCGAGTTCGACTACGCCCAGCGGGACCTGCGCTGGACCCAGGCGTGCTTCGGGCCGCTGGTGCAGGACAAGGAGTTCGCCGAGCACAACAGGGCGCTCATGCAGGGCTGGCTGGCGAACTGGGTGTCCCAGGCCCTCACGGCGGCCCGCACCATGCAGCCGCTGTGGAGCCAGCCGGACGCCAAGCCACCGCGCTTCGAGGACGCCCTCGACCGTGCCAAGAACCGGTTCGCCGGCATCGTGACCGATCTCGGACTGGAGCCCCCGAAGGAGCTGTCGCAGTGACCAGTTTCAAGACCGCAGAAAGCCCGTTCAAGTCCGACAACACCGCGTCGGGCAAGGCCGGTGTGACGTTGATGAACAACCAGGTGGGCGTCGTCGTCGCCGAGGTCATGAACCGGCAGGACAACGTGACCGTCACGCATCTGCCGTCGATGATCCGGGTGGACTGCGTCGGCCGGATGGATTTCGTGTACGACGAGATCTCCGAGGCGCTCGGCGAGGAGGAGGGCTTCTACGACGCCGCCGAGTTCGAGGAGAACATGTCCACCCACTACGGAAAAATGATTCACATGGACGACCGGACGGTCATGTTCGGAAACCTCGAGGAAGCCGCCGAATTCATCGGCGACATGCTCCCGCCCGAAGTCACCAGGTAGCACCACCGGGTGGGGAGTCCGCGCAAGCCGGCGCGGACTCCCGACCCGGTCTCCCGCGTTCGCTCTCGTCACCCGCGCAGCCGTAGAGACACCATTGTCGTAGGAGGGCCCAGATGGCCAAGGAGCTCAAGTTCGGTCAGGAAGCCCGTGACCTGCTCAAGGCAGGCGTGGACCAGCTGGCCGAAGCCGTGAAGTCCACGCTGGGTCCCAAGGGCCGCAACGTCATCCTCGAGAAGATCACCGGTACCCCCGAGGTCACGAACGACGGGGTGACCATCGCCCGCGAGATCTACCTGCGGGACCCGTTCGAGAACATGGGCGCGCAGGTGCTCAAGGAAGCCGCGATCAAGACCAACGACATCGTCGGCGACGGCACCACCACCGCGACGGTGATCGCGCAGGCCATCGTGCGCGAGGGCATGGACGCGATCGCGTCCGGCGGCAACCCGGTGCTGGTCAAACGCGGTATCGACGTGGCGGTCGCGGCGATCGTCGAGCACCTGTCGTCGGTGGCCCACCCGGTCGACAGCCTCGAGCACCTGTCCCGGGTGGCGGCGATCTCGGCCAACGACGACGAGGCGATCGGCAGCATCGTCGCGCAGACCCTGCACACCGTGGGCGACGACGGCGTGATCTCGGTGGACGACGGCCCGGTGCTGGGCCTGCAGGTCAACTTCGTCGAGGACTTCGAGTTCGACAACGGCTACGTCTCGCCCTACCTGGTGACCGACCCGGGCAGCATGACGGCCGTCCTCGACGACCCCTACCTGCTCTTCTCGGCCGAGAAGATCACCGACGTGCGCTCGCTGATGCCGATGCTGGAGCGGGTCATGCGCGATCCGCGACCGCTGGTGATCGTGGCCGAGAAGGTGGAGGGCACCGCGCTGCAGATGCTGGTGCACAACCACGTGAACGGGCACCTCAAGGTCACCGCGATCCAGGCGCCCGGCTTCGGTGAGAAGCGCATCCACCTGCTGGAGGACATGGCCGCGCTGTGCGGCGGCAAGGTGCACTCCAAGGCGTCGTCGTTCTCCCTCGACCAGATCGGGCCGGAGCACCTGGGCCGGGCCTCGCAGGTCAGGGCGACCAACGAGAGCACCGTCATCATCGGCGGCGGCGGGTCCGAGGGCTCCGTGGAGCGCCGGCTCGCGCAGCTGCGGGCGGAGATGGCGCGCGCCACCATCGGCACCGACGAGGACTGGCTCAACGACCGGATCGCCCGGCTGTCCGGCAAGGCGGCGATCATCTCGGTCGGCGCGCCGACCAACGCCGAGCTCAAGGAGATCCGGCACCGCGTCGACGACTCGCTGCAGGCCACCCGGGCCGCGATGGCCGAGGGCATCGTCGCCGGCGGCGGCGCGGCCCTGCTGCACGCGGAGCCGGCGCTGGACAAGCTCGAGGTGTCGGGCGACTACCGGATCGGCGTCGAGATCGTGCGCCGGGCGCTGACCGAGCCGGTGCACCTGATCGCCAGCAACGCCGGGTACGACGGGGCCGACGTGGTCAAGCAGGTCACCGACCTCGGCGTCGACGACGGTTTCGACGCGCTGGAGGGCCGCTTCGGGAACATGGTCGAGATGGGCATCATCGACCCGCTGCGGGTGGTGCGCTCCGCGCTGCAGAACGGCGCGTCGGTGGCCGGTCTGATCCTGACCACGAACTCGCTCGTGGCCGAGGAGCAGACGCCGTGGAACAAGGCGCTGATGACCGAGTACGGCCCGCTGGACGACGGCATCCCGCAGCCGTCCCCGGACTCCAGCACGCCGCAGTCGCTGGGCCTGGGACCCCAGGTCGGGTAGATGTTCTCCGTCGGGGGTGTGAACACCCTGGTGGTTGACGCCCAGGTGCACATCTGGGACGCCAGCCCGCACAACCAGGCCATCCCCGACGGTGAACATGGTCAACCAATCCGTGCGGGCTTATCCGACCTGCGGACCGAGGCCCAGCGACTGCGGGGTGCTCGCATCCGGTGAGGGCTGCGGGATGCCCTCGTCCAGCGGGCCGTACTCGGTCATCAGCGCCTTGTTCCACGGGGTCTGCTCCTCGGCCACCAGCGAGTTCGTGGTGAGGATCAGCCCGGCCACCGAGGCGCCGTT
>DATMDS010000037.1:0-40866 GCA_035557575.1 Pseudonocardia sp. | reverse complement strand
GCGTCGGACCAGGCCCGCACCGGGCTCGCGTCGATCCGTTCCAGGTCACCGGGACCCGGCAGGTCGTCCTCGGGCGCCTCCGCGGTTCCCAGCGCGACCACGTGCGACACGATGTCCACCCCGAACCCCTGGGCGAGGAAGGCGCGGGCGACCGTACCGAGCACCACCCGCGACGCGGTCTCGCGGGCGCTGGCCCGCTCGAGCACCGGGCGGGCGTCGTCGAAGCCGAACTTGGTCATGCCGGCCAGGTCGGCGTGCCCGGGCCGCGGGCGGGTCAGCGGCGCGTTCCGGGCCCGGCCGGCGATCAGCTCGGGATCGACCGGGTCGGGCGCCATCACGGTCTCCCACTTCGGCCACTCGCTGTTGCCGATGCGCACCGCGACGGGGCCGCCCTGGGTGCGCCCGTGCCGCACGCCGCCGATCATCTCCAGCTCGTCGGCCTCGAACTTCATGCGGGCGCCGCGGCCGTGCCCCAGCCGGCGGCGGGCCAGCTCGGCGGCCAGCTCCTTGGTCGTGATCTCGACGCCGGCCACCATGCCCTCGAGGACGGCGACCAGCGCGGGACCGTGCGATTCCCCGGCGGTGATCCAGCGCAACACCCCCCGATCCTCTCACCCCCCGACCGGCGCCCCGAGCGCCGCATCCGCGATCGCGCCGGCCGCGACGACCAGCCAGCCGGCCGCCAGCATCGACGGCCCGTGCGGGACCGCCCGGTGCTGCGCCCGACTCCACCCGGATCCAGGCGGCGGCGACCGTGCCGAGTCGACGGCCTCCGCGGCCGGCTCGGCCGCGCCGATCGCGATCAGCGCGGCGACGACCGTGGTCAGTGCGGCGGCGAGCACCGCGGCCACGGCCAGCGCCGGCCACGAGACCGCGGCCACTGCGGCTCCGAGTGAGCCGGCCAGCTTCACGTCGCCGGCGCCCATGGCGGGTGGCGCGAGCAGGTGGACGGCGCCGTATCCGGCCATCGCGACGACGGCGCCGAGCAGGCCCCGACCGGCCGCCACCGCGCCCATCGGCAGCAGGAGCAGCAGGCCCACCGGGATCGCCGGCAGCGTGAGCGCGTCCGGCAGCCGCCGGTGGGCCAGGTCGACGGCGCCGGCCGCGACCGCCAACCACCCCAGCCCCAACAGCAACGGAAGTCGGTCCACCGCCACCAGGCCCGCGGCCCAGGCCGCACCGGTTGCGGCGTACAGCAGCGCGAGCACGGCCTCGCAGCGCCCGGCGCGGCAGCGCGCACCCCTGCGCAGCCGCCCCAGCAGCCGGCGGATCCCGCCCCCCAACACCCAGCCGGCCACCGCACCCGCCGCCCCGGCGAGCACGGTGGCCGGCATCATCCCCGCGCTCTGGCCACCCATGCCTGCAGGTTCGGCTCTCCGATCGGCCGGGCGCCATCCCCGATCCGTACCTGTGGACCGTTCGGTCCCGATGTGGACAACCCGTCGCTACCGCGCCGAACCGACGCCCCGATCGGGGACACTACGACGTGACCCGACACCGACCGCAGCACGCGCAGTTCGCGTTCGGAGCTGCCGGCGTACCGATGGAGGACTCCCGTGGACCCTGACCAGTTCCGTGCCCTGCCATCGGGCGGCACGATGCTGGACGACAACACCGAACTGCACGTCGCGCTGGCCGACGACCGGGACGCCGCCGCCGAGGCCGCGCTGTTCGCGGGCCTGGTGGACAGCGACCGGCGGCTGCGGGTGGTGGAGCTGTTCGCCGGCGGCGGCTACCACGGCCGCGCGCTGGCCGCGGCCGGCCACGAAGCGCACTACGTCGACTCCTCGCCCGTCATGAGGCGCTACATGATCGAGCACTTCGGGCTGCCGCCGGAGCGCTACCACCTGGCCGAGCTGCCCGCGTGGCCGGAATCGGCCGGCTCGGGGTTCGACCTGGTCGTGATGGCCCGGTTCGCCGCCGACTACCTGGCGCCGGAGCAGCTCGACGCGCTGGCCTCGACGCTGGCCGGGGTGATGGAGCCGGGCGCGGTGTGGGCGGTGGAGCTGCAGGACCGGCGCTCGGTCGAGAACGGGCACCGCGACCTGGCCATCCGGGTGCGGGAGGCGACGGTGGGCGAGCAACACGCGGTGCTCGAGTTCCCCGACTCGGACGTGCTGATCGAACCGGCGGAGGGCGACCGGCCACCGGTGCTGTGGCAGAGCCTGACGCTGACCGTGACCGGGCCGGAAGGAACCGGAAGCAGCCGGTACGCGCACTGGGAGTACCTCTACGACCCCGCGCGGCTGCGCGCGATCCCCGCCGTCGCGCGCCACTTCGAGGCCCTCGACGTGGACACCTCGACCGTCTTCCCGCAGTCGCAGGTGGTGGCGCTGCGCCGGCGCTGAGCCGCGGCCGGCGGCACGCGGTCACCCGGAGCGCCACCCGAGCGCGGCCGGTGTGGCGACGTCGCGGGCATCGGGTGGCCGGTCACCGCCGGACCGTTGGCCAGCACCGGACCGTTGGTCCGCGCCGCACGGCCGGTCACCGCCGGACGCGGCCGCACCGACCGCGGCGAGCTCGGCGTCCAGCAGCTCGCCGACCGCGCGCGGCTCGCCGACGGCCAGCAGCACCCGCCCCGGCCCCTCGAGCTCGCTGTACGCCCAGCGCAGCCCGGGTGCCTCGGCGGCCCCCGCCCGCAGCCGGCCGTCCGGGACGGCGGCGCCGGCCCACACGACGGTCCCGACGGCCCGGGCCCCGGCCGTGCCGGCCGGGCCGCAGAGCGCCGGGTCGGTGCCGTCCAGCACGGTGCGGTGGGCCAGCAGCGGCGTGCCCCCGACGTCGACCCGCAGCTCGCCGCGGTACCGCCCGCCGCGCTCGCCGAGCCGCCCGAGCACGACGACCTCCCGCAGCACCGCCCCGGCGCCCGGTTCCAGCCGCAACCGCAGCTCGGCGTCGAGCGCGGCGCCGTCGCAGACCACGGTCGGCTCGGGACGCCAGACCAGCCGCGCCGCGGGGCCGAGAGCGGCCCGTACCGACCAGCGCGCGGCGTCCCCGGCCCCCGGTTGCACGATCGTCGCCGCGGCGCTGCGCACCTGCAGGGCCGCACCGGACCCCAGCGCGAGGTCGAGCGCGAACCGGTCGCCGCCGAGCGGCCCGCCGGCCCCGTGCACGAGGTGCACCTCGGCCGTGCCGGTGCGCCGCACCACCACCGGCCAGGCCTGTGACCAACGGATCTGCGGCGGGAACCGGCCGCCGTCGGCGGCGGCACCGCCGGCGACGACGGTGACCTCGGCCGCGGCCGTCAGCGCGCCCCGGTTCACGTTCGGCGCGCCGCGACCAGCCCGGTGATCCACTCGGCGATCGGTGCCGCGTCGGGCTGCTCGCGCAGCGACACCAGCACGGTCGGCCGGCCCTCCCGCACCGCGACCGCGTCGCGCCGCATCACGTCCAGGTCGGCACCGACCAGCTCGGCCAGATCGATCTTGTTGATGACCAGCAGGTCCGAGCGGGTCACCCCGGGTCCGCCCTTGCGGGGCACCTTGTCCCCACCGGCCACGTCCAGCACGAAGATCTGGGCGTGCACCAGGCCGTAGCTGAACGTGGCGGTCAGGTTGTCCCCACCGCTCTCCACCAGCACGAGGTCGGGGTCGTGCCGGGCGACCAGCTCGTCGACGGCGTCGAGGTTGGCCGTGATGTCGTCGCGGATCGCGGTGTGCGGGCAGCAGCCGGTGCGCACGGCACGGATCCGCTCGTCCGGCAGCACCCCGTGCCGGCGCAGGAAGTCCGCGTCCTCGGTGGTGTAGATGTCATTGGTCACCACCGCCAGCGACATCCGGCCGCGCAGCGTCCGGCACAGGGCGGCGACCAGCGCGGTCTTGCCCCCGCCGACGGGGCCGCCGATTCCGATCTTGAGCGCGCCGCCGGGCGCGGCCGGCAGCGGCGGGTGGACGTGGGCCCCGAGCAGATCAGTACCGAGCAGGTCGTCACGATGCAAAGAGGGTCGCCTCCGATCGGTGGTGCAGCTGGGCGAGCACGTCGGTCAGCGGGCTGCCGTCGGTGGGCAGCAGGCCCGGATCATCGGCGGCGACGGCGGCCGCCGCGTCCGCCACGGCCGTGACCAGCAGCGCCCCGGCGGCCTGCCCCGCCCGCACCGCCACCGCGGCCACCCGCAGCGGGTCGAGCCCCAGCAGCCGCACCGCGGCCGTACAGGCCCCGCCGACCAGGTGGTGCACGGCCAGCGCGGCCGCGGCGTCCGGCCCGCCGCCGGCGGCCGCGGTGGCCACGCCGAGCACCAGGGCGTGGTGCGGCCGCGGCAACCGGCGCAGCGCGTCGAAGGCCGCCGACGACCAGGCGACGGCGGCGGTGCGCAGCAGCGCGGCTCCCTGCGCCCGGGACGCCTCCCGGGCGGCGGCCGCCGGCGTGCGGGCGCTGACCGCGCCGTCCCAGCGCGCCCAGCCCGGCGTCGAACCGGCGCCCGGTGTGTCGCGGGCCAGCACGCAGGCCGCCGCCGCGGCCGCCGCCGGCACCGCCGCACCGGTCCGCAACCGGCCGGACAGGAAGCCCGCGAGATCGTCCTCGGTGCTCAGCATCCCCCGATCGACGAGGGCCTCGACCCCGCCGGAGTGCCCGTGCCCGCCGGCCGGCAGCCGGGAGTCGGCCAGCAGCAGCAGCTCGGGCGTCAACACCGGACCAGAACCCACCATCAGAAGAGGAAGTAGCGCTGGGCCATGGGCAGCTCCACCGCGGGCGCCGGTTCCACCACCCCGCCGTCGATCCGCACCGTGAACGTGTCCGGCTCGACCTCGATCCGCGGCAGCGCGTCGTTGCCCGGCATGTCGGCCTTGGTCAGCCTCCGGGTGTCGCGCACCGGGACCATCCGGCGGCGCACCGGGAGCCGGTCGGCCAGCCCGCCGCCCAGCGAGGCCTCGGACACGAAGTGCACCGAGGTCGCCGCGGCGGCCAGCGGGGCCGCCCCGAACATCGGGCGCGGTAGTACCGGCTGGGGCGTCGGGATCGAGGCGTTGGCGTCGCCCATGGCCGCGTACGCGATCATCCCGCCCTTGATCACCAACGCCGGCCGGACGCCGAAGAACGCCGGCTGGTAGAGCACCAGGTCGGCGAGCTTGCCGACCTCGACCGAACCGACCTCGCCGTCCAGTCCGTGCGCGACGGCCGGGCAGATCGTGTACTTGGCCACGTAGCGCCGGGCCCGGATGTTGTCGGCCGGGCCGTCCCCCGGCAGCGCGCCCCAGCGCTTCTTGCCCACGTGCGCGGTCTGCCAGGTGCGCAGCGGCACCTCCCCGACCCGGCCCATGGCCTGCGCGTCCGAGCCGATCATGGAGATGGCGCCGAGGTCGTGCAGCAGATCCTCGGCCGCGATCGTCGAGGGCCGGATGCGGCTCTCGGCGAAAGCCAGGTCCTCGGGCACGCTGGGCTTGAGGTGGTGGCAGACCATCAGCATGTCGAGGTGCTCGTCGACGGTGTTGACGGTGTGCGGGCGGGTCGGGTTCGTGGAGCTGGGCAGCACGTTCGGCTGCCCGGCCACGGTGATGATGTCCGGAGCGTGCCCGCCGCCGGCGCCCTCGGTGTGGTAGGCGTGGATGCCACGCCCGGCGATCGCCGCCAGCGTGTCGGCCACGTAGCCGGCCTCGTTGAGCGTGTCGGTGTGGATCGCCACCTGGACCCCGGTCTGGTCGGCCACCCGCAGGCAGGCGTCGATCGCCGCCGGGGTGGAGCCCCAGTCCTCGTGCAGCTTGAACCCGGAGATGCCCGCCTCGACCTGCTCGTGCAGTGCGTCGACGCCGACCGTGTTGCCCTTGCCGAGCAGCGCCACGTTCAGCGGCCAGGCGTCGAGCGCCTCCAGCATCCGCTCGACGTACCAGGCGCCGGGCGTGACCGTGGTCGCCTTGGTCCCGTCGGCCGGGCCGGTGCCGCCCCCGATCCAGGTGGTCACCCCGGAGCCGAGGGCCTCCGGGATCTGGGTCGGGCTGATCAGGTGCACGTGGCAGTCGACGCCGCCGGCGGTGAGGATCAGCCCGTTGCCCGCGATGATCTCGGTGGACGGACCGATCACCAGCTCCGGGTCGACGCCGTCCATGATGTCCGGGTTGCCGGCCTTGCCGAGGCCCACGATCCGCCCGTTGCGCACGCCGACGTCGGCCTTGATGACACCCCAGTGGTCCAGCACCAGCGCACCGGTGATCACCAGGTCCGGGGTGCCCTGGCCACGCGGCGTGCGCGCCTGCCCCATCGACTCGCGGATCACCTTGCCGCCGCCGAACACCACCTCGTCGCCCCCGTGCGGGCCGCGGCAGCGGTCCTCGGTGACCTCGATGAACAGGTCGGTGTCGGCCAGCCGCACCCGGTCGCCGGTGGTCGGGCCGTAGAGCTCCGCGTAGCGGGCCCGGTCGATGATCCAGGGTCCGTCGGTCACGACGACGCCTCCGGCAGCCGCAGCCCGGGCACCGTGGCGGTGCCGCCCAGCGGCACCAGCTCGACGGTGCGTTCGACCCCGGGCTCGAAGCGCACCGCGGTACCGGCCGGCACCGCGAGCCGCTGACCGGCGGCGGCGGCCCGGTCGAAGCGCAGCGCGGGGTTGGCGGCCGCGAAGTGGTAGTGCGAGCCGACCTGCACGGGGCGATCACCCGCGTTGACCACGACCACCGCCGTGCGCGGGCGGTCGATCACCACCGGCTCGGCGGCCAGCTGGTACTCGCCCGGTGTCACGAGATCGGCCGGTGCACGGTGACCAGCTTCGTGCCGTCCGGGAACGTGGCCTCGACCTGCACCGACGTCACCATTTCCGGTATCCCGTCCAGCACGTCGTCGCGGCCAAGCACGTGCTGCCCCCCGGTCATCAGCTCGGCGACGCTGCGCCCGTCGCGGGCCCCCTCGAGCACCCAGGCGCTGATCACCGCAACCGCCTCCGGGTAGTTCAGCTTCAGGCCGCGCCCACGGCGCTGATGCGCCAGGCCCGCGGCCACGTGCACCAGCAGCCGTTCCTGCTCGTGAGGGGACAGCAGCACCGCATCTCCTTCCGACCGACCGACCGACCGACCCGACCGACCCGACCGACGCCGAGAACGCTAGGAACGCCGGATCACGCAGGTGTGTCGGACACGTTACGTCCGCCTCGACGCCGTCCGGTCCGGTGCCACGGTGCACGATCAGTGCATGCCTCGTCGCGCGGAACGCGTTGCCCGGGCGGTGCTGCGCGCCGAGGTGGACCACGGCGTGGCCGAGCTGGTCGGCGACCCGGACCGGCCACGCGGCTGGACCCTGCTTGTCGACGGCACCGCCCAGTCGCACGTCGATCTCGACGACCCGACCCACCTGGAGTTCGAGTACATCCGCAGGTTGGGACACGTGGTCGACGCGATCGCCCCGGCCGCGGCGCCGCTGCGCGCGGTGCACCTCGGCGGTGGGGGGTGGACCCTGGCCCGCTACCTGGCGAGCACGCGGCCCGGCTCGGCGCAGCGGGTGGTCGAGCTGGACGGGGCGCTGGCCGAGCTGGTCGCGACCCGGCTGCCGACCGACGGGCTGGGCATCGACGTCACGATCGGGGACGCCAGGGCGGTGCTGTCCGAGCTGCCGATGCACTCGCTCGACCTGCTCGTGCTCGACGCGTTCGCCGGCTCCCGGACCCCGGCCCATCTGACCTCGGTCGACTTTCTGCGCACGGCGGTCGGCGCCCTCGACCGCGGCGGTGTGTACGCGGCCAACGTCGCCGACGGCGGCGGGCTCGGGTTCGCCCGGACCCAGGTGGCGGCGGCCGCGGAGCTGTTCGCCCAGGTCGCGGTGATCGCGGCACCGGACGTGCTGGGCGGGCGCCGGTTCGGCAACCTGGTGCTGATCGGCTCGGATCGCGAGCTGCCGCTCGGCCCGCTGACCCGCTGGGTGGCGGCGGACCCGTTCCCGTCCCGGGTGCTGGCCGGAGCCGACATCAGCCGTTTCGTCGACGGGGCGGTCGCACCGCAGGACCGCTCGGCCACGCCCTCCCCGCTGCCGCCGCCCGGCTTCTTCGGCCGCCCGGAGGACGTTTGACCCGACCCCGGGCAGGCAACGCCCCGACATGGGCATCGCCGTCACCACCCCGACCGGGCACGTCGGCTCCCGGGTCGTCACGCTGCTCCTGCAGGCCGGCGTCCGGCCCTCCGTTCTCGTCCGAAGTGCATCCACACTGGATGTCCACATCAGATCTCTTGTGGACGTTCGGGAAGGCGATCTCGGTGACGCCGACTTCGTGCGGAGCGCCACCCGGGACGCCGACGCGCTGTTCTGGGTGGACCCGACGGACTGGGCCGCCGCCGACCCGAACGCCGTCTCCGACCGTCTCGGCCGGATCGCCGCGGACGCGGTGCGCGCGAACGGGATTCCGCGCGTGGTGTTCCAGAGCAGCGTGGGCGCGGAGAAGCGGCACGGGGCCGGGCTGATCGACGGGCTGGCCCGGATCGAGGAACACCTGGACACGACCGGCGCGCACGTGCTGCACCTGCGGTGCGGCTACTTCTTCACCAACCTGCTGCTCGATCCGGACCCGCTGCGGGCCGGCGTGCTGGCCACGACCATGCCGCCGGACGCCGCGATGCCATGGGTCGATCCGCGCGACATCGGCGACGTGGTGGCCGCCCGGCTGCTCGGCGGCGGGTGGAGCGGCCGACACGTCCAGGCCGTGCACGGCCCCGAGGACCTGACCTGGACCCGAGCGGCGGAGATCCTCAGCGAGGCCACCGACACGCCGATCCGGGTGCAGGTCAGCTCGGACGACGAGGTGCGGGCCGGCCTGCGAGCCGCCGGGATGAGCGAGCGGGCCGCGGACGGGGTCGTCGGCATGACCGCGTGGCAGCGCGACGGCTTCCGACCGGAGCAGGAACGCAGCCCGCTGACCACCACCCCGACCACGCTGGGCGGCTGGGCCTACACGCACCTGCGCCCGGTGCTGCTGGGGTCGGCGCCGCGCACCTGAGCACCGGATCGGCCGGTCCTCGGTCCTCGGTCCGCGGTCCGCGGTACTCAGTCCTCGGTCCTCGGTCCTTCGGTCCTTCGGTCAGTCGATCAGTCGATCAGTCGATCAGAAGGCGCCGTTGGCCCTGGCCTGCGCCACGTTCGCGTCGTGCTGGGCGAAGGTCTCCGCGAAGCACGACGTGCCGTCGGTCTGGCAGCGCACGAAGTACAGCCACGGGCCGGGCTCCGGGGCCAGCGCCGCTGCGATCGCCTCCTTGCCGGGCGCCGAGATCGGCGTCGGCGGCAGGCCGGCCACCACGTAGCTGTTGTACGGCCCCGGCGTCGCCCGGTCGGCCTCCGTGGTGCGCAGCGCCTGCAGGTCCAGCGGGTAGTTGACCATGGAGTCGAGCTCGAGGCGACGGCCGGCGCCGAGCCGGTTGTAGATCACGCGCGCGACCTTGGCCATGTCCGGGTTGATCGCCTCCTTCTCCACCAGCGACGAGATGGTCAGCACCTGGTAGGGGGTGGAGCCGATGCTCTGCGCCCCGGACACCAGGCCGCTGGCCTCCAGCCGGGTCGCGGAGGTCTCCAGCAGTCCGCGCAGCACATCCGCCGCGTCCGTCCCGGGACGGACGTCGTAGCGACCCGGAACGAGCAGGCCCTCCAACCGCCGCCGCGGGTCGGCCCTGGCCACGTCGGCCAGCGCCCACGCCGGGACGCCGAGCTGGGCCGGATCGGTGTCGGTCATGGCGGTCCGCAGCTCGTCCGCCGAGACGCAGCGCCGGACGCCGGCGGTCGTCAGGCAGCTGGCCTGCGAGACCAGGCTGAGCACGCCGGGAACGATCGTCCCGTCCGGCGCGCTGGTGTCGTCCAGCTGGACACCGCCGCGGATCTCCAGCTGACCGACGCGGGACGCCGGGTCGAGCAGCAGCGCGACCGCCGCCTTCCCGGACATCTGCGCCCGCAGCTGGTAGTAGCCCGGCTGCACCGAGCGCGCCTGGCCCTCCGCCGACTCCGCGGCCTCGATGAACGCCGCGGTGCTGGCCACCACACCCTGCTCGGCCAGGCTGCGTCCGATCTGCTGCGTGGAGTCCCCGTCCTGCACCCGGACGATCACGTCACCGGTGCCGGCGCCGTCGAAGTCGGGGGTGAACATCGAGCTGAGGAGCGAGCCGTAGAGGTAGTAGCCGCCACCGACCACGGCGCCCACCAACAGCGAGAGGGCGAGCAGCAGCACCAGCAGCCGCCGACCGCGGCGCCGGCGCGGCGGCGGTTCCTGCTCCGACACGGCCGACAGCTGGATGGTCTCGTCGTTGATCATTTCACCGCCGTGGCCGGGCTGACCGTGCCTCGCCGGCGTCCGTCCGGGTGGGCCCCCTCCGCGTGCTTCACAGTTTCGGAGGGTAACGAGAACACGGCGGGTGATGGTCAGGGGGCCGTTCGAGTCGCTCCGTCCCGACTCACGGGCGGACGTCCGACCGGCCAGGTCCCGAGCGCCGCGCGTCCAACCAGCCCTGCAGGATCGCGACCGCTGCCGCCTGGTCGACCACGGCGCGCTGCCGGCGGCCACGCACCCCGCGCTGCCGCAGCTGCTGCGTGGCCACCACCGTGGTCAGGCGCTCGTCGCTCAGCTCGACGGGAACGCCGGCCGCCGCCCCGAGCGCCGTGGCGAACTCGCGAGCGGCGACGGCGGCCGTTCCCTCCCGGTTGGCCAGGGTGCGCGGCAACCCGACCACGACGCCCACCGCCTGCTGCTCGAGCACCATCTCGGCGATCGAGCGCAGGTCGGCGCCGCCGGCCGGGTCGCGGGCCACGGTGGCCAGCGGGGTGGCCAGCACCCCGGAGGGATCGCAGACCGCGACCCCGATCCGGACCGACCCGACATCGACCCCGAGCCAGCGGCCGGGCGCGGCCGGCGCCCCCGGATCAGCCACGCAGCGCGGCCCGCAGCCGCCGCACCGCTTCCGGCACGCCGGCCGGGTCGGTGCCGCCGCCCTGCGCGAGATCGGGCTTGCCCCCGCCCCGGCCACCGACGGCGTCCGCGAACTGCCCGATCAGCTTCCCGGCCGCCCACCCGCGGTCGCGGGCCGCGGCGGTGGTGGCGACCACGAACGCCACCTTCGGGCCGTCGGCGGAGAACAGCGCGACCACGCCGGGACGGGAGCCGAGTCGGGCCCGGACGTCGGAGGCCAGCGCCCGCAGGTCGTTGCCGCCCAGGCCGTCGGGTGCGGGCACGGCGACCAGTGCGGTGCCGTCGATGTCCTCGGCGCCCGCGGCCAGCGCTCCCGCGGAGGCCAGCACCGCGTCGGCCCGCACCTTCTCCAGGTCGCGCTCCGCGGTGCGCAGCCGCTCCACCAGCGACCCGATCCGCTCGGGCAGGTCCTCGGGCCGGCTCTTGAGCTGCTCGGCGAGGGTCGACACCAGCAGGTGCTCGCGCGAGAGGTGCCGGAAGGCGTCCAGCCCGACCAGCGCCTCGACCCGGCGCACGCCGGAGCCGATCGAGGCCTCCGAGAGCACCTTGATCATGCCGATCTCCCCGGTGCGCCCGACATGGGTGCCACCGCAGAGCTCGCGCGAGTAGTCGCCCATGTCCACCACGCGGACGCGGTCGCCGTACTTCTCGCCGAACAGCATCATCGCGCCCAGTCGGCGGGCCTCGTCCATCGAGGTCTCGTACCAGTTGACCTCGCGGTTCTCCTGCAGCACCGAGTTGATCTCGTCCTCGATGTCGGCCAGCGCGGTCGGCGCGACGGCCCCGGTCGGGGAGGTGAAGTCGAAGCGCAGCCGGCCGGGGGCGTTCAGCGAGCCGGCCTGGGCGGCCGACGGGCCCAGCGCGTTGCGCACCCCGGCGTGCACCAGGTGGGTGCCGGTGTGCGCGCGGGCGATCGCCGAGCGCCGGACGGGGTCCACCTCGGCCACCACGGCGGCGTCCAGCGCAACCTCGCCCGCTGTGACCGTGCCACGGTGCACCCGCAGGCCCGTGACCGGGGACTGCACGTCGTCGACCCGAATGGTGAACGATGCTCCCCGCAGCTCACCGTGGTCGGCCTGCTGGCCGCCGGCCTCGGCGTAGAACGGGGTGCGGTCGAGCACGACCTCGACCTGCTCGCCGACCCGGGCGGCCGGCACCGGGGCGCCGCCGACCAGGAGGCCGACGACCGTGGCCTCCGCGGCCAGCTCGGTGTACCCGAGGAACTCGGTGCCGCCGTGGGTGTCGAGCACCGTCCGGTAGATCGTGGCGTCACCGTGGCTGACCTTGTGCTTGGCCGCATCCGTCTTGGCCCGGGTGCGCTGCTCCTCCATCAGGGTGCGGAACCGGTCCTGGTCCACGTCCAGGCCGGCCTCGGCGGCCATCTCCAGGGTCAGGTCGATCGGGAAACCGAACGTGTCGTGCAGCTGGAAGGCGCGGTCACCCGGGAGCACCGCCTGCCCGGCCTTCCTGGTCTCGGCCACCGCGGTGTCGAAGATCCGGGAACCGGCGGAGAGGGTGGCCAGAAAGGCCTCCTCCTCGGCGCGCACCACGGCCGAGATCCGCTCGAAGTCGGTGACCAGCTCCGGGTACGAGGGGGCCATCGCGTCCCGGACGACCTCGGCGAAGGAGCCCAGCACCGGCTCGTGCACGCCGAGCAGCCGGGCCGAGCGCACGATCCGACGCAGCAGCCGGCGCAGCACGTAGCCCCGGCCCTCGTTGGACGGGGTGACCCCGTCACCGACGATCATGACACCGGACCGGGCGTGGTCGGCGATCACCCGGAACCGGACGTCGTCCTCGTGGCCGGACGGGGTGCCGGCGCCGTACCGGCGGCCGGAGAGCTCCTCGGCGCGCGCGATCACCGGGCTCACCAGGTCGGTCTCGTACACGTTCTCCACACCCTGCAGCAGGGTGGCGACGCGCTCGATGCCCATCCCGGTGTCGATGTTCTTCTTCGGCAGCTCGCCGATCGGCGGGTACCCGTACTTGGGGCTCTGCTCGCCGCGGACGTCCTGCATGAAGACCAGGTTCCAGATCTCCAGGTACCGGTCCTCGTCGGCAACCGGACCGCCGTCGGCCCCGTACTCGGGGCCGCGGTCGAAGTAGATCTCCGAGCAGGGCCCGCCGGGCCCGGGCACGCCCATGTCCCAGTAGTTGTCCCGGCCGTCGCGACGCTGGATGCGCTCGGGTGGCAGCCCGGCGATACGCCGCCAGTGCTCGATGGCCTCGTCGTCGGTCTCGTACACGGTGACCCAGATCCGGTCCGGGTCGAAGCCGTAGCCGCCGGCGTCCTGACTACCGGTGACCAGGTTCCAGGCGTACTCGATGGCGCCGGCCTTGAAGTAGTCGCCGAAGGAGAAGTTGCCGGCCATCTGGAAGAAGGTGTTGTGCCGGGTGGTCTTGCCGACCTCGTCGATGTCCAGGGTCCGCACGCACTTCTGGATCGAGGTGGCCCGCGAGTAGGGCGAGGGCGCCTCGCCGAGGAAGTACGGCTTGAACTGCACCATGCCCGCGTTGACGAACAGCAGGTTGGGGTCGTCGAGGATCAGCGACGCGCTCGGCACGCTGGTGTGGCCGGCGCCGGTGAAGTGGTCGGTGAAGCGGCGGATGATGTCGTGGGTCTGCACGGCTTGAGCCTTCGAACGGGGGGACGGTTGCGGGCGCGCGGAACGGCAGGAGCCCGGTCAGGCCCCTGCCCGGCGCGCTCGCGCGTGCGCCCCGGCCGGCTGCTCGTCGGAGACCGCCTCGCCCAGCGTCGGCACGTGCCCACCGGTGCGCCGCTCGACGAGGTCGTTGAGCTCCTCCTCGCGGGCCACCATGCCGGCCCGCACCTCGGCCCCGAACGCGCCCAGGCCGGCGCCGAGCTCACGCAGCCCGTCGGCCAGGTTGGCTCCCACACCCGCGGGGGTGAGCCGGTGCGCGGCCTCGGTGGCGCGCCGGGTGCTGTAGACCCCGACGGCCAGGCCGAGCCCGAGCCAGAACAGCCGCTTCATCGCCGGCCTCGGCGTCGCAGCCGGCCGGGCCGGGTGCGCAGCGCGTGTTCGCCGGCGTTCCGGTTGAGCCGCCGGGCCTTGATCGCCTTGTTCAGGCCGTAGGAGAACGCGGCCGCGCGCACCAGCGGGCCACCCAGGGTCGCGGTGAACAGCGAGGCCAGCACGGAGACGTTGGCGCTGACGGAGCGGGCGCTGGAGGTGATGCCGTCCACCCGTTCCAGCTGCGTGTTCACCTGGTGCAGCGTGGTCTGGGCGTTGTCCAGCAACGGGGCGCTGCCCTCGTGCGCCTTGCGTATCGCGGTCGTCGCCTCGTCCAGCGTGCGGCCCAGCTTGAGCAGCGGCACAGCCAGCAGCAGCACGAGCACCACGAAGGCACCTGCCGCGATCAGCGCAGCGATCTGACCAGCGGACACAAGGCCTCCTGACGTACCGGACGCGGCGAGAGATCGCTGATCAGGCTACCCCCGACCGGCTCGGCGGACTCCGCTGGGTGCGGGGCCTACGCCAGCTCCGGGTCCGCCGGGTCCAGGTCGTCCTCACCGGTGTCACCAGGGGTGATGACGCCGCGCAACCGGTTCAGCGCCCGGTGCTGGGTCACCCGCACGGCACCCGGGGTCGACCCGACCGCCGCCGCGGTCTCCTCGGCGCTCAACCCCACCGCGACGCGCAGGATCAGCACCTCCCGCTGGCGCGGGGTGAGCTGGTGCAGCAGCCCGCCCAGGCGCTGGGCGAGCTCGCCGGCCAGGGCCAGCTGCTCCGGGTCGTCGTGCGCGGCCGGGGCGTCGGGCAGCTCGGCCATCGGCTCGGTCCGGTTGCGGCCGATGGCCCGGAAGGCATCGGTGACCTTGTGCGCGGCGATCCCGTAGACGAAGGCCCGGAAGGACAGCCCCTTGACGGTGTAACCGGCCAGCGCGTTGACCACCGCCAGGCAGATCTCCTGGGCCACGTCGTCCGCGGAGCCGATGACGGTCTCCTGGCGCCCGAGCCGGCCGCGGCAGTACCGCAGCACCAACGGGTGGATCTCCGTGAGCAGCAGCTCGCGGGCCCGCGGGTCGCCGGCCACGGCCGCGGCCACCAGGCTCTCCAGGACCGAGTTCTGGTCCGGTCGCGAGGGGTCCGGCTCACCGGTGCCCCGGACCGCGGGTGCCGGTGCCGACGCCGGAACGACCGTCGGCGCGGCCGCGCCGCTCACGGCTGCGGGGGCCGGCCCGGCCACGGCCGGTGGCGTCGGCGTCTGCAGGACTTCGCCGTGTGCCACGGCATCGGGTGCCTGCGCGATCGAGCGCTGCGCGGGCACCACCACCTCGTTGGCGGCGAGCGCGCTCACTGCGCGGCGTCGGTGATCATGGCACCACGGCGCCCGCCGACAGGATCGAAGTTCACGTTGGGGTCCCCTCCCCGAGACACATCCCCCAGCAGTTGCCTGCTGCTCACTCACGACGCGTCCTGTCCACCCTGAGCAGGTTCGTGCCGTGCGGTCGTGCCAGGAACCGGCCTGAAGTGCTATCCGCCCCCGAATAACGGACGCCCGTCGCGCGCTCCCTCACACTGCCGATGCTCGTTCGTGCCCGACGATCACCGACTTCGTGCCCTAGGCAGTTTGGGTGACATCCAAGTTGGAGTCAAGGGAAACTCGGGCCCCGATGATTACTCTTCGAACAATGTTTCCCCCGGCGTCCGCCCGATCGGATGACCCCCGATCCCGCGCTGCCCGGACGAAGCGTAACCGTACCCGCCGCGCCCTCCTGCAGGCGGCCGGCGTCATGTTCAGCTCGCAGGGCTGGCTGGACGCCCGGATGGAGGACATCGCGGCGCAGGCCGGGGTGAGCCCGGCCACCGCGTACAACCACTTCCCCACCAAGCAGGCGCTTGTCGGCCACGTGTACGCACCGTTGGTCCTCCCACAGCTGGAGCAGGCCCAGCACGACATCGCGGCCGGCCGAGCCATGACCGAAGCCCTGAAAGACCAGCTCAGCGCGCTTGCGCAGATCGTCTTCGCGAACCGCAGGCTGAGTGCAGCCCTGTGGGCGGCAGCCCAGGACTACACCATCCGCGTCGCCGGGCCGGCCGCGCCGGACGAGACACTCGACCCGCTGGTGCAGGCGCCGCTGGCCGAGCCGATCCGGGTGCTCGTCGAGCACGGGCAGCGGACCGGCGAGCTGCGGCCCTATCCCACCGCCCTCGAGGTGAGCCGACTGGTCGTGGATCTGGTGCTGCTGCGGTGCGTCGACATCGGACAGTCGTCGGCCGCGAGCACCGCCGAATTGTTGCTCACCGTGACGATGGGCGTACTGCGGCCGGAACTGCTGACCGATTCCGGGCTAGCGGGTCGCCCGTTCGAGTCGACGCAGAGCGCGGTCGGCTTCCCGATCTAGTGATTTTTCTAACCCGAATGAGTTCGCCGCGCTGTACAGAACGCTTTCATCACAATTTGGTCACCACATCGGTCAGCACGTCCAGCGCGTGCTCCAACTCACCCTCGGTGATCACCAGCGGCGGGGAGAGCCGGATCGTCGCCCCATGGGTGTCCTTGACCAGCACCCCGCGGCGCGCCAGTTCCTCGCTGACCGCGCGGCCGCTGCCGAGGCGCGGCTCCAGGTCGATCCCGGCCCACAGGCCGAGCCCGCGCACCGCCGTCACCCCACGGCCGACCAGCTCGCCCAGCCGCCCGTGCAGCTGCCGGCCCAACACCCGGGCCCGGGCCAGCATGCCGTCCGGGCCGTCGTCGGCCAGTAGTTCGAGCACGGCCTGCCCGACCGCGCAGGCCAGCGGGTTGCCGCCGAAGGTGCTGCCGTGCTGGCCGGGCCGCAGCACGCCCAGCACGGCAGCATCGGCGACGACGGCCGACAGCGGCAGGATCCCGCCGCCGAGGGCCTTGCCGAGCAGGTACACGTCGGCGTCGGTGCCGGCGGCCCGAGTGGCCAGCAGGTGTCCGGTGCGACCGAGGCCGGACTGCACCTCGTCGGCCACGAACAGCATCCCGGCGTCGTCGCAGATCGTCCGCACCGCGGGCAGGTAACCGGCCGGCGGCACGACGACCCCTGCCTCCCCCTGCACGGGCTCGATCAGCACCGCCACCGTGTCCGCGGTGACTGCCGCCCGCAGGGCCGCGGCGTCGCCGTAGGGCACCACGTCGAAGGCGGGCGCGTACGGGCCGAAGTTGCGGTGGGCGTCCGGGTCGGTCGAGAAGCCGACGATCGTCGTCGTGCGGCCGTGGAACCCGCCGGCCGCCACGATGATGCGGGCCCGATCGGGGGTCACGCCCTTCACCTCGTAGCCCCACTTGCGGGCCACCTTGATCCCGGACTCGACGGCCTCCGCACCGGTGTTCATGGGCAGCACCAGCTGCTTGCCCAGCAGCCGGGACAGCCGCGCGCAGAACGGCCCGAGCTGGTCGTTGCCGAAGGCGCGGCTGGTCAACGTGACCCGATCCAGCTGGCGGTGGGCGGCGGCGAGCAGGGCCGGGTGCCCGTGCCCGAAGTTCAGTGCCGAGTACCCGGCCAGGCAGTCCAGGTAGCGTCGACCCTCGACGTCGGTGACCCAGGCCCCATCGGCGTGCGCCACCACCACCGGCAGCGGGTGGTAGTTGTGCGCGGAGTGCTCGGCGACCAGGCGCTGGTGCCGCTCGGTCGCCGTCTCGCTGAGCACGCTCATCCTCGCACCTCCAACGTGCAGCACTTCGCTCCGCCACCGCCCTTGAGCAGCTCGGACAGGTCGATCGGTAGGGGCTGGAAACCGCGCTCGGCGAGCGCCGCGGCAAGCCGCGGGGCCTGCACGGGCAGCACGACGTGCCGGCCGTCGGAGACGGCGTTCAGGCCGAGCACGGCCGCCTCGTCCGGGTCGGCGACGATCGCGTCCGGGAACCGGTCGGCGAGCACGGCCCGCGAACCGGGCGCGAAGGCCTCCGGCAGCCACGCGATGGTGTCGCCGTCGAGCACGGCCAGCGCGGTGTCCAGGTGGTAGTAGCGGGGATCGACCAGCTCCAGTGGCAGCACCGGGCGGCCGAGCACGGCCCCGGCCTCGGCGTGCGCCCGCGGGTCGGTGCGGAAACCGGTGCCGGCCAGCACGACTTCGGCGCCGGGTCGGCCGGCCACCAGCAGATCCCCCTCGCCCTCGTTCACGAAGCGGGGTGTGATCACCCGCTGGAAGCCGGCCGCGGCGAACCAGCTGCGGTGCGCGGCGGCCTCGGCCCGCCGCTCCCGGTGCCGGAACCGGGCCCCGAGCACGGTCCCGTCCAGCACGGTCGCCCCGTTGGCCGCGTAGACCATGTCGGGCAGGCCGGGCAGCGGCGGCAGCATGTCGACCCGATGACCGAGCTCGAGGTAGGTGCGGCGCAGGGTGTCCCACTGCTCCAGCGCGCGGTCGCGGTCGACCGGGATCCGGGGGTCCATCCAGGGGTTGATGGTGTAGCTGACCGCGAAGTGCTCCGGGCGGCACATCAGGTAGCGGCGGCGGGTCGCGGTGCGCTCGCGGGCGGGGTTCGGGTGGGACAGGACGCTGGTCACGGGCTCGCTCCACGGGTGACGGCGGGGTGGGCCCGGCGGCGATGCCGAGTGCGATCACCGTAAGTGCCGACCGGAACGGCCGACAATGACGCGATGTTGTCCGTTGCCGGCGAATCGTTGCGTTCCGGGGCAGTGAACCGCCGCGACGTTGCGTCACTGATCAGCGCTGGGGTGCCGCGGAGCGGGCGGCCGGCGCAGCAGCGGGGAGAGCACCAGCACGGACTTGGTCCGGGCCACGAAGGGCTGCGCCCCGATCTGCTCGAGCACCTGCTCGAAGTGCCGCATGTCCGCGGCCAGGATGCGCAGCATGGCGTCGGCCTCACCGGAGATCGTGCTCGCCTCCACCACCTCGGGGAAGCGCCGCACCGCCGCGCGGATCGTGTCCGGCGCGGTGCTGATCCGGCAGTACAGCTCCACGTAGCCCTCGACCGACCAGCCCAGCGCCTCCGGGTCGAGTCGCACGGTGAACCCGGTGATCGCCCCGGCCGCGCGCAACCGGTCCACCCGGCGCTTCACCGCCGACGCGCTCAGCCCGACCCGTGCACCGAGCTCGGCGAAGCTGCGCCGGGCGTCCTCGACGAGCAGCGCGATGATCTCCGAGTCGAGCGGGTCGAGCTGCACCCGCCCATCCCACCAGAACACCGCAGCACACCGTGCGGCTCGGGGCCGTCGGCGTGCCCCGGGCAGGGCAGGATGAGGTCATGACCGAGCGAGCGGGGGCACCACCGAACTATCGGGTCGACTCCGAGGTCGGGCAGCTGCGGCAGGTGATCCTGCACCGGCCCGGGCTGGAGCTGAAGCGGCTCACCCCGGGCAACAAGGACCGGCTGCTGTTCGACGACGTGCTCTGGGTGCACCGCGCTCAGGCGGAGCACGACGCGTTCGCCCAGGTGCTGCGCGATCGCGGGGTCACCGTGCACCTGTTCGGCGAGCTGCTGCGCGAGACCGTGGACATCCCGGAGGCGCGCAAGTACGTGCTGGACGCCATCTTCGACGACCGGGTGTACGGCCCGATGGCCATCGATGCGCTGCGCAACTGCTTCGACGCCATGGACACCGACACGCTGACCGAGCACCTGGTGGGCGGCATCACCAAGCGCGAGGTGATCGACCGGATCCCGGAGCCGCGCTCGGTGACCTTCCACGTGCTGGACCCGGACGACTTCGTGCTGGAGCCGCTGCCCAACCACCTCTACACCCGGGACACCTCGGCGTGGATCCACGGCGGCGTCTCGATCAACAGCATGCGCAAGATCGCGCGGATGCGCGAGACCGTGCACTACGAGGCGGTGTACCGGTGGCACCCGCTGTTCGCCGAGGCCGATTTCGCGCACTGGTCGGACGGGACGGCCGGTGGCGTGGCCACCACCGAGGGCGGCGACATGCTGGTGCTCGGCGGCGGCGCGGTGCTGATCGGGATCAGCGAGCGGACCACCGCCGCCGGGGTGGAGCGGCTGGCCCGGCGGCTGTTCGCCGGCAGCGAGGTGGACCGCATCGTCGCGCTGCGGCTGCCGGAGACCCGGGCGCTGATGCACCTGGACACCGTGCTGACCATGGTCGACCAGGAGACGTTCACCAAGTACGCCGGGCTCGGGATGCTGCCCTCGTACACCGTGCGGCCCGGCGACAACGAGAAGGAGCTGCACGTCATCGACCACGAAGCCGAGGACATGCACGACGCGATCGCCGACGCGCTCGGGCTGGCGCAGCTGCGGGTGCTGACCGCGGAACAGGACGTGCACGCGGCCGAGCGGGAACAGTGGGACGACGGCTGCAACACCCTGGCCGTGGCGCCCGGGGTGGTGGTGACCTACGAGCGCAACGTCACCACCAACACGTTCCTGCGCCGGCACGGGATCGAGGTGCTGGAGGTGCCCGGCGGCGAGCTCGGCCGCGGGCGCGGCGGGCCGCGCTGCATGAGCTGCCCGGTGCTGCGGGACCCGGCCTGACCGTCCGGGTCGGCAGTCGATGATCATTGACGTCCCGCCGGCGCGGAAGATCAAGAACCTGACCGGGCCCGGCCACACCGAGGCGTACGGGATCGGCGGCACCGACCTGGGCGCGACCGTGACCGCGCCGGACGGCCGGCTGGTCTCGGTGTTCGGCGACACCTTCGAGAAGGCGACGGTCGGCGGGCGCGGCTGGCGCGCCCCGGTGGTGCTGTTCGCCGACCCGGAGTCGGTGCGCACCGGGTTGCGCTGGACCGGGTCCGCCGGCCCCGGCGCGTACGCGCACCAGGTCGTCCCCTACAAACACCGCCGGAAGTGGGACGGCTGCCACGTGGTGACCGTCCTGCCCACCGACCTGCTCTGCGTGGGCGACGTGCTCTACCTGCACGTCATGGTGTGCCGCGAACTCGGGCACGTGTGGTGGACCGAGCTGCACCGCTCGCTCGACAACGGGGTGAGCTGGGAGCCGACCGGCACCCGGTGGCCGGGCGGCCAGCACGACGGGCTGTTCCAGATGCTCACCTGGGAACGCGGCGGCGACGGCTGGGTGTACGCGTTCAGCACCGGGTTCCAGCGGGCGCACGGGCTGATCCTGCACCGGGTCCCGGAGGACCGGATCGAGTCACCGTCGGCCTGGCAGAGCTGGGGCTTCGACGGGGCCGGCTGGGCCTGGGGGAAGCCGCCGACCGTGGCGCTGCCCGGCCGCTACGGGGAGCTGTCGCTGCGCCGGGTCGAGGACCGGTGGCTGCTGAGCATGTTCGACGAGGGCGGCTACCGGATGGACGTGCTCGCGCTCGACTCCCCGCTGGCCGACCTGCACCGCGCCCCACGGGCGACCGTGCTGCGCGGCTGCGGGTGGGAGCACGAGGACCACGACCGCGGCCTGGTCGCCCAGCTCTACGGCGGCTACATCCTGCCCGGCTCCACGCTGGGCGAGCTCGACCTGGTCGTCTCGCAGTGGAACTCCGCGACCAACTGGCCGTACCACGCGATGCAGTTCCGGGCCGACGTGTCGCGCCTCCGGCGCCTGTGAGTGCTGCGCCGCGCTAGAACACGGCTAGCCACTCACGACCCCATTCGTCGGCGAGCGCGGCTTGACAGGTTGCCGGTCGTGAGTGGCCCGCCGTGTTCTAGCGCGGCGCAGCACTCACAGGTCGCGGACGGTGCGGCGGAGCTTGGGCAGGCGCTCGGCCAGGGTGCGCTCGGCGCCGTGCCCGGTGGGCCGGTAGTAGTCGCGGCCGACCAGCTCGTCGGGCGGGTACTGCTGGGGGAGCACGCCTTCCGCGACCCCGTGCGGGTAGCGGTAGCCGACCGCGTTGCCCAGCTTCTGCGCGCCCGTGTAGTGCCCGTCGCGCAGGTGCGCCGGCACCGCCCCGACCGCGCCGGCCCGCACGTCGGCCATCGCCTCGTCGATCCCGGTGATCACTGCGTTCGACTTGGGCGCGGTGGCCAGGTGCACCGTCACCTGGGCCAGCGCCAGCCGGCACTCGGGCAGCCCGACCAGCTGCACGACCTGGGCGGCGGCCGCCGCGGCCGGCAGCGCCGTCGGATCGGCCAGCCCCACGTCCTCGCTGGCGTGCACCATGAGCCGGCGCGCGATGAACCGCGGGTCCTCCCCCGCGACCAGCATCCGCGCCAGGTAGTGCAGCGCGGCATCCGGGTCGGAGCCGCGGATGGACTTGATGAAGGCGCTGATCACGTCGTAGTGCTGGTCGCCGGCCCGGTCGTAGCGCACCGTCGCCTCGGTGACCGCCCGCTCCACGGCGGCGACGTCGATCTCGCGCGCCCCCTCGGCGGCCACCCCGTCGGCCGCGGCCTCCAGCGCGGTGAGCGCCCGCCGGGCGTCCCCGGCGGCCAGCCGCACCAGCGCGGCTTCGCCGTCGGGGGTCAGCTCGACCGCGCCGTCCAGCCCGCGCGGGTCGGTCACCGCGCGGCGCAGCAGCTGCCGGACCTCGTCCTCGGTGAGCGACTGCAGCTGCAGCACGAGCGAGCGCGACAGCAGCGGCGAGACCACCGAGAACGACGGGTTCTCGGTGGTCGCGGCGACCAACAGCACCAGCCGGTCCTCGACCGCGCCGAGCAGCGCGTCCTGCTGGGTCTTGGAGAAGCGGTGTACCTCGTCGATGAACAGCACGGTCTGCTGACCGCGGTGGTCGCGCCGACGGCGGGCGTCGTCGATCACCGCGCGCAGCTCCTTGACCCCGGACGAGAGCGCGGACAGGGCCACGAAGTGGCGCGGTCCGCCTGCGCTCCCCGCGGTGGCCAGCAGCCGGGCGATGGTCGTCTTGCCGGTACCGGGCGGCCCGTAGAGCAGCACCGACGCCGCCGTTCCGCCCTCGACCAGCCGGCGCAGCGGAGCGCCAGGACGTAGCAGGTGGGACTGCCCGACGACCTCGTGCAGGGCGCGCGGGCGCATCCGGACGGCCAGCGGCGCGGTCGCGGCCGGCCGCTCCGGGGTGACCGGCTCGACCGCCGGTTCGTCGAGCTCGAACAGCCCGTCCGCCTCGGTGCTCACCCGCGCAACCCTGCCACCGCGACGCTCCTCGGGTGGAACGCCCCCCGGACTGTCGGAGCCGCGCGCGAATCGGGAGGAGTCGATGATGGCAGCGCTGCCGAAGGCCGAGGAGTGCGATGCCCTGACCGTCGGCGCCCACGCGCCGACGTAGGGTCAGCGGGTGCGCGAGATTCTCGAGCTGCTGGAACGCGACGCCCGGCTCTCCCCCGACACGATTGCCACCATGACCGGGCGACCGGTCGCCGAGGTCACCGCGGCGATCGCGGAGTGGGAGGCGGCCGGGGTCGTCCGGCGCTACAAGGCGGTCATCGACTGGGACGCGGTCGACGAGGACCTGGCCAGTGAGACCGTGACCGCGTTCATCGACGTCTCGCTCTCGCCGGCGCGCGAGGTCGGCTTCGACGACGTGGCCCAGCGGATCGCGAGGTTCGGCGAGGTGCGCAGCGTCTACCTGGTCTCCGGCGGGCACGACCTGCGCTGCACGGTGACCGGCCGCAACATCCGCGCGGTCTCCGACTTCGTGTCCCAGAAGCTGTCCACACTGGACCGCGTCCGGTCCACGGCGACCCACTTCGTGCTGAAGACCTACAAGCGCGACGGCGACGCGTTCACCGAGGCCGACCCCGACCACCGGCTGCCGGTGACGCCGTGAGACCGCTGAACTCGGTCATCGCCGGCTGCCCGCCGTCGGGGATCCGACGGTTCTTCGACATCGCCGCCGAGATGGACGACGTGATCTCGCTCGGGGTCGGCGAGCCGGACTTCGTCACCCCGTGGCGGGTGCGGGAGGCCGGGATCTACGCCCTGGAGCACGGCTACACCACCTACACGTCCAACGCGGGGCTGCCCCGGCTGCGCGAGCTGATCTGCGCCGACCTGGCCGCCCGGTACTCCGCCCGCTACTCGTGGCAGGACGAGTGCCTGATCACCACCGGGGTGTCCGAGGGCCTGGACCTGGCCCTGCGGGTGCTGCTCAACCCCGGCGACGAGGTGATCATTCCGGAGCCGTGCTACGTGGCCTACGAACCCTGCGTCGCGTTCGCCGGCGGAACTCCGGTACGGGTGCCCACGAGCTGGGAGAACGACTTCGCGGTGGACCCGGACGTGGTGGCGGCGGCGGTCACCCCGCGGACCAAGGCGGTGTTGATCGGCTCGCCGGCCAACCCCACGGGCGCCGTGCAGCCGCCCGCGGCGCTGCACGGCCTGGTCCGGCTGGCCGAACAGCACGACCTCTACCTGATCTCCGACGAGATCTACAACCGGCTCACCTACACCGGTGGGCACACCTGCCTGGCCACGCTGCCAGGGGCCCGCGAACGCACGGTGCTGCTCGGCGGCTTCTCCAAGGCACACGCCATGACCGGTTGGCGGGTCGGCTGGATCTGCGCTCCGGCCGCCGTCGCCGAGCTGTGCGTGCGGGTGCACCAGTACACGATGCTGTGCGCGCCGCACGTCTCCCAGCTGGCCGCGGTGGAGGCGCTGGCCGCCCCCGACCACGACGTCGACGCGATGGTCGCCGACTACGACCGGCGACGCCGGGTCTTCGTGAAGGGGCTGCGCGAGATCGGCCTGGACTGCCCCGAACCGGGCGGTGCGTTCTACGCCTTCCCCTCGATCCGCAGCAGCGGACTGGACTCGGAGACGTTCGCCGAGCGGCTGCTGCACGCGGAGCAGGTGGCCGTCGTGCCGGGCAGCGTGTTCGGCCCCTCCGGCGAGGGGCACGTGCGCTGCTCCTACGCCACCGCGCTGCCGCTGCTGGAGGAGGCGCTGGTCCGGATCGATCGATTCCTGCGCGCTACCGGCAACAATCCGTAGCACCGTGCTGACAGCAGGTTCACCTCCCGGCAAGACCGGGGGTACACCCTCGGAAGGCATGGAAACCACCACCACGTGCCCGCACTGCACTCGCCCGCGCCCGCTCGCCGAGACGGCCGACCTGTTCTGGAGCAGCCGGCACGCTCCCGACGGCGCGGTGGCCCGGATCTGCCCGGACTGCACGCGCAGCCGGTTGGTCGAGATCGAGACGCTGCTTCCGGGGGCGTGAAGCGCCCCCCGTCTCACGTCCTGGCCAGCTCCGACCGGAAGGCCGGGAAGATCGGCAGCACCGCCGGGGCATCCGGGAACCGATCCGCCAGCGCCGCCGTCACGGCCGCGCCGAGATCGGCCGTGGCCTGCAGCCCGGCCGCCCTCGCGGCGACCTCCAGCTGGCGCCAGTAGTGCCCGAGCGCGGTACTGATCCGCGGTGACCGGGTCGAATCCGGGCCGACCGGCATGTCCCGCTCCCGGACCCGGGGCAGCCACCACCACGTGCACAACCACGCCCACAGCAGCTGCGCATCGGTGAGCCGGCGCTCGAGCCGATCCGACCGGTCCAGATCCGGCCAGACCGAGGCGATCTCGTCGCGCCACGCCACCAGCATCGCCTCGGCCATGCCCGCGGGCAGCGCGAAGCAGGCCTCGCAGCCCGGGAACGGCACCCGGAAGTACGCGGCGTCCAGCGCCACGTCCCGGAAGCAACCCCACTCGAAGTCGACGAACCGGACACCGCGGCTGGTCACCAGGTTGTTGTCCGGGCAGGTGTCGGACGGGCTGAACGCCCGGTAGCGGGTGACGCCGAGCAGCCGCGCCGTCTCGTGCGCCTCCACCATGGCCGGCGACGACACGTCGACCCCCAGCTCCTCCTTGAGCAGCACCGGCAGCCCGGCCAGCGCCGCCCGCGCCTCATCGGCCATCGGATCCCGCCAGGCCCGCTCACCCTGCCGGCGCAGCAGGGCGCCGAAGTCACCCTCCCGACCTGCGGTCGCCGCTTGCATCCGGCCCAGTGCCCGGGCCCAGCTGAGCAGGCAGCGCTTCGCCGACGCCGGGTCCGGGCCGAACAGCTTGTCCGCCAGCGTGGAGCTGCGGCCCAGGTCCTCCAGCACCAGCAGCCGGCTCTCCTGATCGTGGGCGATCAGTACCGGGCTCGGCCGGGCGTCGGTGGGCAGCGCCGTGAACAGCTGGCAGCTGGCCACCTCGTAGTGGAACGGGTCGGGCCGGCCCGGCTCAGGGCGGCCCAGGTAGTGCTTGACGACCACGGTTCGCGGCAGCGAGAAGGGGTTGCGCGCGACCCGGGCGCGGGCGACGACCGAGCGGTCGCTGCCGCCGAGATCCTCCGGATCGGCCAGCACGACGTCCGCGCCGGCGCGGCGGGTCAACAGTCGTTCGGCAGCGGCCAGCGCAGCAAGCACCGGCCTGGGGAACCCGCCCAGGTCGCGAACCATTGTGAGCGACCTTACCCTTCCGACGACTGCGCAGGTTGATCATCGCTGGCTTTCCGGCGGCGCTACGCGACCCCCCGTGGAGGTCAGCGCGGCTCGGTGACCGGCGGGGCCGTGGGCCCGGAGTTCGGGTCCACCCGGGCCGGTTGTGCGTCGATCCCGGCCTCCTTGCGCTGCTCGGGTGTGATCGGCGCCGGGGCGGACGTGAGCGGGTCGAAGCCACCCCCGGTCTTCGGGAAGGCGATCACGTCCCGCAGCGAGTCGGCGCCGGCGAGCAGCATGCAGATGCGGTCCCAGCCGAACGCGATGCCACCGTGCGGCGGCGGCCCGTAGGCGAACGCGTCGAGCAGGAACCCGAACTTCTCCCGCTGCTCGGCCTCGTCCATGCCCAGCAGCGCGAACACCCGCTGCTGTACGTCGGAGCGGTGGATACGGATCGACCCACCGCCGATCTCGTTGCCGTTGCAGACGATGTCGTAGGCGAAGGCCAGCGCCCGGTCCGGCGCCTCCTCGAAGCGGTCGGCCCAGTCGGCGTTGGGCGAGGTGAACGGGTGGTGCACCGCGGTCCAGCCCAGCTCCCGCCCGGCGTCGTCGCGGATCCGCTCGAACATCGGCGCGTCGACGACCCAGACGAACGACCATGCGCTCTCGTCGACCAGGCCGCAGCGGCGGGCGATCTCCGCGCGGGCCGCACCGAGCAGGGCGCGGGCGTCGTCCGCGTGCCCGGCGGCGAAGAAGATGCAGTCGCCGGGCTCCGCACCCACGGCCTTGGCCAGGCCCTCGCGCTCGACCTCGGACAGGTTCTTCGCGACCGGGCCACCGAGTTCGCCCCCGCTGCCGACGGTCACGTAGGCCAGCCCGCGCGCGCCACGCTGCTTGGCCCACTCCTGCCAGGCATCGAACTGCCGGCGCGGCTGGTCGCCGCCGCCCGGCATCACGACCGCGCCCACGTACGGCGCCTGGAACACGCGGAACGCGGTGTCGGCGAAGTAGTCGGTCAGCTCGGTGAGCTCGATCCCGAACCGCAGGTCCGGCTTGTCGGACCCGAAGCGGGCCATCGCGTCGGCGTAGGTCAGCCGCGGGATCGGCCGCGGGATCTCGTAGCCGACCAGCTCGGACCACAACGCCGCGGTGACACGCTCGCCCAGCTCGATGACGTCGTCCTGATCCACGAAGCTCATCTCGATGTCGAGCTGGGTGAACTCGGGTTGCCGGTCGGCCCGGAAGTCCTCGTCGCGGTAACAGCGGGCGATCTGGTAGTAACGCTCGGCTCCCGCCACCATCAGCAGCTGCTTGAACAGCTGCGGGCTCTGCGGCAGGGCGTACCAGGAGCCGGGGCGCAGCCGGGCCGGGACCAGGAAGTCGCGCGCACCCTCCGGGGTGGACCGAGTGAGGGTGGGCGTCTCGACCTCGACGAAGTCGCGCTCGTGCAGGATCGTGCGGGCGATCCGGTTCGCCTCGCTGCGTTGCCGCAGCGCCGCCGCCGGGCCGGACCGTCGCAGGTCTAGGTAGCGGTACCTGAGCCGGATCTCCTCGCCGATGTCGGTGTGCTCGTCGAGCGGGAACGGCAGCGGCGCGGACTCCGACAGCACGGTCAGCTCGGCCACCGTGACCTCGATCTCGCCGGTCGGCAGCTCCCGGTTCTCGTTGCCGGCCGGGCGCGGGGTCACGGTCCCGACGATCCGCACGCAGAACTCCGCCCGCAGCCGGTGCGCGCGCTCGGCCATCTCGCCCTCGCGGAAGACCACCTGGGCCGAACCCGAGGAGTCCCGCAGGTCGATGAAGATCACCCCGCCGTGATCGCGACGGCGGGCCACCCAGCCGGCCAGGGTGACGGTCTGTCCGGCGTGCTCGGTACGAAGGGTGCCGGCGGGGTGGGTGCGCATCACGATCCGAGGCTATCCGGCGACGGCGGGTTGTTCGCCACCAGGTTTCCCCGGCCGCCGCCGCACGGCTCACAGCAGGCTCAGCTGTTCGGGGCGCGGCTCCGGCGGCTGCGGGGTGTGCGCCCCGGGGTCCGACCGGTTGTCGGCCCCGGAGCTCAGCCCGTGCCGCCGCAGGAGCGGCGCGATCCGCTCGGCGAGCGCGTGCCGGTACTCCGGGACGACGTAGGCGCCGCGCCGGTACAGCCCTGCGTACGGCTCGATCAGGTCGGGATGCTCGCGCGTGAGCCACCCCAGGAACCACTCGCGGGTACCCGGCCGCAGGTGGAGCGCGAGCACCGTGGCACCGTCGGCCCCGGCCGCCGCGATCCGGCCGAGCAGCGCGTCCAGCTGCTCGGTCGAATCGGTGAGCAGCGGCAGCACCGGCGCCACCATCACCCCGCAGCGCAGCCCGGCACCGCGGATCCGGCGCACCAGCTCCAGCCGCGCCGCCGGCGACGGGGTGCCCGGCTCCAGACCGGCCTGCAGCTGCCGGTCGAGCAGCGCGATCGACACCCCGAGCCGGACCGGTACGTCGGCCGCCGCGGCCACGAGCGCCGGCAGGTCACGAGCGAGCACGGTGCCCTTGGTGAGCAGCGAGAACGGCGTTCCGGACCGGGCCAGAGCGCCGATCACGCCCGGCATCAGCCGGTAGCGCCCCTCCGCGCGCTGATACGGATCGGTGTTGGTGCCCATCGCCACCGGCTCCCGCGTCCAGCGCGGCGCGCGCAGCTCGCGGTCCAGCACCCGGGCGATGTTGACCTTGACGACGATCTGGCTGTCGAAGTCGGCGCCGGCGTCCAGCTCCAGGTAGGTATGGGTGTTGCGGGCGAAGCAGTTGTGGCTGATCACCCCTTCGGCCACGAAGTCGCCGGTGTCGGTGGTGATGTCGTAGAGCCGCTGCACCCCGGCCGGCACGATGGACTCCACGGTCAGCGCCGAGCCACCGGTGACCGGTGCCCCGGACAGGTCGCGCGGCCGGTGCCCCGCCGGGTCGACCTCGTGCTGGAACCGCAGGAGCTCCGGCGCGCCCCCGAGCAGCCGGACCGACGGTGTCCGCCCGCCGCCCGCCAGCTGCTCCGACTCGACCTCGAACCGGTAACCCAGCCGATGACAGGCACCGGCCACCCGCCCCACGATCTCGTCGTCCGGGTGCCGGATCCGCAGCTGCCCGCGGACCGTGACGCCGCAGGAGTCGACGACGCCGGCGAGGAAGCCGCGACACCAGTCGCTGCCGGCCTGCTCCGGCCAGCGCAGCGCGTCCGCGATCGTCGTGCCGTCGCCCGTCGAGGCCGCGGGCAGCGGCCCGATCCGGCCCGGTCCGGCCGGGCCGCCGCCGACCGGCAGCGGGAGACGTTCGGCCAGCGCGGCGAGGTAGTGGTGTACCCGGCCCAGTGCCTCCAGACCGAGCCGCGTCGACGGGAAGGACCTGCCGGGGGCGGCGGCGTCGTCGGCCCGGATCAGCCCGCACAGATAGCCGCGCCGGTAGGCCGGTGTGGGCTGGGCCTGCGGGCCGAACCGACCGGGTCCGAGCAGCCCACTGCCGGCCCGCAGCCGCCGCCGGCGGCCGGCCCGACACCACCCGCCGCGCACGTGCCGCCAGCCGTCGGCGGCCAGGAACCGGTGCTCGCCGCTGGCCACCAGCTCGGCCCCGTTGGCCAGCCGGACCCGGTGCGCGGGTTTGACGGTCGACCAGTGCGCCCGGACGGTGGTCGGCACGTAGCGCCGGCACCCGTCGACGACCTGGGTGCCCAGCACGACGTCGCCGACCCGCAGCTCCGCGATCGGGCGGGTCCGTCCGTCGGCCAGCAGTACCCGGGTGTCGCCGCCCAGGCAGTACACGCAGGCGTGCGAGCAGCCCCGGTAGGGGTTCACGGTCCAGCGGAACGGCACCGGCGAGCTCCCGGGCACCCGGTTCAGCGCCGATTTCGCCTCGACCTCGTGGAACACGGTGCCCGCGAACTCCGGGGTGCGCACCGAACGCAGCAGTCCGCGGAGGCCGGGCAGGGCGGAAGCGGCCCCGACACCGTCGTCCTGGACATCTTGCCGACTCCATCTCACACGAGTAGTCGAACACATGTTCGAATCGAACGCAAGCTCGATCGGTCCGGCAGGATATGACCGCGACGGCACCCTGTCCTGCTCGCCCAGGCCCCATCGCCATCGGGTAACCCGCTTTCGCAGGACTGCGGGCCACGACGCCATCGCGGGTTGTCAGTATGAGCGCGTGCTGCCAGCCGAACCGGGCTCTCCGTCCCCCCGCGACCCCAGCGGGCCGGGACATGCTGACCGTGGCCGCCACCGGCACCGTCGCCCGGACACCGCAACCGAGCCGTTGCCGCCGTACCGCCCCGATCCCGATCCCGGGGGTTCGCGGCACGCGCGACCGGAACCGGGCGCCGGGACCGGCGAGCAGACCTCAGCGGATGTCGGCGCGGACATTCCGGTGGGCGAGGGCGGCATGCCCCGGCAGCCGCTTCCGGGCTGGCGTCCGCGGCTGCCGGATCTCGACGACGACGACGACGAAGGCCCCGGCCCGGCCGCGCGCAGGGCACCCGGGCACCACCCGGCGGGCCGGTCCGCCGATCCGGTACCTGCCGTGCCGCCGGGTCGGCCCGAACCGGTCTTTGCGGTGCCGCCGGCCGGCTTCGACCGGGGATTCGGGGCGGCGCCGGGCGGTGCTGCGTCCGGCCGTGTTACGTCGGGCGGTGCCGGGCCGAGCGCTGCCGGGCCGGCGTTCGCGGAACACCCCGAAGCCGAGACGGCGGTCCGGTCACCGGGCCGCGTCCCGGCCTTCGCGGCGCCGCGAACCGATGTGGGCCGCACATTCGGGATGCCGCGGGTCGGCGACGAGCCGGCGTCCCGCCCACCGTGGGCCGATGCCGACGCGGCTCTCCGGAGTCCACCGATCGGCACCGAGCAGGCGTCCCAGGATCCGCCGACCGTGGCCACCCGGGGTGACACGATGGTGGACCGCGGTCGTGCCCCGATCGATGCCCCGGCGCAGGACCCGGTGCCGGGGGCCGTGCCGCCCGCGACAACGGACCGCCCACGCGCCCGCTCGGACTCCCCGCTCACCAGCTGGCTGGGTGCCCGCCCGCGCGGTGCCGGCACGCCGATCGACCCGCCGCCGCACGGGCACGGGCACGCGCACGGGCCGGCCGCCCCGGCCGGGCATCGGGTCCGGTTGCTGATCACTGCTCTCCTCGTACCGGCCGTGGTGGCCACGCTGGCGGGTGTGATCCTGCTCTGGCCCACCGGCCCACTGCCGGCGCCCACGCTGTCGCCGGCGCAAACGGTGCACGCCCAGGTCACCGACACCCGAGCTGCCGAGTGCACCCCCGGCGAGGCCGACCTGAGCCGGTGTGTCGCGCTCGTGGTGCGGATGTCGGACGGGCCGCTACCGGAACGGGACCTGGTGCAGGTGGTGCCGGTGGAACCGAGCTCACCGCGGTTCGCGGTCGGTGACCGCGTGGTGCTCGCCTGGTCGGGCGGCGACCCGACCGATCCCGGCTCGTTCCAGATCGTCGACTTCCAGCGTGGGCCGTCGTTGCTCTGGCTGGCCGTGGCCTTCGCCGCCGCAGTGCTGCTGCTGGGCCGCTGGCGGGGCCTCGCCGCGCTGGTCGCGCTGGCCCTCAGCTTCCTGATCCTGCTGGCCTTCGTGCTGCCGGCGATCCTGGCCGGGCGGGATCCGCTGGCGGTGGCCGTGGTCGGGTCCTGCCTGATCATGTTCGCGGTCCTGTACCTGACGCACGGGTTGTCCGCCCGCACGTCGACGGCCGTGCTCGGCACGCTGCTCTCGCTGGCGTTGATCGGGGTGCTCGGCGCGGTGTTCGCGGCCGCGGCCGAGCTGACCGGGCTGGACGACCAGACCAGCAACCTCATCGCCACCCTGGGTACCGGGGTGGACGCCCGCGGCCTGCTGCTCGCCGGGGTGATCATCGGGGCGCTGGGCGTGCTCGACGACGTCACCGTCACCCAGACCAGCGCGGTCTGGGAACTGCACCGGGCAGACCCCCGGATGACGGCGCCGGACCTGTTCCGGGCGGCGATGCGGATCGGCCGCGACCACGTGTCGTCGGCGGTGAACACGCTGGTCCTGGCCTACGCCGGGGCCTCGCTGCCGCTGCTGCTGCTGTTCACCCTGTCCGGGCGGGCGCTGGGCGAGGTGGTGACCGCGCAGGACGTCGCCACCGAGGTCGTGCGCACGCTCGTCGGGAGCATCGGGCTGGTCGCCTCGGTGCCGATCACCACGGCGCTGGCGGCGCTGGTCGCGAGCCGGGAGGAGTCGCACCCCGAGCCGCGGACGGCCGCCGGCCCGCCGTCGGCCTGACCTGCGGGCTGCATCACCCGGCCGCAGCACCGTCGTCCGGGCGCCGGGCCAGCAGGCTCGCCTCCCCGTTGCCCTCCCACTGCGCCAGCACCACGCACTCGGCGAACGCCGCCACCAGCTCGCCCGGCGCCGCCCGCCACGGCCCGCCGGCGTCCCCGCACTCGGACAACACGGTCACCACCAGCAGCCCGCCGACCGCGAGCCGCCGCGACAGCACCGGATACAGCCGCGGGTCGCGGAACCGCTGGCAGACGACCACGTCGTACGGACCGGCGCACCCCGGCGGCAGCCCCGCGTCGAGGTCGTGCTGCCACCACCGCACCCGGTCACCGACCCCGGACCGCGCGGCCAGCGCGGCCCCGGCGGCCAGCCCGACACCGGAGACGTCGACCGCGTCCACCGTGAACCCCCGGGTGGCCAGCCACACCGCCACCGCACCCCGGCCGCAGGCCACGTCCAGGGCAGCCCCGCCCGGGGGCAGCAGCGACTCCCGGCCGCGCAGCGCGCCCGGCGGCATCGGGGTGTCCGCGGCGACGACCGCATGCCGGGCGTCCCAGCGCTCGCGGTCGTGCCCGGTCACGCCGTCAGCCCAGCGCGGCGAGCAGGTGGTCGACCGCCTCGTCCCACGGCACCGACCGTTGCTCCCCCGACACCAGGTCCTTGACCCCGACCGTGCCCGCGGACAGGTCCCGCTCCCCCAGCACCAGCGCGAAGCGGGCGCCCGAACGATCGGCCGCCTTCATCGACCCCTTCAGCCCGCGGCCCCCGTACGCCAGGTCGACCCGCACCCCGCCCCGGCGCAGGGCCGCCGCCAGCACCACCAGCCGGCGCTGCGCCGCCTCGCCCATCGGGACCCCGAAGACCTCGCAGCGGGCCTCCGACCACGGCGCCACCCCCTCGGCCCGGCAGGCGAGCAGTGTGCGGTCCACCCCGATCCCGAAGCCGATGCCGGACAGCTGCTGCCCACCCAGGGTGGCCATCAGTCCGTCGTAGCGCCCGCCGCCGCCGATCCCGGACTGCGCGCCGAGCTGCGGGTGCACGAACTCGAACGTGGTCTTGGTGTAGTAGTCCAGCCCGCGCACCATCCGCGGGTTCGGTACGTACGCCACCCCGAGGTCGTCGAGGTGGGCGAGCACGGCCGCGTGGTGCTCGGCGGCAGCCGCCGAGAGGTGGTCCATCAGCAGCGGCACATCCTCGAGCAGGGCGCGGACCTCGGGCCGCTTGTCGTCGAGCACGCGTAGCGGGTTGGCCTGCGCCCGGGCCCGGGTCGGCTCGTCCAGCGGCAGCCCGGCCAGGAACTCGCGCAGCAGCTCCCCGTACCCGGGCCGGCAGTCGGCGTCCCCGAGCGAGGTGATCTCCAGCTGGTACCCGGTCAGCCCGAGCGCGCGGAAGCCCTCGTCGGCCACCGCGACGACCTCGGCGTCCAGCGCCGGGTCGTCCACCCCGATGGCCTCGATCCCGACCTGCTGCAACTGCCGGTACCGCCCGGCCTGGGGCCGCTCGTAGCGGAAGAACGGGCCCGCGTAGCGCAGCTTGACCGGCAGCCCGGCCCGGTCCAGGCCGTGCTCGATCACCGAGCGGACCACGCCCGCGGTGCCCTCCGGACGCAGCGTCACCGAGCGGTTCCCGCGGTCGGCGAAGGTGTACATCTCCTTGCTGACCACGTCGGTGGACTCGCCGACGCCGCGCGCGTACAGCCCGGTGTCCTCGAAGACGGGCAGCTCGATCAACCCGTAGCCGGCCCGGTCGGCGGCGGCCAGCAGGGTGTCGCGCACGGCGGCGAACCCGGCCGACTCCGGCGGCACGTACTCCGGGACGCCCTTGGGCGCCGCGAACGCGCTGGCCCGCTGCTGCGCGGGACCCGATTCCACGGCGGTCACAGGCCGCGTCCGGGGGCCGGGGCCAGCCCGCGCAGGAACGGGTTGGACGCCCGCTCCCGCCCGATGGTCGTGGTCGGGCCGTGCCCGGGCAGCACCACCGCCGAGTCCTCGTGCCCGCCCACCAGGGCGGCCAGGCTGGCCAGCATCTGCTCGTGGTCACCACCGGGCAGGTCGGTGCGCCCGATGGACCCGGCGAACAGCGTGTCCCCGGCCAGGATGACCTCGGTGCCGCCGTCCGCGGCGGGCCCGGTGTCCGTGCAGAACAGCACCGAGCCGCGGGTGTGCCCGGGCGCGTGTTCGACCCGCAGCGTCACCCCGGCGATGTCCAGCGCCGCGCCGTCGGCCAGCTCCCGCACGTCGCGCGGTTCGCGCAGCTCGAGGCGGCCGCCGAAGAACGCCATCGCCTCCCGGGACAGGCCGATCATCGGGTCGGCCAGCATGGCCCGGTCGTCGGGGTGGATCCAGGCCGGCACGTCGTGTCCGTCGCAGACCGGGGACACGCTGAAGGTGTGGTCGAAGTGGCCGTGCGTCAGCAGCACCGCGACCGGGGTGAGCCGGTGCTCGGCGAGCAGCGAGTCCAGCGGCTCCACCGCGTCCTGGCCGGGGTCGATGATCACGCACGGGGCACCGGCCTCGGTGGCCACCACGTAGCAGTTGGTCTGGAAGGAACCGGCCGGAAATCCCGCGACGAGCACCTCACCAGGGTAGACGCCGCTGCGGGCGGGCTCGGGCACGGTGGCTATTCTGCGGTCGACCGGTGGCGCCCGGTAGGCCGAGGCGGCGGGACGACGAAGGAGTGCGGTGACGACCAACCAGATGCGGCGCGAGGCGGCCAAGCGCAAGCTGGAGCGCCAGCAGGAGCGCCGGGCGCAACGGGCCAAGCGCCGCCAGCAGATCGCCGTGATCACCTCGATCGCGGTCGTGGTCGTCGTGGTGGCCGGATTCGTGCTGCTCAGCTCCTGGGGCGGGAGCGAGGCGGACACCGCGGCGCCCCCCAGCGACGCGGCCGCCCCGACCGCCACCGCCGCGCCCGCCGCCGCACCGGGCACGTGCTCCTTCACCCCGACCCCGCAGGAGCCGGCGGCCAAGCCCGCGCCGGTTCCGACCGTCGCCGACGCGCCCACGTCCGGCACCGCAGCGGTGACGCTGCAGACCAGCGCCGGCCCCGTCCCGCTGACGCTGGACCGGGCCAAGGCGCCGTGCACCGTGGAGAGCTTCCTGAGCCTGGTCAACGCGGGGTACTACAACGACACCCCGTGCCACCGGCTGACCACCGGCGAGGGCCTGAAGGTGCTGCAGTGCGGGGATCCGACCGGTACCGGCTCCGGCGGCCCGGGCTACACGATCGGCGACGAGCCGCCGACCGACCTCGCCCCGACCGCGGGCGGGCAGGCCGTGATCTACCCGCGGGGCACGGTGGCGATGGCCAAGACCTCCGCCCCGAACTCGGGGGGCAGCCAGTTCTTCCTGGTCTACGCCGACTCGACGCTGCCGCCGGACTACACCGTGTTCGGCACCATCGGCGAGCCCGGCCTGGCTACCATCGACGGGATCGCCCGGGCCGGCTCGGACAACTCCAACGGCGAGGGCGACGGGACGCCGGTCACGGCGGTCACCGTCCAGACCGCCACCGCCGGCTGAACGGGCCGGGTGATCAGCTGGCGCTGGTCACCCGGTACACGTCGTAGACGCCCTCCACGTTGCGCACCGCCCGCAGCACGTGGCCGAGGTGCTTGGGGTCGCCCATCTCGAAGCTGAACCGGGAGACGGCCACCCGATCCCGGCTCGTGGTCACCGAGGCGGACAGGATGTTGACCTTCTCGTCGGCCAGCACCTTGGTGATGTCCGACAGCAACCGGTGCCGGTCCAGGGCCTCCACCTGGATCCCCACCAGGAAGACCGAACCGGGCGACACCGACCAGGCCACGTCGACCAGCCGCTCGGCCCTGGCCTGCAGGTCGCCGGCGTTCGTGCAGTCGGTGCGGTGCACCGACACGCCGCCACCGCGGGTGACGAAGCCGAGGATCTCGTCGCCGGGCACCGGGGTGCAGCAGCGGGCCAGCTTCATGTACAGGTCGGCCAGGTCAGAGCCGTCGCCGCGGACGACGACGCCGGCGTCGCCGCCGGAGCGGCGCAGCCGGACCGTGGACGGCGTGGCCCGCTCGGCCAGATCCTCCTCGGCCTGCTCCTCGCCGCCCAGCAACGCCACCAGCCGCTGCACCACGTGCCGCGCGCTGACGTGGCCCTCCCCGATGGCCGCGTACAGCCCGGACAGGTCCGGGAAGTGCAGCTCCCGGGACAGCGCGGCCATCGCGTCCGCGGACACCAGGCGCTGCAGCGGCATCGCCGTGCGCCGCGCCTCGCGGGTGATCGCCTCCTTGCCGGCCTCGATGGCCTCCTCGCGGCGCTCCTTCGCGAACCACTGCTTGATCTTGGTCTTGGCCCGGGGCGAGGCCACGAAGGTCGACCAGTCCCGGCTCGGCCCGGCGGCCTCGGCCTTCGAGGTAAAGATCTCCACCACGTCGCCGGACTCGAGCTTGCGCTCCAGCGCCACCAGCCGGCCGTTCACCCGGGAGCCGATGCAGCGGTTGCCCACCTCGGTGTGCACGGCGTAGGCCAGGTCGACCGGTGTGGACCCGGACGGCAACGTGATCACGTCGCCCTTCGGGGTGAACACGAAGATCTCCTGGCTGGCCAGGTCGAAGCGCAGCGACTCGAGGAAGTCACCGGGGTCCGCGGCCTCCCGCTGCCAGTCCAGCAGCTGCCGCATCCAGGCCATCTCGTCGACCTCGACGGTTCCGGCGGCCGCACTCTGGTGGCGCGGGGTCTCCTTGTACCGCCAGTGCGCCGCGATCCCGTACTCCGCCGTGCGGTGCATGTCCCGCGTGCGGATCTGCACCTCCAGTGGCTTGCCGTCGGGCCCGATCACCGTGGTGTGCAGCGACTGGTAGACGCCGAACCGGGGCTGCGCGATGTAGTCCTTGAACCGCCCGGGCATCGGCTGCCACAGCGCGTGCACCATGCCCACCGCCGCGTAGCAGTCCCGCACCTCGTCGACCAGCACCCGCACCCCGACCAGGTCGTGGATGTCGTCGAAGTCCCGGCCCTTGACGATCATCTTGCGGTAGATCGAGTAGTAGTGCTTGGGCCGGCCCTCGACGGTGGCCGTGATCCGGGCCGAGTCCAGCTGCGCGGTGACCTCGTCGATGACCTGCTTGAGGTACGTGTCCCGCGACGGTGCCCTGGTCGCGACCAGCCGGACGATTTCCGAGTACTTCTTGGGGTGCAGGATCGCAAAGGACAGGTCCTCCAGCTCCCACTTGACGGTGGCCATGCCCAGCCGGTGCGCCAGCGGGGCCATCACCTCGAGCGTCTCGCGGGCCTTCTTGGCCTGCTTCTCCGGGGGCAGGAAGCGCATGGTGCGCATGTTGTGCAGCCGGTCCGACAGCTTGATCACCAACACCCGCGGGTCGCGGGCCATGGCCACCACCATCTTGCGGATGGTCTCCGCCTCGGCGGCGTTGCCGAACTCCACCTTGTCCAGCTTGGTCACGCCGTCGACGAGGTGCGCGACCTCCTCGCCGAACTCGGCGCGCAGCTTGTCCAGCGGGTAGTCGGTGTCCTCGACGGTGTCGTGCAGCAGCGCGGCGACGAGCGTCGTGGTGTCCATGCCCAGCTCGGCCAGGATCGCCGCCACGGCCAGCGGGTGGGTGATGTAGGGGTCGCCGGACTTGCGCTGCTGTCCGGCGTGCTTGGCCTCGGCCACCTCGTAGGCCCGCTGCAGCAGCGCCAGGTCGGCCTTCGGGTGCATCGTGCGGTGCACGGTGGCCAGCGGTTCCAGCACCGGCGGCACGGCAGCCACCCGCGCCGGCGTCATCCGGCGCGCGATCCGGGCCCGCACCCGGCGGGTGGCCGACGGCCGCGCCGCGACCGTCTCGGTCGCCACCTCCGGGCCTGGGCTCGGGGGCGCGCCCGGCTGCAGGTCCGTCACGTGTGCGCCTCGGCGGGCGGGAGCACCTCGGCGCTGCTTACGGTCTCACGCTCCACCCCATGGAGGATAAACCTGCGGCTGCCGCGGTTCAGCCCGGCACGGGCCCCGGTCGTGGCCCGGGCGGGCCACTCGTCGTCAGGCATGCAGCAACACGTGCACCGGAACGTCGCCGAGCTGCTGGCGGCCGTTCAACGCACCGATGGCCAGCAGGGTGGCGAACCCGGTGACCTCGACGCCCACCTCGGCCAGCAGACCGCAGGCCGCCGCGGCGGTGCCACCGGTGGCCAGCACGTCGTCGATCAGGAACGCGCGGGAGCCGGGCCGGAGGGTGTCCGCCGGCAGCTCCAGCGTCGCGGTGCCGTACTCGAGCCGGTAGGTGTGCGACGCCGCGACCACGGGCAGCTTGCCCGCCTTGCGGACCGGAACCACCCCGGTCCCGGCGACGACCGCGGCGGCCGCGCCGAGCAGGAAGCCGCGCGCCTCGATGCCCACGACCACGTCGGCGTCGCCGACGAGCGCGGCCAGCTCGGTGGCCACCGTGGTGAACGCCTCGCCGTCGGCCAGCACCGGGGTGATGTCGCGGAACAGGATCCCCGGCTGCGGAAAGTCGGGGACGTCGCGGACCAGCTCGGCGGCCCGGGCCAGCGCCGGATCGGCGTCGGGATCGAGAGTGATCCCCACGGCTCCGGTCACCGCGGGGTCACCGCTGCCGCTTGCCGGTGGGCCGGGCCGCCTTGCCGCGGGGCCGGGCGTGCGCCCCGCCCGGGCTCTGGCGACCCGTGCCCGGGCTGCCCTTGCCGGTGCGCGCCGGGGCGCCGGCCGCGGCGGCCATCGCCCGCTCCCGGCGCAGCTCGGTGGCCAGCACGTCGTCGTCGACCAGGTCCGGCTCGCGGCCCTCGAGGGCACCGTCCCCGGCCGCCGCTTCGGCGTCGGCCCCGGTCGCGAGCCCGCCGGGCGAGCGCTTCCGGCGCGCCAGCACCCGGGCCGTGTGCTCGACGAACCGGCGGTCGCGCATCTTCAGGTCCACCAGCAGCGGGGTGGCCAGCAGCAGCGAGGACAGCGCGCCGGTGAGGATGCCGACCATCTGCACCAGGGCCAGGTCGGCCAGGGTGCCGACGCCCAGCAGCCCGACGCCGATCACCATCAGCCCGATGACCGGCAGCACCGCGATCAGCGAGGTGTTGATGGAGCGCATCAGGGTCTGGTTCAGCGCCAGGTTGGCCGCCTCGGCGTAGGTGCGCCGCGTCAGCCCGAGCAGCCCGCGGGTGTTCTCCCTGACCTTGTCGAACACCACGACGGTGTCGTAGAGCGAGAATCCGAGGATCGTCAGCAGGCCGATCACCGTGGAGGGGGTGACCTCGAACCCGATGATCGAGTAGATGCCCGCCGTGACCACCACGTCGTGCAGCAGCGCGACCAGCGCCGCGACCGCCATCGCCCGCTCGAAGTAGAACGCCAGGAAGATCGTCACCAGCACCAGGAACACGGCCAGCGCGATCAGCGCCTGGGTGGTGATCTGGCCGCCCCAGCTGGCGCTGACCGCGCTGTCGGAGATCACGGCGGCCGACGGCGCCCCGTCCCCGCCGATCGGGCCGAAGGTGTCGAACAGCGCCTGCTTGAGCGCGACGACCTGGTTGGGGTCCAGGGCCTCGGAGCGGATCACCACCGAGGCGGAGTCGCCGGTGCCCACGGTCTGCACCGCGGCCGGCTCGGCGCCGACCACCCGCTCGTAGACCCCGCGCACGGCCTCCACATCGGCCGGGGCGGCGGCCGTGCGGGACGGGAACTGGATCTGGGTGCCGCCGGTGAAGTCGATACCGAGGTTGAACCCGCGCAGCACCATCGAGGCCGCGCAGACCAACACCAGCAGTCCGAACGCGAGGTACCAGGTGCGCCGGCGGCCGACGATGTCGAACGCCCCGGTGCCGGTGTAGAGCCGGGACAGGAGACCCGGGCGGCGGGCGGCGGTGGACCGGGTCATCTCAGACTCCCTTCGCCGCGCCGGCCGTGGCCGCGACCCGTTTGCGCTCGGCGCCGATCCGGGCGACCGCGCCCAGCCCGGACAAGGACGGGCTGGAGAACACCCGGGAGCCCGAGGCCAGCGCGACCAGCGGGTGCGTCACCAGGAACACCACGATCAGGTCGAGCACGGTGGACAGGCCGAGGGTGAACGCGAAGCCCTTCACCTGGCCCACGGCCAGCACGTACAGCACCGCGGAGGCCAGGAAGCTCACCGCGTCGGCGGACAGGATCGTCCGGCGGGCCCGCACCCAGCCGCGCGGCACCGCCGAGCGGAACGAGCGGCCCTCCCGCACCTCGTCCTTCAACCGCTCGAAGAAGATGACGAACGAGTCCGCGGTGATGCCGATGGCCACGATGAAGCCGGCCACCCCGGCCAGGTCGAGGGTGAACCCGATCCAGCGCCCGAGCAGCACCAGTACCGCGAAGACGATCCCGCCGGAGAGCACCAGCGACAGGATCGTCAGCAGCCCCAGCACCCGGTAGTAGAACAGGCAGTAGACGAACACCAGGGCCAGCCCGACGCCCCCCGCGATCAGCCCGGCCTGCAGCGAGGCCACCCCGAGCGAGGCGGAGATCGTCTGCGCCTCGGAGGACTCGAACGACAGCGGCAGCGACCCGTAGCGCAGCACGCTGGCCAGCTG
>DATMDS010000036.1:0-2616 GCA_035557575.1 Pseudonocardia sp. | reverse complement strand
GCGGGTGAACCAGAGCACCGACGAGGAGAGCACGTTCCGCTCGATCAGCCCCTCGGTGACCTCCGGCTCCACCGTGCCCAGATCCTCGCCGATCACCATCGCGCCGGCGCGGTGCGCCTCCAGGGTCAGCACCGCGAGCATCACCTCGGAGTCGTAGTGCACGTAGCTGCCCCGGTCCGCGGACGCGCCCGGCGGCACCCACCACAGCCGCCACAGGCCGGCGACGTGGTCGATGCGCAGCCCGTCGGCCTGCCGCAGCAGGGCCCGCAGCAGGTCGCGGTAGGCGGCGTAGCCGGTCGCGGCCAGCCGGTCCGGCCGCCACGGCGGCAGCCCCCAGTCCTGGCCCTGCTGGCTGAACGCGTCCGGTGGGGCACCGATGTGCACGCCCCGGGCCAGTACGTCCTGCAGCGCCCAGCCGTCGGCGCCCTCGGGGTCGCAGCCGACGGCCAGATCGTGGATCAGGGTGATGCCGGCGTCCCGGGCGGCGTCGCGCACCCCGGCCAGCTGCAGCTGGACCTGTTGCTGCAACCAGGCGTGGAAGGCGACCCGCGGCGCGAGCTCGGCCCGCGCCGCCGCCACCTCGGGGGCGGACGGGTGCCGCAACGGCTCCGGCCAGCGGCTCCACTGTCCGCCGTGGCGCTCGGCCAGCGCGCAGAACGTGGCGAACTGCCACAGATCGTCGGCGACGTCCCGGGGTTCCGGTCGCCCGGCGGCCCGCCACAGCAGCTCGGAAGCGGCGCGCTTGGCCGCCCAGACGCGGTCGTGCTCGATGCGGCCGCCGACGAGCTCGGGGCGCAGCGCGTCGACCTCGGCGCGGGTGTCCGGGTCGGCCCGCGTGTAGGCGTCCAGATCGGTGATCCGCAGGGCCAGCGCGTTGCCGAAGAACCGGCTGGACGGGGTGTAGGGAGAGGGCTGCACCGGCGGTACCGGGGTGATCGCGTGCAGCGGGTTGAGCAGCACCGCGCCGGCGCCGTGCTCGCGGCCGGTCCAGTCGGCGAAGGCACGCAGGTCACCCAGGTCGCCGATGCCCCAGGAGCCGGCCGAGTGCAGCGCGTAGAGCTGCAGCATCCACCCCCACGTCCGGCGCGGCGCAGTGAGCGCCGGCGGGGCGACCACGACCGTCACCTGCTGCTCACCGGTCTCCAGCCGGTACCAGCCGGGGGTCAGGCCGGCCGGGATCTCGGTGACCGGGCGCCGCTCGCCGTCCTCCCCGGTCAGCACGCCGGGACCGGGGAGGGGGCGAGGACGGTCGGTGCGGGCGGCGATGGTGTCCGGCAGCCGGCCCGACCGCCTGCTCGCGCGGACGGCGGCGAGAGCGGCGTGGCGGGCGGCGGTGCTGCTCGCGTCGACCTCGAGCAGGCCGAGCACGGTGACGACGACCTCCGGGTCGACGTGCACCGGTTGGCCGCCGCCGTCGCGGTACCGGGTGGCCACCCCGTGGGCGGCGGCCAGCTCGCGCAGCTCGGTGTCCACCAGCGCTCCGATCTGCCCGTCGGCGGGTTCTCCACGGGCGCGCTACAGCCTGCCCCGGCACCCGAGCCACGGTCGAATCGGGACTGGTGATCATGACGATGAACAGCCAGAACACCCTGTCGGGCGACTCCGTCCCGAGCCGGGGTGGATGTTAGGTTGCCGCGTGCGGGCTGGCCACCGGGCCCCGCCCGGGGTCGGTTCCGCCGTCTTCCGGTGCCGGCGAACCCGAGACGCAGCGCGGTGACGGACGGAGCGGAGACGGTCGTGACGAGCACGCTGGGACTGGCGGCAACCCTCACGCTCGCGGCGGCCGCGGTGACGCTGCTGGTGATCCGGCGACGGCGCGCGGCGCGCCGGGGGCCGCGGACGGTGGCCGAGCTGGTCCAGCTGCGCGGCGGCCACGCGAGCCTCGGTGCCGGGAAGCGCGCGACCGGCTCCGGCCCGTCCGCGCCGACCGCGGGTGGTCGAACCGGGCAGAGCGACGCCCGCGAGGGGGCGGTTCCGGGCTCCGTGACCGCCGCCGCGGGCGAACGGGTGTCGGCGGCCGAAGACCACGATGCGGCGCCGGCGACCGGTGAGCCGGGCAGCCAGGCATCCACTGCCGGTGTCTCGGCCGGATCCCGGGCGGCGGTCTCGGCGGCCGAGGTCGCCGGAGGTCGGGTTGCCGCGCGCGGGTCGCAACCGGAGACCGAGCGTGCGGGCGATTCGCCCTGGGGCCGCGCGGACCGGATGGCCGGGCTCGACGCGGCCGCGGCCCGGACGAGCGACGAGTCCGACGTCCCGGTGCAGGACGCGCCGGAACCGGACGAGGTCGAGGCCGCCGGCGCCCGGCCCACCTCCGGCCCCGCCGAGGTAATCGCGCCGACGCCGGAAGCGGTACCTCCGGGCCAGCCCGAGCCCCACGCCGGCCGCGATGCCGTCCGAGCCGATCCGGATCCAGCGCCCGAACCGACCGGCACCGAGGTCCAGGCCGGCCCCGAAACCCCCGGCGGGCCCGAGATCGGCGCGGACACCCCGTCCACCTCGTCGGCACTGTCCACGGTGGACGTCATGACGACCGCCCGCTGCCACGGAGCCGAGCGGCACCGCAACGGCTCCACCGCGGCCGTGGAGCCGGCCCGGCACACCGGTGACCACGAGTCG
>DATMDS010000035.1:0-6346 GCA_035557575.1 Pseudonocardia sp. | reverse complement strand
TACCGGGACGATCCACAAGGGACGGTCCAGTGGTGGGAGGAGACCGAGGCAAACCGGATCCTCAACTGCCACACCGGGGAGTCCTCCACCTGGCTGCGGTTCGACGACACCGAGCGGACCGCACTGTCCACTCACGACTATCCGCGGCTGTTCGAGCTCGGCGCGCACCCGTTCCTCACGCTCACCCTGTTCATCGCGATGTTCGAGCGCGACCACGACGAGCCGCTCGGGTTCCAGCTGGAGTACGCCCGGCGACTGTCGCACCTGTCCCTGCCCTACCCCGACATCGCCACCTGATGCGCGCCGCGGAGATCCGGGAGCCGGGCCGCCCGCCCGCGGTCGCCGACCGGGCCGAGCCGGTGGCCAGGAACGGCGACGTGCTGGTCGAGGTCCGCGCCGCACCCATCACGCCGCTGGACCTGTTGTGCGCCACCGGAGTGTCCTACTTCGGCCGGCCGGCCACGCCGTACGTCCCTGGCGTGCAAGGCGTCGGCACGGTCGACGGACGAGCGGTGTGGTTCCCCACCTCCGCCGGGATGGCGCCAGGGGACGGGAGCATGGCCGCGGTGGTCGCGGTGGCGGCCGAGGACCTGGTCGAGCTGCCGCCCGGGGTCGACCCGGTGGCGCTCGCCGCGCTCGGCCTGTCCGCCGTCGCCGCCCACCAGGCGCTGACCTGGCGCGGCGAGCTGGCCGCCGGTGAGCAGGTGCTCGTCCTCGGTGCCGGCGGGGTCGTCGGCCAGGCGGCGGTGCAGCTGGCCCGGATCGCGGGGGCCCGCCGGGTGGTGGCCGGCGCCCGCTCGCCGGCCGGGCAGGAGCGGGCGGCGCTGGCCGGCGCGGACACCGTGGTCGCGCTGGACACCGAGGACGTCGACGAGCTGGCGGCCCGGTTCACCGCGGCGGCCGACGGCCCGGTGGACCTGGTGCTCGACCCGCTGTTCGGCGCGCCGGCGGCGGCCGCCGCGCGGACCCTGCGCCCCGGCGGGCGGTTGGTCAACCTGGGTGGCTCGGCCGCCGAGACGTGCCCCATCGACTCGGCCACCTTGCGCAGCAAGTCGTTGCGGCTGCTGGGTTACACGAACAACGAGCTGACGCCGCAGCAGCGGGCCGAGGCGATCACGGTGGTCGCCGAGCAGGCCGCGGCGGGCCGGCTCGCGGTGGCCCACGAGGCCGTCCCGCTCGCCGAGGTCGGCGCGGCCTGGGGGCGGCAGGCAAACGGGCGCGCGGCCGGCCGGATCGTCCTGGTCCCCTGACGGGCAGGGGTCAGAAGGCGCAGAGGGCGCCGACTGAGAGACCGCCCGTCGGGGTGCCGGTCATCGCGACCCACCAGGTGCGCATGTTGTCGAACGGGTAAAGGAGATCGAGCCAGACCGGGCCGGAGTCCGTCAGGCCGCCGCCTCCGCCACCAGAGTGGAGCTTCTTGTCCGGCGGGCAGTTCGCCTGGGCGCCGGAGCCGTCGGCGACCTGGCCGTACACCGCCGCGCTCTCGATGCGGTCGGCGCAGATGGCGTAGGACGTCACGCTCCAGTTGGCCGCGTAGCCGTCCGCGTCCTCGCGGGCGGTGGCGCGGGAGATGTCCAGCGGGTTGGCCGGGCGGAGCAGCTGCAGGCCCACCTGGCCGTTGGCGTGCAGGATGCCGCCGCCAACGCCGATCACCCGCTTCGTTCCCGGGCAGCGGGCGGTGGCCTGCTGGAAGACCGTCGACGTGTCCGGCGTCTTGCCGGACACGATCTGGTAGCCGGGCACCGAGCCAACCGGTGCGCAGATCGCGTAGGCCATCAGCCGCCAGTTGCCGGCGAAGCCGGTGTCGAACTCCTCGGCGCGGACGAACACGCTGCCGCCGGTGTCGGAGGTGAACGGGTGCACCGTGGTGAGCCGGACCTGGTTGCCGGCGCCGATCAGCTCCGCACCGGCGCCGACGACCCGATAGCCCGCCGACGGGCAGTTCGCCCAGGCCTGGCGGTACCAGGTCGAGTTGGCCGCCTCCGGCAACGACTCCCGCCGGACCAACCCCGGCACCGCCGCCGCCGGTGCGACCACCACGACGGTCGACGCGAGTAGCGCCAGCACCACGACCAGGCAAGCACGCATGGGATCCACTCCGTCCGGTCGCCGCGTTCCGCCGATACAGCAAGGGAACGCGGCGACCGGCCGCAGATACGTCCTCAGTCCACCCGGCGCGACATCGGCAGCCTGGCCCGGGTGCCGACCATCGCGACGCCGACCGCGAGCAGCGGCACCACCAGCACCGTGACCAGCAGGCTCTGCCACGGCCACGCGAACGTCGTCTCGCCGGCCAGCGGGGTCATCGCGTACCCGAGCACCCCACCGACCACGACGCCCAGCACCGTGCCAAGTCCACTGAGGACCAGCGCCTGCGCCCCGGCCAGGGTGCGCCGGCGCCGCGGCTGCGCGCCGATCGCGGCCAGCGTGGCCAGGTCGGCCCGGCTCTCCGCGCCGGACAGGGCGACCGTGATGCCGACACCGAGCAACGTGACCAGCCCCGCCCCGCCGGCCAGCGCGAGGTTGACCAGGTCGATCTGCCCCTCCAGGTCGCTCGGGGCGCTGAGGAACAGGCCGGCGTCCTCGGCCGCCGCGAACGCCGTGTCGATGTCGTCCCGGCTCGTCTCGGCCGGGTAGGTCACGGCGACCCCGGCCGGCCGGGCCGTCCACCCGAGCTCGGTGGCGGTCCGCTCCGAGACGAACGCCGCGGGCAGCGCGAAGAAGTACGTGCCGGGCTCGCGTTCCAGGTGCACGGCGTCCAGCTCGACCGGTGCCGGCCCGTCCTCGAAGACCTCGGTCCGGGCGGTCCCGCCCGCGCCGACCACGCACTCGTCCAGCGCCACGACCTTGCCCTGGTCCAACGCCGCCAGCGCCGCCGCGTCCGGCGCCCGGCCGGCGGCCAGCTCGAGCGAGGCCGGCGTGCCGATGCCGATGTGCACGACACCCCCGCCGCAGATGTTCTCCTGGCCGTTGACCGCGGCCAGCGCGACCATCGCGGGCAGCTCGCCGGACCGGTCGTCGAGCTCGGTCACGTCGAGCGTCCGCGAGCCGGGCAGCTCCGCGACCACGTCGCGGGTGCCCTTGTCGAGCTGCTCGCGTGCCTCCGTGTCGGCCTCCTCGTCGCCGGCGGTGACCGTGCTGCCCGGGTCGGGCTGCACGAAGATCGTGTTGTCCGGGTGGGTCTGGAGGTTCTCGACCGCGGAGGCGGCGAAGACGAAGGCCAGCGTGACCGAGCCGGCCACGACGATCATGATCGCCGCGATCGCGGGGACGGTCCGGTGCCGGTGCCGCCCGGCGTCACGCAGCGCGAGCCGGCCCGACAGTGGCAGCCGGCCGCTGATCCTGGCCAGGGTCGCCAGCAGCCCCGAGGTGGTCAGCAGGATCCCGACGAGCGCGCACAGCCCGCCGAGGACCAGCCCGATGGTCGGCACCACCAGGTTCGGCTCGATGTAGTACTGGGTCGACTCGTCGATCCGGGCGAGGTGCTCGGCCAGCAACCGCCGGCCGAGCAACCCCGCCCCGACCACCCCCGCGATCCCGACAACCGTCAGGACCACCCCCAGGATCGGCAGCCGCGCGCCGAGTGTGGTGCTGCGGAACCGCTGCGCCAGCGCGTCCGCCGCCGTCATCCGGGCCACCCCGATCGCGGGCAGCAACGCCGCCGCGAGCCCGGACAGCAGGCCGACCACCCCGGCGAGCGTCAGCTCGATCCAACCGAAGCGCCACCCCTCGATCAGGCGCCCGGTGATCATCTCCCAGAACGACTCGCCCGCGACCAGCAACAGCCCGCCGAACGCGATGCCGGCGAGGGCGCCGAGCGTGCCCAGGAACAGCCCCTGGGCGAGCACCATGCGCCGCACGTGCCGCGCCGTGCCGCCGTTGGCGCCGACCAGCCCGAGCTCGCGGACCTGGCGGCGGGCGCCGACCGCGAACGCAGCGCCGGCCAGCAGCATCACCTCGAGCACCCCGAACCCGACGACCAGCGCGACCGGCCCGGCCGTCTCCACGAAGTCACCGCCAACGGTGAACATCGCCGGGTAGCGGCCGGGCTCGGTGAAGGCGGCCCGTGGGATGAACTCGACGCCGCGCTCGGCGAGCGCCGGCCAGACCGCGTCCGGGTTCGCACCGTCGGGCAGGTCGACGAGGAACAGCCGGATCGGGTTCGCCTCGGCCGGCGGCCGCTCGGGCGCCAGGTCCGAGCCCGGCGGGGCGATGACCGTCTCGCGGCCGAGCCCGGTCGGCTGGATCGCGAGCCCGGTCACGTCGACAGTCGCGCCGCGGTCGGCGGTGATGGTGGCGTCCGGGCGCAGCTCGCCGTCGTCGAGCAGGCCCAGCCGCTCGGCGAGCGGCTCGGTCACCAGCGCCTCACCCGGGCCGGCCGGCTCCCGGCCGGCGATCAGCCGCGCGGTGTGGTCGGTCAGCGGGTCGCCGATCTCGACCATCTCCAGCTGGGTGCGCACGATCCGGTCGCCCTCGGTGAGCCGCAGCGTCTCGTAGCCGACGTTGGCCACGAAGCGCGACCCGGCAGGCAGCAGCTCGGCGAGGTCGACCGAGGCGGGGTCGCGTTGCGGCTCGCCGCAACACTCCTGCGAGCCCGGCTGCCAGTCCGGCAGCGACTTCTGGTCGGTGATGGTGGCCATCCCGTCGGCGACGCCCATGTGCTGGTAGGCGTCGGCCTCCGGCCCGGACATGGTGCGGGCCAACCCGTCCATGACGGTCGCCCCGGCGATCGGCACCGCGATCAGCGAGGCGATCAGGATCGACCGCCCGAGATGCCGCCGCATCGACCGCCGCGCGATCCGCAGCGCCGGCCGCCAGCCACTCACGACGACACCTCGCAGGCTCGGTGCCGCCGCGCGCGGTCGCCCTGTGTCAATGGTTCGCTCGCAAGCTCGCTCACGACGACACCTCCAAGGCCCAGACCCAGTCCCGGGTCGACGCGCTCATGACGCACCCTCGAGCAGGCTGTCCGGCGCGGCGGCGACTCCGGTGTCGTCGACGACCCGGCCGTCGCGCAGGAAGACGATCTGGTCGGCCCAGGCCGCGTGCCGGGCCTCGTGGGTGACCAGCAGCCCCGCCGCGCCCGCGTCGCAGCGAGCGCGGATGACCTTGAGGACCGCCTCGCCGGTGTAGGAGTCCAGGGCGCCGGTCGGCTCGTCGGCCAGCAGCAGCCGGCGTGGGCCGACCAACGCGCGGGCGATCGCCACCCGCTGCTGCTGGCCGCCGGACATCTCGTCCGGGAAGCGCTCGGCCAGCTCCTCGACGCCGACCTCGCGCAGCGCGGTCAGCGCGTCCTCCCGGGCCTGCCGGGCCTTCACACCGTCCAGCTCCCGGGGCAGCGCGACGTTCTCCGCCGCGGTCAACGCCGGGATGAGGTTCAGGTCCTGGAAGACGTAGCCGATGCTGCGTCGGCGCAGGGCGGCCAGTCCGGCCCGGTTCTGCTCGTCGAGCCGGACCCCCTCGACGTGGACGGTGCCCTCGGTCGGCTCGTCGAGCCCACCCGCCAGGTGCAGCAACGTTGACTTGCCGGACCCGGACGGGCCCATCACGGCGAGCAGCTGGCCGGGGCGGACCGCGAGGCTCACCCCGTGCAGCGCGTTCACCGCGGTCTGCCCGGCGCCGTGCACCCGGGTGACGTCGCGCAGCTCGATCGCGAACTCGGTCATCGCCGCACCTCCGTCCGGACGTCGGGGGACGGGGAGACCGGCTGGGCGGCGGGCCTTGGCAGGCGGGCGAGCCGGGTCTCGGAGTGGTCGAGCCAGCGCACCTCCGCCTCCGCCCGGAAGATCATCGAGTCGAGGACCAGCAGCCAGGCGATGTCCTCGTCGCCCGCGGTGGCCTTGAGGCGGGTGAGCTCCTGCAGATGGCGGACGGTCGCCGTGCGCTGGGCCTGGACCACGGCCCGCGCGTCGACCCCCGGCGTGGTGACCGCGAGCGCGACCTTGATCGCGAGCTCGTCGCGGGGCCGGTCGTCCTGGGTGACCGGCGTGGTGAACCACTTGGCGAGCTCGTCGCGACCGCTGCCGGTCAACCGGTAGACGACCTTGCCGGCCTCGTCCGCCTCCCCGGTCTCCTCGACCAGGCCGTCGCGGTGCAGCCGGGACAGGGTCGTGTAGACCTGCCCGATGTTCAGCGGCCAGGTGGCGCCGGTGGACCGTTCGAACTCGGCTCGGAGCTGGTAGCCGTACATCGGCCCCCGCTCGAGCAGGGCGAGCAACCCGTACTTGATGGACATGGATACGGAGTATGCATACTCGGTATCCATGTGGCAAGTCGACCAGGTCAGGCCGCTTCCGGTGCGAAGGTGTCAGACCAGGAAGGTGAACAGCGGGCTGTCCGGCGGCAC
>DATMDS010000034.1:0-3073 GCA_035557575.1 Pseudonocardia sp. | reverse complement strand
GTCGGTCGGGACGATCCGGTAGAGCTCCCCCGGGTCGGCCAGCGGCTCCTCGGTCGCGACGACCTCCCACGGCCGCGGCGCGCGCGGGCCGAGCGTGCCGACGATCGAGCGGACGATCTGCAGGGCGTGCGCGTCGTCGCCGGCGAGGTGGTCGGTGACCCCGGAGATCCTCGAGTGCAGGTCGCCGCCGCCGAGCTCCTCGGCCGTGACGATCTCGCCGGTGGCCGCCTTCACCAGCGGCGGGCCGCCTAGGAAGATCGTGCCCTGGTTGCGGACGATGACCGCCTCGTCGCTCATCGCCGGCACGTACGCCCCGCCGGCGGTGCACGAGCCCAGGACCGCGGCGATCTGCGGGATGCCCTGGCCGGACATCGTCGCCTGGTTGTAGAAGATCCGCCCGAAGTGCTCCCGGTCCGGGAAGACGTTGTCCTGCTCGGGCAGGTAGGCACCGCCGGAGTCGACCAGGTAGATGCAGGGCAGCCGGTTCTCCGCGGCCACCTCCTGCGCGCGCAGGTGCTTCTTGACCGTCATCGGGTAGTAGGTGCCGCCCTTGACCGTGGCGTCGTTGGCCACGATCACGCACTCCCGGCCGGCCACCCGGCCGATCCCGGTGATCATCCCGGCGCCCGGGGCGTCGCCGCCGTACATGCCGTGCGCGGCCAGCGGCGACAGCTCGAGGAACGGCGAGGACGGGTCGACCAGCGCGTCCACCCGGTCCCGGGGCAACAGCTTGCCGCGCTCGACGTGCCGGGTCCGCGAGCGCTCGGACCCACCCAGTCGGGCGGCGGCCAGCTTGTCCTGCAGGTCCGCGACCAGCGCCCGGTGCGCGTCGCGATGGCCCGATCCGGTGCTGCCGGCCGGCGTCACGCTCGACGTGGCGACCCCCATGGACCCTCCTTCGACGCGAGCAACCCCGCCGATGTTAACGGCCATTAACAGCGGGCGCCACCCCGGAAGCACGATGTCAGCCGGTTAACAAACCTTAACTAGGGCGGCTACGCTGGGCCGATGGCGACGGCGTCCACTTTCGCGCGCCCCGGCGGCAGGCGGGAGCAGATCCTGGCCGTCGCCGCCCAGCTGTTCGCCCGGCACGGTTTCCACGGGGTGAGCATCGCCGATCTCGGCGCCGCGGTCGGGGTGAGCGGCCCGGCGCTGTACCGGCACTTCCCGGGCAAGGAGGCGCTGCTGGCCGAGCTGCTGGTCGGGATCAGCGAGCACCTGCTGGCCGGTGGGCAGCGGATCGCGGCCACCGAGCCCGACCCGCGGCGGGCGCTGGCGGCCCTGGTCGCGTTCCAGGCCGACTTCGCCCGGCGGGAGCCGGAGCTGATCGTGGTGCAGGACCGGGACCTGGCCAACCTGCCCGCCACCGCCCAGCGCCGGGTGCGCCGGCTCCAGCGCACCTACGTGGAGATCTGGGTCGACACCCTGCGCCGGATCCACCCCGACCTGCCGGCCGACGCGGCCCGCATCGCCGCGCACGGGGCGTTCGGGCTGCTCAACTCCACCCCGCACAGCGGCGGCGGCCCGGACGCCGCCGCGCTGCTGCCCCGGCTGGCCCTGGCCGCCCTGCGCGCCCTCGACGACCGGTAGCGGCTCCGCCAAAAGACCGTCGACCGCAGGGCGTTGCCGCGGGTCACGGGCCGGTACCACCGCCGTTGCCGGCGCGTGACGCTGACCGCGGACGCTGGCGTCGCAGGAGCCGGACGGGGGACGATGAGCCCGACCCTGTCGTTCCCACTGGCGCGAGCGGCGTCCGTTCGTCCGAGCTGAGGCGCCCGTGAGCTCATCATCTGCCGCCGTGTCCGACGTCGCGGCGCCCGACCCCGGCGATCGGCCCGGGGACGTCGCGGCGCACGCCGGCGTCTCCTCCGGGCCGGCCTACGACGCGCTGCGCGCCGACATCCGGCGGCTCTCCACCATGCTCGGGCAGACCCTGGTGCAGCACGGCGGCCAGGAGCTGCTCGACCTGGTGGAGCAGGTGCGCCGGCTGTCGCGCGCCGCGGCCGGCGACTCCGACGGCGAGGCGGAGATCACCCGGCTGCTCCGCGGCCTGGACACCGGCACCGCCGTCGCCCTGAGCCGGGCGTTCTCCCAGTACTTCCAGCTGGCCAACATCGCCGAGCAACGGCACCGGGCGCGGGAGCTGGGCGCCGGCAGGCCCGCCGGCGACAGCCCGCTGCACCGGCTGATGAGCCGGCTGGCCGACGTCGACCCGACCGAGGTCGCCGACGTGCTGGGCCGCGCCGAGCTGCGCCCGGTGTTCACCGCGCACCCCACCGAGTCGTCCCGGCAGTCGGTGCTGGCCATCCTGCGCCGGGTGGCCGACGGGCTGGACCGCGACGCCCCCGACGACGAGCTGGGTGCGCTGGTCGAGCTGCTCTGGCAGACCGACGAGCTGCGCCCGGGCAAGCCGACCGTGGCCGACGAGGCCCGCGCCATCGGCTGGTACATGGAGCAGCTGGGCCGGGTCGCGGTGCCGGAGCTGCTGGGTCGGTTCGAGCGGGAGGTTCGGGCGGCCGGCCTGTCGGTGCCGGCGGGCGCCCGGCCGCTGACCCTGGGTTGCTGGGTCGGCGGCGACCGGGACGGCAACCCGAACGTCACCCCGGCGGTGACCCGCGAGGTGCTGGAGCTCTACTCGCAGCGGGCCATCGGCATCCACCTGGACCTGGTCGACGAGCTGGTCCAGGAGCTGTCCGTCTCGTCCCGGGTGATCGGGGTGTCCGAGGAGTTGCGCGGCTCGCTGGCCCGCGACCGGCGGCTGCTGCCCGACGTGCACGACCGGTTCATCCGGCTCAACCAGCACGAGCCCTACCGGCTCAAGCTCAGCTACGTGCGGGAACGGCTGCTGAACACCCGCACCCGGCTGCCGGCCCGCACCGAGCACCGGCCCGGCGTCGACTACCTGGGCCCGAGCGGCTACCTCGAGGACCTGGGCGTGATCGACCGCTCGCTGCGCGCGCACCTGGGCGGCCGGATCGCCGACGGCACGCTGGCCCGCGCGCTGCGTACCGGCCGCGCGCTCGGGCTGCACCTGGCCGAGCTGGACATCCGCGAGCACAGCGAGCGCCACCAC
>DATMDS010000033.1:0-18382 GCA_035557575.1 Pseudonocardia sp. | reverse complement strand
TGCGTCTCGGATCCGAAGAAGTTGACGTACCAGACGTTCAGCAGCCCCGCGATGGCCGGCAGGTTCTGCTCCAGCGGGGCCCGCCGGAAGTGGGTGTCCATCTCGTACATGCCGGACAGGAACTCGGCGAACTGTTCCTTGCCGATGGCCACCATCAGCGAGAGCCCGATGGCCGAGTCGAGGGAGTAGCGCCCGCCCACCCAGTCCCAGAAGCCGAACATGTTGGCCTCGTCGATGCCGAACGCGCTGACCTCCTTGGCGTTCGTGGACACCGCGACGAAGTGCTTGGCCACCGCCGACTCGTCGCCGAGGCTCTCGACCAGCCAGGCCCGGGCCGCGCGGGCGTTCGTCAGCGTCTCCAGGGTCGTGAACGTCTTGGACGAGACGATGAACAAGGTGGTGGCCGGGTCCAGGTCGCGCGTGGCCTCGGCGATGTCGGTGGGGTCGATGTTGGAGACGAAGCGCATGTCGAACGAGCGGTCGGCGTAGGCGCGCAGCGCCTCGTAGGCCATCACCGGGCCGAGGTCCGAGCCGCCGATGCCGATGTTGACCACCGCCCGGATCCGCTCGCCGGTGTGCCCGGTCCAGGCCCCGGAGCGGACCGCGTCGGTGAACTCGCCCATCCGGCCCAGCACCGCGTGCACGTCGGTGGCGATGTCCTGCCCGTCCACCGCGAGCGCTGTCGCGCGCGGCGCGCGCAGCGCGGTGTGCAGGACCGCCCGGTCCTCGCTGGTGTTGATGTGCTCGCCGGCGAACATCGCCTCGGTCCGCTCCGGCAGGCCCGCCGCGCGGGCCAGCGCGGTCAGCAGCGGAACGGTGTCGCGGGTGATCCGGTGCTTGGAGTAGTCGAGGACGAGGTCGGCACCGGTGGCGGTGAGCGCGGTGGCGCGCTCCGGGTCGGAGTCGAACAGCTCGCGCAGGTGCCGATCGCGCACCGCCGCGTGATGCTCGGCCAGGGCGGACCACTCGGGGGTGGCCGTGATGTCGGCAAGGGTTTCGGTGGAGGACACGGGCGACATCGTGGCAGGTCTCAGGGCAGGACGGGCGCCGGGACGCTGTCCAGGTTGGCCGCGCCGGTGCGCTCCCAGAGCTTGATCCCACCGAGCAGCCCGGACACGTTCGGCACGATGGTGCGGTTCGGCCCCAGCGTGTCCGGGTCCAGCCGTTTGGCGTTGCCGCCGCCGATGTAGATGTGGTCGGGCAGCACCATGTCCTCGAAGGCTTCCAGCGCGTTCAGCACCCGCTGCCGCCATTTCTCCTTGCCGACCTTCTGCCGCTCGTGGTCGCCGCAGCCGACCTCGATGGACAGGCCCTCGCCGAACCGGCCGTGCGACAGCTCCATGTGCGGCAGCAGCGACCCGTCGAAGAACACCGCGCAGCCGACGCCGGTGCCGAGCGTGATCACCAGCTCCATGCCCTGCCCGGAGACCACCGCGCAACCCTGTACGTCGGCGTCGTTGGCCACCCGGACCGGTTTTCCGAAGCGCTGCGCCAGCGCGGACTCGATGTCCCAGCCGAACCAGAGCTCGCGCAGCTCCGGGTCCGGCGGCTCGCCGGGGGCCGGCCGGATGAATGCGGTGACGTCACGCACGGATCCGCGCCGGATCGCGCCCGGGAAGCCGACCGACACCCGGTCGTACTCGGGCTGGCTGGCGGCCAGCGTCGCCAGCTCGTCGAGCAGCACCTGCGGGGTGCACGGGTACGGGGTCTCGCGGCGCTCCCGCTCGGACAGCATCTCGCCCTCGGGGGAGAGCACGGTGGCCTTGAGGCCGGTGCCGCCGACGTCGATGGCGAGCGTGAGGGGTCCGTCGGTCATCCGGTTCCTCCGGTTTCCGCTGCTGCTGTTGGGTTGCGCCGCACGCTATCTGTCGCCTCCGCGATGCGGGAGATCGTGCCGGCCATCTGCTCCTCCGACACCCGCGGGTAGATGTCGAGCGCCCGCTCGTCGCGCACCCCGCTCCAGTCGTAGACGTGGGTGACACGGGTGCCGCCCTCGGCGGTGGGTTCCAGTTCCCAGCTGTAGGTGTGCCCGCTCGGGTCCATGTCGCCGGTGATCTCCTTGAGCGCCCCCGGCGGGTGCGGCGATGGCGCCCACGCGATGCGACGGTTCAGCTCGAAGTCGACCACCTCGTTGCTCATCCGGTAGTCGCCCAGGCCGTCCTGGTTCATGTCCATCACGAACGTGTCGCCGACCGCGGTGATCGAGCTCGGGCCGGACACCAGGCCGCGCAGCATTCCGGCGCCGTCCAGCTCGGTGTGCCGTGCCGGGTCCGCGAGCAGCGCGAACACCTGCTCCGGTGGGGCCGGCACCGTGTCGCTCACCTCGAGTTGTCGGCTGTCCTCCATGACCCCTCCATCACCGGTGACGGCCGGTCGGCCAGCACCGACCGGAGGCTCCGCAGGGAGTGAGCCACGTGCTGCCCCGGGCGTCAAGCCAGGGCTGGCCCGTGAGCAGGCATCGAGCTTGGATTGCCGGCATGACCGACGCGGTGCCGGCGCAACCACTGGCCCGCTGGCTGCGCGCCACGGTGCCGGACTGGCCGGACGGGCCGGTGGGCGTCGAGCGCATCGCCGGTGGCCACTCCAACCTGACCTACCGGATCAGCGACCCGACCGGCCGGCGGTGGGCGCTGCGCCGGCCGCCGGCCGGCATGGTGCTGGCCACCGCGCACGACATGGGCCGGGAGTGGCGGTTCCTGACCGCGCTGGCGCCGACCCCGGTGCCGGTGCCGGACCCGGTCGCCTACTGCGCGGACCCGGGAGTGATCGGCGCCGAGTTCTACCTGATGGGCTTCGTCGACGGCGAGGTGCTGGGCGACCGGGAGTCCGGGCACCGGATCTCGCCCGGCGCGCCGCGGCGCACGGTCGGGCTGGACGCGGTGGACGTGCTGGCCGCCCTGCACGCGGTCGACCCGGACCGGGTCGGGCTGGCCGACCTCCGCCGGCCGGGCGGCTACCTGCAGCGGCAGCTGCGACGCTGGCACCGGCAGGTGCACGAGTCCGCGGTCGCCGATCTGGCCGTGGTGGACGCCGTGCACGAGCGGCTGGTGAAGCGGGTGGCGACGCTGCCCCCGGCGCCGGTGCGGATCGCGCACGGTGACTTCCGCCCGGGCAACCTCGCCGTCGGCCCGGACGGGCGGGTACGCGCGATCTTCGACTGGGAGCTCGCCGCGCTCGGTGACCCGCTGGCCGACCTGGGCTGGCTGGTCGCCTCCTGGGGTCGGCCGGGGGACACGACGCCGCCGACCATCCCGGGCCCCAGCCTGGTCGAGGGCTACGCCGAGCGCGCCGAGCTGGTGGCCCGCTACGCGGAGCGCTCCGGGCGCGACGTCGGCGACCTCGACGTCTACGTGGCCTTCGCCCGGTGGCGCTCGGCCTGCATCGGGGCCGGCGTGTACAGCAGGTACGCCGGTGGTGCGATGGGCGCGGGGGAGGCCGACGGGGGCGCGGCCCGGCTGCGTTCGGTCCACGAGCAGGCCGCCGCCGCGCTGGCCACCCTGGACGCCTGAGGGAGGGTGGGCGGATGCCGCACACCAGCGCCAAGGCCGGCCGGTTCACCGAGTCGGTGATCCGCGAGACGTTCCGGCTGGCCGCCGAGCACGGCGCGATCAACCTGGGCCAGGGTTTCCCCGACTACCCGTGCCCGCCGGAGCTGAAGGCGGCGGCCTGCGCGGCCATCGAGGCCGACGACAACCAGTACCCGATGACCTTCGGCACCCCGGCGCTGCGGGCCGCGATCGCAGCCAAGACCGGGCGGACCTACCCGGGCTGGACCGTCGACCCGGACACCGAGCTGTGCGTGACCTGCGGAGCCACCGAGGCCCTGGTCGCGGTCACGTTCGCGCTGCTCGATCCCGGCGACGAGGTGGTGCTGTTCGAGCCCTGGTACGAGAACTACCGGCCGAACGCGATCCTGGCCGGTGCGGTGCCGCGGCCGGTGCGGCTGCACGGACCGGACTGGTCGTTCGACGAGGCCGAGCTGCGGGCAGCGTTCGGACCGCGGACCCGGGCGGTGTTCCTCTGCCACCCGAACAACCCCACGGGCAAGATCTACCGAGCCGAGGAGCTGGCGCTGCTGGCGCAGCTGTGCCAGCGCTGGAATGCCGTGCTGGTGGTGGACTCCATCTACGAGCACATCCACTACCTGGGCCCGGACCGGTACCTGCCACCTGCGCTGGTGCCGGGGCTGGAGGACCGCACGGTCACCGTCAACGCGATGTCCAAGACCTACGCGGTGACCGGCTGGCGGGTCGGCTGGACGCTGGCCCCGCCCGCGCTGACCGCCGCGATCCGCAAGGTGCACGACTTCCTCACCATCGCCGCCCCGGCCCCGTTCCAGGCCGCCGGCGTCGCCGCGATGGGCCTGCCGGCGGCGTACTACACGGCGCTTGCGGCCGGCTACCGGGAGCGGCGCGACCTGCTCTGCGGCGCGCTGGAGGAGCTCGGCTTCCGGCTGCGCCGCCCGGACGGCTCCTACTACGTGCTGTGCGACGTCGCCGCCCTGGAGCCGGGCCGGGACGGGGTCGGGTTCGCCCGCCGGCTGATCACCGAGATCGGGGTGTCCTGCGTGCCCGCGGCCTCGTTCTGGCGCCCGGAGCACGCTGACACCGGCCGCGGCATGATCCGGTTCGCGTTTCCGAAGCGGATCGCGACGCTGCAGGCCGCGATCGAGCGGCTGCAGAAGCTACGCACCTGAGACGCGCGCGGGCGGACGGGAAATGGCGTTGCCCGGTAGCCGCCGGTGCTGGTGGACTGCCCGGGCCCAGCCGTCGAACCGAAGGGGAAGCAGATGCGCCAGGCGTCGATGTCCGACCGGAGAGGAACCTCGACCATCAGGGACATGACGCTTCGTGGGCTTGCTCAATCTCGGGATCCTGGCACATGTCGACGCCGGTAAGACCAGCCTGACCGAGCGGCTGCTGTACGCCGCCGGCGTCCTTGACCGGATCGGCCGCGTCGACGACGGCACGACCGCGACCGACACGCTCGCGCTGGAGCGACGCCGTGGTATCACGATCAAGTCTGCGGTGGTGTCCTTCGCCGTCGGCGACGTGACCGTGAATCTGATCGACACCCCCGGCCACCCGGACTTCATCGCCGAGGTCGAGCGCGTGCTCAGCGTGCTCGACGGCGCGGTGCTGGTGATCTCCGCGGTGGAGGGCGTGCAGGCGCAGACCCGGGTGCTGCTGCGCGCACTGCGACGGCTGCGCATCCCGACGCTGATCTTCATCAACAAGATCGACCGCCGCGGCGCGCAGGACGGGACGCTGCTGCGGCGCATCGCGCAGACGCTGACCCCGGACGTCGTGCCGATGGTCGCGGTGCGCCGGCCGGGCGGCCGGGACGCCCGGATCGTGCCGGCCCGCCCGGACGACACCGGTGTCGCCGCGCGGCTGCTGGAGCGGCTGGCCGAGCACGACGAGCAGCTGCTCGCCGCCTTCGTCGACGGGACCCCGCCCGGCGCTGCCCGGCTGCGGGCCGCGCTCGTCGAGCAGACCGGTCGGGCCCTCGTGTACCCGGTGTACGTCGGCTCGGCGGTCACCGGCGCCGGTATCGACGAGCTCGTCGGCGGGCTCGTCGAGCTGTTGCCCGCCGCCGGGCGGGACGCCGCCGGCCCGGCCAGCGGCACCGTGTTCACGATCCGACGTGGCCCGGCCGGGGAGCGGCTGGCCTACGTGCGGATGTTCGGCGGCACGCTGCGGGTGCGCGACCGGCTGCGGCTGAACACCGGGGCGGTGGAGGGCAGGATCACCCGGATCGACGTGGTCGAGCGGGGTGGCGCGCAGCCGGCCCAGGAGCTGTCCGCGGGCCGGATCGGCATCCTGCACGGGCTCGACGAGGTGCGCATCGGTGACACGTTCGGCGCCCCGCCCGGCGCCGCGGCCGGGCGGCAGTTCGCCCCGCCCGCGTTGCAGACCGTCGTGGTCCCGCGAGCCGGCACCGACCGGACCGCGCTGCACCTGGCGCTGACCAGGCTCGCCGAACAGGATCCCCTGATCGACCTCCGGCAGGACGAGCGGCGCGGCGAGCTCGCGCTGTCGCTCTACGGCGAGGTGCAGAAGGAGGTCGTCCAGGCCACCCTGGCCGACGAGTTCGGGATCGCGGTCGGCTTCCGGGAGACCACGCCGATCTGCCTGGAACGGCCGCGGGGCAGCGGGGCCGCCGCCGAGCTGATCGGCGTGGAGCCCAACCCGTTCCTCGCCACCGTCGGCCTGCGCATCGACCCCGCCCCGGTCGGCGCCGGCGTCGCGCTGCGGCTGGAGGTCGAGCTGGGCTCGATGCCGTCGGCCTTCTTCACCGCGGTCCGCGAGACCGTGCACGAGACGCTGAGTCAGGGCCTACACGGCTGGCAGGTCACCGACTGCACGGTCACCATCACCCACTCCGGCTACTGGGCCCGGCAGAGCCACGCCCACGGCACGTTCGACAAGAGCATGTCCAGCACCGCGGGCGACTTCCGCCACCTGACCCCGCTGGTGCTGATGGCCGCGCTGCGCCGGGCCGGCACCGTCGTGCACGAGCCGATCCACCGCTTCGAGCTGGAGATCCCGGCCGCGGCGCTGAGCCCGGTGCTGCGAGCGCTGGCGACGCTGCGGGCGACCCCGCAGCCGCCCCGACCCCGTGGGCCGCGCTACCGGATCGACGGGCAGATTCCCGCGGCCAGGGTGCACGAGCTGCGGCGGCTGCTGCCCGGGCTGACCTCGGGGGAGGGTGAGCTGGACAGCGCGCCCGCGGGTCACCGCCCGGTGACCGGTCCGATTCCGGAGCGGCCGCGCACCGACCACGATCCGCTCAACCGCTCGGGCTACCTGCTGCACGTCCGGCGTCGGGTCTGACCCCCAGCCGCACCGGCATCGCGGCGAACCCGCGCAGCACCCGGGTCGGGCGGCGTTGCGGGCGGCCGGCGAGCGTCAGGCCGGGGAAGCGCTCGAACAGCGCCCGCAGCCCCACCTCGCCCTCCAGCCGGGCGAGCCCGGCGCCGAGGCAGTAGTGCGGGCCACTGGAGAACGCGAGGTGGTCGGCGGCATCGGGGCGGGTGATGTCGAAGCGGTGCGGTTGCGCGAAGACGGCCGGGTCGCGGTTGGCCCCGGCCAGCTGCAGCAGCACGAACCGGCCGCCGGGCACGGGCTCGCCGGCCAGCACCGTGTCCTGCAGCGTGACCCGCCCGGTGCGCTGCACCGGCGGGTCGAAGCGCAGCACCTCGTCGACCGCGTGCGGCCAGCGGTGCGGCTCGGCCCGCAGCAGGGCGAGCTGCTCGGGATGCGCGGTGAGCAGGGCGACCGCGTTCCCGATCAGGTTGACCGTGGTCTCGAAGCCCGCGGCGAGCAGCAGCAGCGCGATGCTGACCAGCTCGTCCTGGGTCAGCCCGCCCTCGGCCCGCTCGTGCACCAGTGCCGAGAGGATGTTGTCCCCGGGTTCGCGGCGCAGCAGCTCCAGGTGGTCGACCATCCAGCGCTGCATCGCGGCCAGGTCGTTCTCCGCCGCGGCGTAGTGCCGCAGCGTCAGCCCGGGGTCGATCAGCCGGGCGCCGCCGGCGCCCCAGGCCAGGAACTGCCGGCGCATCCGCAGCGGCGCGCCCAGCATCTCGGCGATCACCGTGGCCGGCAGCAGGCTCGCGTAGTGCGCCACCAGGTCGACCGGCTCGCCGTCCGCGGCCGCGGCCATCCCGTCCAGCAGCTCGTCGGCGATACGCTGCACGCGTCCGCGCAGCCCGGCCACCGCCCGCGCGCTGAACGACCTGGTCACCAGCCGCCGGTAGCGGCTGTGATCGGCTCCGTCGACGGCGAGCATGGAGGGCGGTTCGACCGCGCTGAGCGGGCCCGTCCCGCCGGCCCGCTGCAGCATGCGCAGCGTCACCGGGGCCCGCGCCGCGGCGCCTTCGACGATCCCCAGGTGAGGGCTGCGCAGTGCGGCCAGCACCAGGTCGTGGTGTGCGGTGTTCAGGACCATGCCGTGCTCGACCAGGCGGCCGCGCGCACGCAGCCGGTCGTAGTGCGGGTAGGGGTTGGCGACGACCACCGGGTCGAACATCAGCGCCGGCAGCAGGTCGTCGGTCCGGGCCGTCCGGCGCACCGAGTACCGGAGCAACCCGTGCCGTAGCAGCCACCGGATCGTCTGCCGACCGCCGATCATGTCCGACCTCCCACCGGTCGAGCGCCCCGCCCCCGACGCTACCGTCGGGTAGCCGCCGCCGCGTGACGTCCGGTACGACTGGGCGGTGACCACCCCGCGGCTGCTCGCCGTCAGCGACCTGCACGTGCGCTACCCGCAGAACCGGGCGGTCGTCGAGGGCCTGCGTCCGGGCACGGACGAGGACTGGCTGATCGTTGCGGGCGACGTGGCCGAGCAGCCGACCGATGTGGAGTGGGCGCTGCGGCTGCTGCGCGAGCGGTTCGCCCGGGTGCTCTGGGTGCCCGGTAACCACGAGCTGTGGACGAGGACGAAGGACCCGGTGGGGCTGCGCGGCGAGCAGCGCTACCGGCACCTGGTGCAGATGTGCCGCTCGATCGACGTGCTCACCCCCGAGGACGACTTCCCGGTGTGGACCGGGGCCGGGGGCCCTATCACCGTCGCGCCGCTGTTCCTGCTCTACGACTACTCGTTCCTGCCGGACGGCGCGGGCAGCCCGGCCGAAGGGCTGGCCCTCGCGGTCGCCGCCGGCGTCGTGTGCACCGACGAGTACCTGCTGCATCCCGACCCGTACCCGGACCGCGGCGCCTGGTGCGCGGCCCGGGTCCGGGAGTCGCAGCGCCGGCTGCAGGCCTGCGATCCCTGGCTGCCCACCGTGCTGGTCAACCACTGGCCGCTGACCCGGCTGCCGACCCGGGTGCTGCGCCACCCGGAGTTCGCGCTGTGGTGCGGCACCGAGCAGACGGCGGACTGGCACCTGCGCTACCGCGCCAGCACCGTGGTCTACGGCCACCTGCACATTCCGCGGATCATCTGGGAGGACGGGGTGCGCTTCGTGGAGGCGTCCCTGGGCTATCCGCGGGAGTGGCAGCCGCGCGAGCAGCGGGACGGTAGGGATGTCGGCGAGCTGCTCCCGCGCCAGGTGCTGCCCGTGCCCGCCGATCACGAACCGCGGGCGCCGGGGATCAGCACGTAGGTCACGCGCTGTCCTTCCCCCGGTCCGGGCCGGCCAGCGGGCGACCGGTGCTGCGCAGCGTCCATCGACCCGGCCGGCCGCCCAACACGGTCGCGGTCAGCGGCGCGATGTCGATCCGCCAGAAGCCGGCCGCGTCGGCCAGCACGGTGCGCAGCACCGCGGCCCGGATCACCGCCGGGTGCGTGATCGCGGCGGTGTGCCCGTCGGCCGGGACCGCATCCAGCCAGCCGTCGACGCGGGTCAGCAGCGCGGTGAGCGGCTCCCCGCCGTGCGGCGCGGCGTCCGGCTCGGTGAGCCAGGTCTGCACGGCCGCGGGCTCCTCGGCGGCGACCTCGTCGAGCGTGTGACCCCGCCACCGGCCCAGGTCCCAGTCCCGGATCCGGGGCTCCACCCGCAGGCCGGGGTCGGGACCCAGCGCGGCCGCGGTCTGCCGACAGGCCGCCGCGGGTGAGCAGAGCAGCAGGCGCGCCCGCGGCAACCCGCCGCGAGCGGCGGTGCACCAGGTGACGCCCCGGGCGTCGAGCTCCTCGTCGCCGGGAAACGCGGCCGCGGCGGTGGCCGCGGTCGGCGCATGCGCGATCAGGGTCAGCCGGGCGCTCACGCCGGCAGGATAGGACGGTCGGGCTCACCACCGGCACATCGTCGAGCGGTGTTGACGCATCGCCCGCTCCGGCCCCATCATCTGAACAGTTCTACATATGTCCGCGTCGTCGTCGGAGGTTCGATCCCATGTCCCAGGCCGCGGCCGTCCCGCACACCACGCCGATACCCGCCGCGATCCCGGTCCGGGAAGTCGTGCCCTGGGCGGTGTTCGCCGGGGTGATCCTGCTCAGCCTGCTCTACCTGGTGGGCATGGACCAGGGCGCCACCTCCGTCTTCTCCGGCAGCGTGCTGCACGAGTTCGTGCACGACGGCCGCCACCTGCTCGGCTTCCCCTGCCACTGATCGCGCCGCCCCGACCATGGTGAGATCCCTGCTGGTCCGCGGCATGCTCGCGGGGCTGGCCGCCGGGCTGCTGTACGCGGTGTTCGCCTACGTCGTGGGCGAACCCACCGTCGACGGTGCCATCGCCTTCGAGGACCAGGTGGCCGCGGCCGCCGGCGAGGCCCCGGGTGCGGAGCTGGTCAGCCGCACGGTGCAGGGCACCCTCGGGTTGGCCGTGGCCGCCGCCGTCTACGGGGTGGCCATCGGCGGGATCTTCGCGCTGGTCCATGCCCTGGCCCAGGGGCGGGTCGGGCGGCTCGGGCCGCGGGGTACCGCGGCCGTGCTGGCCCTGATCGGCTTCCTGACCGTGTACGCGGTGCCGTTCCTCAAGTACCCGGCGAACCCGCCCGCCTCCAGCCTGGACGACACCATCGGGCTCCGCACCGGCCTGTACGTGCTGATGGTGGTGCTCTCGGTGGTCATCGGCGCCGCCGCGGTGCTGCTGCGGGAGCGGCTGCTGCAGCGGCTGGGTGGTTGGAACGCCACGCTGGCGGCGACCGGGGCCTACCTCGTCGTGGTCGGGATCGTGATGGCCCTGCTGCCCACGATCGCGGAGACCCCGGCCGACTTCCCGGCCACCATCCTGTACGACTTCCGGCTGGCCTCCCTGGGCGGGCAGCTGGTGCTGTGGACCGCGCTCGGACTGATCTTCGGTGCCCTGGTGCACCGGGCCGCCCGTCCGGCGCCCGCGGTCCGGGCCGCTCGCTGAGCCGGCGAGGGAGCGTGGTGCGGGCACTGGTCCTGCTGTGGCTGCTGGCCCTCGCGCTGCCGCTGGGCGCCGGTACGGCGGCGGCGCACGGCGACGGCGGCCTCGGGCCGGAGGCGCACATCCCGCGCATCGTGGCGCTGGAGCCACCGATTCCGGGCCTGGACGTGCGGGTGATCGAGTCCGGGCACCGGCTGCGCATCGACAACCACACCGGGCTGCCGGTGGAGGTACTGGCCGACTCCGGGCCGCGCACCCACGAGCCGCTGGTCGCCGACGGCGGCACGGCCCGCTGGACCGATCACCGGGTGCGGGCCGCGGCGGCCGACCCGGCGCCGGTCGAGGGCCGGCGGGCGTGGGCGATCCCGATGCGGGTGGGGGACACGGCGGTGACGCTGCGCGGTGAGCAGGTGTGGCCGGAGCCGCCGGCCAGCCTGCCCTGGTGGCTGGCCACCCTGCTCGCGGCAGCCGGGGCCGCGCTGGTCGGGATCCGGGCGGCACGCCAACGGTCCTGGGCGGTGGCGCTGGCCGGGGTGACGCTCGTGGTGGTCGCCGCGCACGCCGTGCACGTGCTGGGTGGCGCGCTCATCGTCGAGGACCAGCCGCTGCTGCAGGTCGCCCTCGGTGCCGCGGGGCCGGCCCTGCTGGCCTGGGTGCTGGGACTGCTGGGCGCGGTGCTCACCGTGGCCCGGCGAGGCTACGGGCCGCTGCTGTGCAGCCTGTCCGGAGCGCTGTTCGCGCTGGTCACGGCGTTCAACGCGAACAACTTCGGCTACCCGGTGCTGCCGTTCGCCTGGGCGGCCGATCTGGACCGGCTCACGGTCGTGCTGACCCTCGGAGCCGGTGCCGGCCTGTTCCTGGCCGGCTTCGCCGCGCTCCGTGAGCTGTCCCCGGCACCGACCGCCTGACTGGCGCTGTGCCGGTCCTCGTCGAGGACGACGATGTGACGGACAGTGCGTGCAGCGGCCGATCAGCGCCTATGGTTTTGGCCCATGGGAGTCGCCGAGGAGCCGCGGATGGCTCGGCGGTCGCTGCTCGAGCGGATCGAGGCCGCGCCGCCGACCGATGTGATCGCAGTCATCGACGCCGAGCTGGCCGCCACCGTCGGGGCGCGCGACGTGAGCTTCCTGATCGCCGACTACCAGGGCCGCGCCGTTGTCCGGTTCGACCGCTCCACCTGGTCGGTGGCCGACGGACGCGATCCGGTCATCGAGCACAGCGAGACCATCGCGCTGCACGGATCCCAGTACGAACAGGTGATGCGGACCCAGCGGCCGGACATCCGTCGGTTCGACGCCGGAGTGCAGCTGATCGCTCCGGTCACCGTGAACGGCGACGCGCTCGGCGCGCTGGAGATGCGGCTGCCCAGCACGCCCGACGAGCGGGCGCTGCTCGCCGTCGAGGCCGTCGCGCACGCCCTGGGTTACATCCTGGTGGTGAACCGCCGCTACACCGACCTGTTCGAGCGCGGCCAACGCACCACGCCGCTGTCGCTGGCCGCGGAGATCCAGCGCCGGCTGCTGCCCAGCGCGTTCACCCACGCGGCTCGGGAGTTCACGGTGTCCGGCTGGCTCGAGCCCGCGGCCACCGTGGGTGGTGACACCTTCGACTACGCGCTCGACCACGGAATGCTGCACGTTTCGATCACCGACGCGGTCGGCAACGACGTGCACGCGGCGCTGCTGGCCACGGTGCTGGTCGGCAGCCTGCGCAACGGCCGCCGCATGGGCCTGGACCTCGCGGACCAGACCAGCCAGGCCAACGACGCGCTGGCCGAGCACTCCCCGGTGGGGGAGTTCGTGACCGGCCAGGTGCTACGGGTGGACCTCGGTACCGGGGCCACCACCCTGGTGAACGCCGGCCACCTGTTCCCGCTGCTGCTGCGCGGCGGGCAGGTGCGTGAGCTGCAGCTGGAGATCGACCTGCCGTTCGGGCTGTACCCGGGCCGGCCCTTCCGGCTGCAGCGGCTGCAACTGGAGCCGGGGGATCGGTTGCTGCTGGTCACCGACGGGGTGTTGGACCGCAACAGCGCGCACCACGACGTGCCGGCCGCGCTGGCCGGCAGCGCGGGCCTGCACGCCCGGGAGCTGGTCCACCAGCTGGGCGACCTGGTGCTGGGGGCGACCGGGGGCAAGCTGCGCGACGACGCCACCGTGCTCTGCCTGGACTGGAGGGGTCCCGACGGCCGAGCGCGACCCGGAGCACGTGACTGACGGTCCGGACGACCTGCCAGCGTCCTAGACTTCCGGGCCTGTGGACGATCTCGAGGAGTTCCGACGTCGCGGCTACGCCGCCATCGACTGGATCATCGAGTATCGCCGCCGGTTGGAGGAGCTACCGGTGCGGCCCGCGGTGGACCCGGGCTGGGTGCGGTCCCGGCTGGACCGGCGCCTCGCGGAGCACCCGCAACCGTTCGAGACGCTGCTCGGCGACCTGGACCGCACGATCGTCCCGGCCAGCACGCACTGGCAGCACCCGGCGTTCTTCGGCTACTTCCCGGCCAACGCGGGGGTGCACTCGCTGCTGGGTGATCTCCTCTCCGGCGGCCTGGGCACGCAGGGCATGATGTGGTCGACCTCGCCGGCCATGACCGAGCTCGAGCAGGTACTGCTCGATGGGTTCGCCGCGGCGCTCGGGCTGGACCCCGGCTTCACCTTCGCCGCCGGCGGCGGCGGGGTCATCCAGGATTCCGCCTCGTCCGCGGTGCTCGCCGTCCTGCTGGCGGCGCTGCACCGGACATCGGACGGTGCCTGGCGCACATCCGGAGTCGACGGCCGCGAGCGCGTGTACGTCAGCACCGAGACCCACTCCGCGGTCGCGAAGGCGGTCCGGGTGGCCGGACTGGGGGAACGGGCGCTGCGGATCATCGACGTCGATCAGCAGACCCGCGCGATGAGCCCGGCCGCGCTCGAGGCCGCGCTGCGCGCCGATGTCGAGGCCGGGTTCCGGCCGGTCCTGGTGTGCGCGACGGTGGGCACCACCGGGGTCGGTGCCGTGGACCCGGTGCGGCCGATCGCCCGCGTCGGACGGGCCCACCGGGCGTGGGTCCACGTCGATGCGGCGTGGGCCGGGGTGGCGGCGATCTGCCCGGAGCACCGGGCGCTGCTCGACGGCGTCGAGTCGGCGGACTCGATCTCGACCAACGCGCACAAGTGGCTGCTCACCGCGTTCGACGCGTCGCTGCTGTGGGTGCGTGACGCCGCCGCCCTGCCGGCCGCTTTGACGATCACCCCTGAGTACCTGCGCAACGAGGCCAGCGACGCCGGCACGGTCGTCGACTACCGCGACTGGCAGGTGCCGCTCGGCCGCCGGTTCCGGGCCCTGAAGCTCTGGGCCGTGCTCAACGGCGTCGGCCTGGAGGGCATGCGTGCGCACATCCGCGGACACGTCGCCATGGCCGAGCAGCTGGCCGGCTGGGCGCGGGATGACCCGCGGTTCGCGCTGGCCGCGCCACCGATCCTCGCCCTGGTCTGCCTGCGCGTGGTCACCGGGGCCGGCCCGGTCGCCGACGACGCCGCGACCCGGGCCGTGTTGGAGGCGGTGAACGCCTCGGGGGCGGCGCTGCTCACCCACGCCACGACCGGCGACCGGTACCTCATCCGGGTCGCGATCGGAGGCGTCGCGACCGAGCAGCGGCACGTCGTCAAGCTCTGGGAGGCGTTGCAGGCCGCGGCCACAACGGTGCTGGCCGCCACGCCGCCGACGGCCTCGTGAGCCGCAGGGAGGCCACCCGATCCTGGAGGCCTCCCGGCGGGGCCGCACGTCCATCGCCCGGTGCCGGCCGCAGCGGCTACGTGATCTCGAAGGTGGTCGACAGCTCGGCGGTGGAGTCGCCACCGATCCACACGTCGAAGATCGAGGCGTCGGTGACCCACTCGCGGACGGCCGCGTTCCAGTACCGCCGCTCGTCGGGGCCGACCGGGAACGAGAGCGTCCGTGACTCCCCGGCGGCGAGGGTGACCCGCCGGAAGCCCTTGAGCTCGCGGACGGGACGCGAGGCGGTGCCGTAGCGCTGGTGGAGGTAGAGCTGGACGACCTCGTCGGCTTCGCGGGCGCCGGTGTTGGTGACCTCGACCGACACCGTGAGGGTTCCGTCGGTCGTGGTGGTGGGCTGGTCGACGGTGAGGTCGGTGTAGTCGAAGCGGCTGTAGCTGAGGCCGTAGCCGAAGGGGAACAGCGGCGTGCTGGCCTCGTCCCAGTAGCGGCGGGCCTGGTTCTCGGGCTCGTGGGAGCGGGTGTGGGTGTGGACCATCGGCACCTGGCCGACGGTCCGCGGCCAGGTGAAGGGCAGCTTGCCGCCGGGCGAGACGTCACCGAACAACAGGTTCGCCGCGGCGGCGCCGCCCTGGGTGCCCGGGTACCAGATGTCGAGGATGGCCGGCACGTTCGCTGCGGCCCAGCGCAGATCCAGGGGACGCCCGTTCATCACCAGCAGGACGACCGGGGTGCCGGTCGCGACGACGGCCTGGAGCAGGTCGAGCTGACGTCCGGGCAGCTCGAGGGAGGACCGCGAGGCCATCTCACCGATCATGTTCTGCCACTCACCCACCACGACGACCGCGACATCCGCTGCACCGGCGTACTCGACCGCCCGCTGGAACTCGGCGTCCTCGTCGAACCCTTCGGGATCGGCGGGCTTGTTCCAGCCGAACATGTCGAACAGCGAGGGGAACTCGCGTTGCACCACCGGCACGCCGCGGGCGTACTCGACCCGGATGGCGTCACCGGCCCGGGCGCGGATCCCGTCGAGCACGGTGACCGTCTCGTCCAGATCGAAGTCGAAGACCCAGGGCCCGATGATGTCGCGCGCGGAGTCGGCCAGCGGTCCGATGACGGCGACCGAGCTGAGCGCCGCGGCGTCGAGGGGCAGCAGGTCGCCCTCGTTCCGGAGCAGGACTGCGGATCGCTGGGCCGCGACCCGGGCCACGTCGCGGTGGGCCGGATCGGCCAGCACCTGGCGGGCGCGGTCCTCGTCGACGTACGGGGCGTCGAACAGGCCCAGGCGGATCTTCGCCTCGAGGATGCGCCGCACGCTCGCGTCGATCGTCGCGACGTCCGTCGCCCCGGAGTCCAGCGCCGCGGGCAGCTGGGCGTAGGCGGCGTCGGCGATCGTCATCTCCATGTCCACCCCGGCGTTGAGGGCACGGGCCCCCGCGTCGGTCAGGTCGGCGGCGAAGCCGTGGGTGAGGAGGTTGCGCACGGCGTTCGCGTCGCTGACGACGAAACCGTCGAACCCCCAGGTCTCGCGCAGCACCTCGGTGAACAACCACCGGTTGCCGGTGGCCGGGATGCCGTTGAGGTCCATGTACCCCGTCATCACGTTGGCCGCGCCCGCCTCGAGCGCGGCCACGAAGGGCGGGAAGACGACATTCCACAGCTCGGAGTCCGACAGGTTGACCTCGTCGTAGTCGCGCCCGCCGAGGGCGTAGCCGTAGCCGGCGAGGTGTTTGGGTCCGGCGATGATCCGCTCGGGTGCGCCCAGCTCCGGGCCCTGGAAGCCGCGGACCTGGGCCGCGGCCACCACCGCGCCCAGGAACGGGTCCTCGCCCGCACCCTCGACGATCCGCCCCCACCGCGGGTCGCGGGCGATGTCGACCATCGGCGCGAACGACCAGTGGATGCCCACGGCCCGAGCCTCCCTGGCCGCCACCACCTGACCCGCCTCGATCGTCTCCGGGTCCCACGACGCCGCCATTGCGATCGGCACCGGGAAGATGGTGCGCAGCCCGTGGATCACGTCGAAGCCGAACAACACGGGGATGCCCAGGCGGTTGCCCTCGACCGCGAGCCGCTGCAGACGGTTGATCTCGGCCGGATCGGTGACGAACAACAGCGAACCGGTGACGCCCTCCTGCAGCTTCGACTCCACCATCTTGGGCTGCTCGTCGGCGTCGAAGTCCAACACCGGCTCCGCCCCCTCGGGCAGCCGGAAGTAGAAGTACTGCGTCAGCTGACCCGCCTTCTCGACCGGCGTCATCTGAGCCAGCAGCTTCTCGACCTGTGCCCGGATCGTCATCCCGTACTCCCTGTGCGGTCGTGGTGTACCGGCATCGTGCCGTGCCAGCCGGTCCAGCGGGAGGTGAGGCGACCCGGCCGACCGGCGTGCCCGGCCGCCGCTCTACCGCACGTAGGTGTGCTCGACCTCGATGCCCACGGTTCGGGGCGGACTGGCCGGGGCCTCGCCGAGCAGTTGGCGCAGCCCCGGGCCGAGTCGCTCGGCCATGAAGGCCTGGGCGTGCTCCCGGGAGTCCCAGATCGCGACGATGCACAGCTTGCCGTCGACCATTCCCGCGTAGCGGGTGGCGAGCCCGTCCGGCTCCGGGAGGATGTCGGTCATCAGCTTGTCGAGGTTCTCGACCGTCCGGGCGGGGGAGTCGTCGACAACGGTCACGTAGGTCATGGGTGCCTCCTCGGTTCAGCGGCGTGTGCCGCGGACCAGACGTTAGGGAGTCGCGGACCGCTGGGCATGAGTCGGATCGCTCACCGGGCTGCTCATCCTGGCCGCGCACCAGGCGGCGATCTGGGCGCGGGAGGTGAACCCGAGCTTGGTGAGGATGTGCGCGACGTGGTTGCCCGCCGTGCGCTCGGAGATCACCAGCCGGGCGGCGATCTGCCGGTTGGTCAGGCCATCGGCGACGAGCCGCGCCACCTCGGCCTCGCGGGCGGACAGGCCCCCGTCGCCCGGGCCGAGGCGGTGCAGCAGCTCGGCTGAGGCGGCGTTGTAGGCGGTCATCCCGAGGGCGCGAACCAGCCGGTCCGCCTCGGCGGCGAGGCGGCGGGCCCGGTCCTGCTCACCGGGTACGGCGCGGGCCGCCAGCGCGGCGGCGAGGTGGTGGGAGGCCTCGGCGAGGAACGCCGGCGCTCCGGCGGCATCGCAGCGCCGGACCGCGCTCCCCAGGTCGGTGACGGCGTCGTCGAGCCGGCCCTGGGCGAGGGCGCCGAGCCCGAGCGTCAGCTCGGCCGGGCCGCAGTAGCTCACCCCGGTGCCCACGACGTGTTCGCCGCGGAACGCCTCCAGCGCGGCCAACGCGGCGCGCAGCTCGTCGGCCCGGCCGAGGTCGATCGCGACGAGCGCGGCCAGCACGGAGCCGGGCGCGGTGAAGAACACCGGCCACGACCACGCCTCGGGCGGCCCGGCCTGCCGCAGCTGCACCTCGGCCTCGTCCGGGTGACCCGCGCGCAACAGCAGGAAGGCGCGCGAGATCCGGCCCATGGTGCGGAAGCGGGGCGGCGGCTCGACCCACGTCCGGGCCAGGCGCAGGCCCTCCTCGGACGTCCCGACGTGGCGGGCCAGGGCCCACTGCGCCCCGAGCAGCGCGCCGGTAGCGGGCGACGGCTCGATCAGTCGCATCCGCTCGTACGCGCGGCTGGCGGCCTCCCGCGCTTCGGCGAAGCGACCCCGGGCCTGGGCGACGCACCCGTGCGCCCGGTCGCGGTGCCACGCGCTCACCGGGCCCCCGACGCGCTCGACCGCCGCCGTCAGGGGGCCCAGCTCGTCGGCGGCGTCGGTGAGGCGCCCGTCCTCCACGAGCGCGTCGATCCGCCACAGCCGGCCCCACATCGCAGGGCGGGCGTCGCCGGTGCGG
>DATMDS010000032.1:0-14338 GCA_035557575.1 Pseudonocardia sp. | reverse complement strand
CCAGGTTGCTGGAGGACAAGGGCGTCGAGGTCAAGTACGCCATCCACCCGGTGGCCGGCCGGATGCCCGGGCACATGAACGTGCTGCTCGCCGAGGCGGACGTGGCCTACGACGCGCTCAAGGAGATGGACGAGATCAACGACGAGTTCTCCCGGACCGACGTCACGCTGGTCATCGGGGCGAACGACGTCACCAATCCGGCGGCCCGTACCGACCCCTCCTCGCCGATCCACGGCATGCCCATTCTCAACGTCGACCAGTCCCGCTCGGTGATCGTGCTCAAGCGCTCGATGTCCAGCGGTTTCGCCGGCATCGACAACCCGCTGTTCTACGCCGAGAACACCTCGATGCTCTTCGGTGACGCCAAGAAGTCGGTGTCGGAGGTGAGCGAGGAGCTCAAGGCGCTGTAGCGCCGATGCCGAGTCGGTGGCGGGCAGCCCGGGTGTCCTCGTACACCTGCCACACCCGGACCAGGTCGCCCTCGGTCTCGGCGGTCCACAGGGCAGGGCCGGCCAGCTCGGTGAGCTCCGCGCAGTGCGAGCGGCCGGTGATGACCACGGTTTCCCCGCTGCTCCGCACGGACTCGAACTCGTTGCGGTAGCTGGGGAAGCCGGCGAAGAACCCCCGCCAGGCGGCCAGGCACGCGGTCCGGCCGACGACCGCCTGGCCGGCGGCGTCGACAAAGGTGTGATCGTCGGTCATCAGCGCGCCCAGGCCGTCGAGGTCGCGCGCGTTGATCATCTCGTTGAACCGCATCGCCACCAGTTCGGCCCTGCTCATGCCGGGCATCGTCGCAGCCCGAGATGGCCCCGGCCGACCGGGCGTCGGCGGGCACGTCCTGCATCTGCAGCGGTCACGGCCCGCCCGGAGCTCGACTCGGCGTAGCGCTGCCGACGCTCTCGGCCGTGGTGGCGACACCGGTGTCCGGACCCGGCTCCAGCGGGTGGGCGATCTCGTCTGCGGGCAGCCGCCAGCCGATGATGGCGGCCACCGCGAGGAACACCGGCACGCTGCCGGCCAGCACGAAGGTCATCGGCACGCCGATCCACTCGCCGACCGGGCCGGCGATGGCCATCGAGACCGGCATCAGGGCCAGCGAGACGAAGAAGTCCAGGCTGGAGACCCGGCCGAGCAGGTGCACGGGCACCCGCCGCTGCAGCAGCGTGCCCCAGATGACCACCGCTGCCGAGCCCGTGAAGCCGACCACGAAGGAGGCCGCGGCCATCACCCACAGCTGGTCGGTGACCCCGATCAGCGCCAGCGGGATCGCGCCGGCCCCCCAGAGCAGGATCATTGCCGTCAGGTAGCGCCGGGGCATCCGCAGCGACGAGGTGACCAGCGAGCCGATCGCGCCGCCGACGCCGAACGTGCCGAGCACGAGCGCGTAGCCACCCACTCCGGCACCGGTCTGGTCCCGCACCGCGAACGGCAGCAGCACCTCGATCGGGCCGATCAGCACCAGCACGTACAGGCTGGCGAACGCCAGCGTGGCGAACAGCCAACCGGTGCGGAACAGGTAGCGGAAGCCCTCGCCGAGGTCGTTCAGCACCGAGCTGCCCTCTGTTGCCGCCGGGGTCGGGTGGGAGCGCATGGCCAGCAGGGCCAGCAACGCGATCCCGTAGAGCCCGCCGGCCAGCAGCAGCGCGGCGCTCGGGGCGTACACCCCGACCACCACCCCGGCCACCGCCGGACCGACCGCCTGCTGCGCGACCGGACGCAGCACGCCCTCCACGCCGTTGGCCGCCAGCAGTTCGTCGGACGGCAGCAGCGTGGGCAGCATGGCCGTGTAGGCCGGGAAGAAGAACGCCTCGGCCGACCCGATCACGAAGGCGATCACCACCAGCTGCCACAGCTGCAGCAGCCCGGTGCTGGCGAGCAGCCCGACCACCAGCGCGGTGGCGACGCGCACCGACTCGACCACGACAAGCAGCGCCCGCCGCGGCAGCCGGTCAGCGGCCACGCCTCCGACCAGCACGCTGACCAGCAGGCCGACGCTGGCCGCGGTGGCGACCATGCCGAGCTCGCTCGGCCCGCCGCCGAGCTCGATCACCTGCCAGACGAGCGCCACGATCCAGATGCCGCTGGCGAACAGCGACACCGCCATCGACGCGGCCAGGAAGCGGTAGTCGTGGTGCCGGAAGGGACGGATCGCACGCGGTAGCCGGCGGCCGCTCCCGACGTGCTCGGCGTCGACGCCGCTCGGGGTCTGCTCGGACATCACCGCTCCACCACACAGGAACCGGACTTCAGGACGAGCGCGACGCTAGCGGGACGGTCCGACAGTTTCCGGCGAATTACCGGCGGCCACCGCGGCACCAAGCGCGGCGACCCGGCCTGGTGACGGCCCCGTCGGACGGCGTGTCGGTGCCGCGACGTACACTGGTCGCAGGAGCGCCCCAGGGCGCCGGTTCCGTCGTGCCTCCCGCACCTCACGGTCCCGGAGTCGCGGCGTGCCCTGAGTCAATCAGCACGATGCCAGACCAGCACGACCCAGTCAGAACACGAGTATGCACAACCGTCACGGATCGCGGAGGACATGGCCAAGAAGGACGGGGCGATCGAGGTAGAGGGCCGGGTCGTCGAACCCCTGCCGAACGCGATGTTCCGCGTGGAGCTGGAGAACGGACACCGGGTCCTCGCCCACATCAGCGGCAAGATGCGCCAGCACTACATTCGGATCCTTCCCGAGGACCGGGTCGTCGTGGAGCTGTCGCCGTACGACCTGACCCGCGGCCGCATCGTCTACCGCTACAAGTGACTGCCGACCGAGTAAGAGATGAGCCACTGACGTGAAGGTCCAGCCGAGCGTCAAGAAGATCTGCGACAAGTGCAAGGTGATCCGGCGCAACGGCCGGGTCATGGTGATCTGCGAGAACCTGCGCCACAAGCAGCGCCAGGGCTGATCCCGCCGTCACCAGCAGAACTTCTACGCCCACAGCACCACAGAGGAACCCGACGAACCTCCCGCGCCAGACGGGCGCGGGTCACCCCCGGAACCAGGCCGGGGCCCGGAGCAACCAGCACCGGGACGGTCGTCGGGCAGACCTGGATGTGAAGCAGAGGAGAACACGTACCGCATGGCACGCGTCGTCGGCGTCGACCTTCCCCGCGACAAGCGGATGGAGATCGCGCTCACCTATATCTTCGGGATCGGCCGCACCCGTTCCCGGCAGATCCTGGCCGAGACCGGGGTCGATCGGGACCTGCGCACCAAGGACCTGACCGACGAGGACCTGGCCAAGATCCGCGAGTACATCGAGGAGCACTTCCGCGTCGAGGGCGACCTGCGCCGGGAGGTCCAGGCGGACATCCGGCGCAAGATCGAGATCGGCTGCTACCAGGGGATCCGGCACCGCCGTGGGTTGCCGGTGCGCGGACAGCGCACGAAGACCAACGCCCGCGGCCGCAAGGGACCGAAGAAGACGGTCGCCGGCAAGAAGAAGGCAGGTAAGAAGTAATGCCGCCCCGCACCCGCTCCCAGGCCGGCCCGAAGAAGGTCCGCCGCAAGGAGAAGAAGAACGTCGCGCACGGACACGCGCACATCAAGAGCACCTTCAACAACACCATCGTGTCGATCACCGATCCGAACGGCGCGGTGATCGCCTGGGCCTCGGCAGGGCACGTCGGGTTCAAGGGCTCGCGCAAGTCCACCCCGTTCGCCGCCCAGATGGCCGCGGAGAGCTGCGCCCGCAAGGCCGCCGAGCACGGCATGAAGAAGGTCGACGTGTTCGTCAAGGGCCCCGGTTCCGGCCGGGAGACCGCGATCCGCTCCCTGCAGGCCGCCGGCCTCGAGGTCGGCACGATCTCCGACGTCACACCGCAGCCGCACAACGGCTGCCGTCCGCCCAAGCGGCGCCGGGTCTAGGGGAGGAGAAGCTTCAGATGGCTCGTTACACCGGACCCATGACCCGCAAGTCCCGCCGGCTCAAGGTCGACCTCGTCGGCGGCGACCAGGCGTTCGAGCGTCGTCCCTACCCGCCCGGCCAGCACGGCCGGATCCGGATCAAGGAGACCGAGTACCTGCTGCAGATGCAGGAGAAGCAGAAGGCCCGCTTCGCGTACGGCGTGCTGGAGAAGCAGTTCCGCCGGTACTACGAGGAGGCGAACCGTCGCGAGGGCAAGACCGGCGACAACCTGCTGCAGATCCTCGAGACCCGGCTGGACAACGTCGTGTACCGGGCCGGCCTGGCCCGCACCCGGCGGATGGCCCGGCAGCTGGTCAGCCACGGGCACTTCCTGGTCAACGGCCAGAAGGTGAACATCCCCAGCTACCGCGTCGCGCGTTACGACATCATCGACGTCAAGCCGAAGTCGGTGCCCACGGACCCGTTCATCATCGCCAAGGAGCTGATGGGCGACCGGCCGGTCCCGGCCTGGATGCAGGTCGTGCCCTCGACCATGCGCATCCTGATCCACCAGCTGCCGGAACGTGCGCAGATCGACACGCAGGTCACCGAGCAGCTGATCGTCGAGCTCTACTCGAAGTAGGGCTGGACTCCCGGCGCCCCGCAGGGTGGGGCGCCGGGCGCACTGTCGCGGCATCAAATAGCGGTTGCCGCGGAGCCTGAAGGAGGCACCTCACCCATGCTGATCTCTCAGCGCCCCACCCTGACCGAGGACTCGGTCGTCGACACCCGCTCCCGGTTCGTCATCGAGCCGCTGGAGCCCGGATTCGGCTACACCCTCGGCAACTCGCTGCGCCGGACCCTGCTGTCCTCGATCCCGGGCGCGGCGGTCACCAGCATCCGCATCGACGGCGTGCTGCACGAGTTCACCACCGTTCCGGGGGTGAAGGAGGACGTCACCGACATCATCCTCAACCTCAAGGAGCTGGTGGTCAGCTCCGAGGAGGACGAGCCGGTGACCATGTACCTGCGCAAGCAGGGCCCCGGGCCGGTCACCGCGGGCGACATCGTGCCGCCGGCCGGCGTCATGGTGCACAACCCGGACCTGCTCATCGCCACCCTGAACGACAAGGGTCGGCTCGAGGTCGAGCTGGTCGTCGAGCGCGGCCGCGGGTACGTGCCGGCCATGCAGAACAAGGCCACCGGCGCCGAGATCGGCCGGATCCCGGTCGACTCGATCTACTCGCCGGTGCTCAAGGTGACCTACAAGGTCGAGGCCACCCGCGTCGAGCAGCGGACCGACTTCGACAAGCTCGTGCTCGACGTCGAGACCAAGCCGTCGATCACCCCGCGGGACGCGCTGGCCTCGGCCGGTAAGACCCTGGTCGAGCTGTTCGGCCTGGCCCGCGAGCTGAACGTGGACGCGGAGGGCATCGAGATCGGCCCGTCGCCGCAGGAAGCCGACACCATCGCCGCCTTCGCGATGCCGATCGAGGAGCTGGACCTCACGGTCCGCTCGTACAACTGCCTCAAGCGCGAGGGCATCCACACCGTGGGTGAGCTGGTCGGCCGCAGCGAGGCCGACCTGCTGGACATCCGCAACTTCGGCGCGAAGTCCATCGACGAGGTCAAGATGAAGCTCGTCGGGCTGGGCCTGGCGCTCAAGGACAGCCCCCCCGGGTTCGACCCGTCGGCCGCGGCCGCCGAGTACGGCACCGACACCTACGATGCCGATCAGCCGTTCGGGGACGACGGCCAGGACTACGCAGAAACGGAGCAGCTGTAGCCATGCCTCAGCCCACCAAGGGGCCCCGTCTCGGCGGGTCACCCGCGCATCAGCGGCTGATCCTGGCCAACCTGGCGACGGCGCTGTTCGAGCACGGGAAGATCACCACCACCGAGGCCAAGGCCAGGAGACTCCGGCCCTATGCCGAGCAACTGATCACCAAGGCGAAGAAGGGCGACCTGCACAACCGGCGCCAGATCATGCGGGTGATCCGGGACAAGTCGGTGGTGCACCAGCTCGTCACCGAGATCGGCCCGCACTTCGCCGATCGCAACGGCGGCTACACCCGGATCACCAAGACGCTGCCGCGCAAGGGCGACAACGCCCCGATGGCGGTGATCGAGCTGGTCCGGGAGCAGACCGTCACCTCCGAGGCGGACCGGGCGCGCCGGGTCCGGTCCTCCCAGCAGCCCGCCGCGGCGTCGGCTCCGGCCGCCGCCGAGCTGGCCGAGGAGGCGTCGGACCAGGCGCTCGACGCCGCCGCGGCCGCACCGGAGGGCAGCGAGGCCCAGGACAAGGCGCTCGACGCGGCCGAGACGGCGCATGACGCCGCCGACGCCGCCACCGAGGAGTCCGCAATCGAGGAGTCCGCGTCTACCGACGAGGCCCCCTACGGCGAGGGCAGCCACGCCCCGCTGGCGGACCCGGCCGCGGCTCCCGAGGGCTTCGAGATCAAGGGCAACGCCGACTCGATGCTCTACCACGTGCCCGGATCGGCGTTCTACGACCGCACCGTGCCCGAGGTCTGGTTCGCCAGCGAGGAGGCCGCCGAGGCCGCCGGGTTCAGCAAGCCCGCCTCGCAGCGTGAGGACGCCTCCGAGGAGTCCTGACGCCTCCGCACGACCGCAACGAGCCCGCCGTCCGGCCCGACGGCGGGCTCGCTGCCGTTGCGGCCCGGACCCGGTACCGGTTGGACATCGCCTACGACGGCACCGACTTCTCCGGTTGGGCCGCGCAGCCCGGCCGGCGCACCGTCTGCGGGGTGCTCGTCGACGCGCTGTCCACGGTGCTGCGGGAGCCGGTCGCGCTGACCGTGGCCGGGCGCACGGACGCCGGGGTGCACGCCACCGGCCAGGTCGCGCACGCCGACCTGGCGGCCGATCTGGACACGTCGGAGCTGGTGCGGCGGCTGGCCCGGCTGCTGCCACCGGACGTGCGGGTGCGCACGGTCGGGCCGGTGCCGGCGGCGTTCGACGCCCGGTTCTCGGCGCTGCGCCGGCACTACCGCTACCGCATCGCCACCGCCGTGCACGGGGCGGAGCCGCTGCGCGCCCGGGACACCCTGAGCTGGCCGCATCCGGTGGCTCTCGATGCCGTTGTCGCGGCGTCCGGCGCGCTGCTCGGCGAGCACGACTTCGCTGCCTTCTGCAAGCGCCGCGAGGGCGCCACGACCGTGCGGGAGCTGTTGCGGTTCCACTGGAGCCGGGCCGCGGACGAGGTGCTGGTCGCGGAGCTCTCCGCCGACGCGTTCTGCCACTCGATGGTGCGCAGCCTGGTCGGGGCGCTGCTCGACGTGGGCCGCGGCCGGCGCGGGCCCGACTGGCCACTGGCGCTGCTGCGCCGGGAGGTCCGGGCGAGCGAGGTGCCGGTCGCCCCCGCGCACGGCCTCACCCTGGTCGCGGTGGACTACCCGGCCGACTCCGAGCTGGCCGGGCGGGCCGCGGCCACCCGCCGGGTGCGGGCGCCGCTGCGCGCGGTCGACTGATCCCGGTCAGACCTCGGTCTTCAGGATGCAGATGGCCAGGTGCGCGTCGAGGACCGCCTCGCGGGCGGCAGCGCTCAGGCCGGGGTCGGCCTCGGCAGCCGCCTTCGCGCTGTCGGCGGCCTGCTCCAGCTCGATGACGGCGTCGCGCACCGAGCCGTTCCCGTCGGCCTGCCGGTTCGCCTTGTCGGCCTTCGTGTCGAACTCCCGCACGACGGCCACCAGCACCACGGAGGCCTCGGGATCGGATTCGGCCGCCTGCAGCGCGGCGGCGGACTTCGACTTGACCTCACTCAGACGGGTGACGACGTCGGACACGTCCAGCATGACGACCCCAGGTGGTGTGGTGGGAAGGGCAGACCGGGCGTCCATTAGATGCTCGTCGCGTCGCCCATGACAGGTCGGGAAGTACGTACATCGGCCGGCGAGGGAAGCAACCCGATCGACTGCGCCCGCAGCACCGCCGTGAGCCGGTCGGGGGCGTCGAGCTTGGCGTAGCACCGTTGCAGGTGCTTCTGCACGGTGCGCTCCGCGACCCCCAGCCGGCGGGCGATCGTGGCCGCCGTCAGGCCCTGCGCGAGCAGGTCGAGGATCACCAGCTCACGCGCGGTCAGGCAGACCGACCGGGCGGCGTCCACGGCCCGCGGCTCGCTCCGCCGCGACCAGCCGGCCAGCGCGGCCAGGTGGCGATCCAGGCCGACGAGCAGCCGCTGCAACCGGCCGGCCCACGCCGTGTCCTGTGGGGTGAAGGGTTCCTCGCGGCCGACCAGAAGTGACCGGTTCGCCCGCGCGTCCAGCCGCAGGGGAAACGCCAGCTGGTGCGGCACGACCGAGTCCCAGCTCCGGTGCAGGCCGTACCACGTGTCCATCGTCCGCCGGTCGGCGATCCGGTCCGGAACGTCGGCCACCTGGCAGGGCTGCCGGTACCCGGTGATCAGGTAGAAGCGGAGCACCGGATGCGGGTTGGCGGCTTCGTCCTGGCAGAGCGCGACGTGCTCGTCGTGGTGGGCGGCGAACATGTCACCGGGGAACTGGCGCTGCACCGGTGGCTCGTGTCCGTACCGGACGTAGTGGCAGCCGCCGGCGGCGTCGAAGGTGTCGACGAGCAGCTGCAGTACCGCCTGGTGGGGCCACGCGGCCGGTGGCCCGGCGAGGAGGTCCGCCACTAGATCGAGCCACTCATCCGCCCGCCGTCGCGACTCGTCCATGAGGCCCCCTCGCCGAGAGGACGAGTATGCCGCCGGTCGGCGGCACGCGGCCATGGTTCGAGCGTCGCGCGGTGCGTCGCCACGTGACCGCCCGGTTTCGGGCTGGTGACGGTCGTGGCCGGACGTTGTCCGGCGCTCCGCGGCCGGGGACAGTGCTCCGATGACGGCCGAATTCCAGCCCGGCACCACCCCGGACGACCGGCTCGCCGGCGATCGCGAGTACGGCGCGCGGATCGTCGCCGTCGAGCCGGGCGGCAACGAACGGGTACCCGACGCGGAGCGGCACGGACGGCCGCGGCAGCTGTTCTGGACCTGGGCGTCGCCCAACCTCGAGTTCGCCACGATCTTCCTCGGGGTGCTGGCGGTCTCGGCGTTCGGGCTGACGTTCTGGCAGGCGGTGGCCGCGGTGGTGCTCGGCAACGGGCTGGCCGCGCTGGCCCACGGGGTGCTCTCCGCGCGCGGTCCGGAGGGCGGGGTGCCGCAGATGGTGCTCGGCCGGCTGGCCTTCGGCTACCGCGGCAACGTGGTGCCCTCCGCGCTGATGACGATCACCTCCGGGTTCGGCTGGTTCGCGGTGAACAGCGTCAGCGCCTCCTTCGCGCTGGCCTCGCTGACCGGGCTCTCGGCGGTGCTCTGGCTGGTCGTCGTGGTCCTCGCTCAGGTGGTGGTGGCCTTCTTCGGGCACAACCTGGTGCACGCGTTCGAGCGGATCGTGTTCCCGGTGCTCGCGGTGGTGTTCCTGATCGGCTCGGTGATCGTGCTGCTGCGCTCGGCCCCGGCCGCGGTGCCCGACGGTGGCGGCACCGGCGGGGTCGGCGGCTTCCTGCTCACCCTCGGCGCGGTGTTCGGCTACACCGCGGGCTGGAGCCCCTACGCCGCGGACTACAGCCGTTACCTGCCGGTCGACAGCTCCCGGGTGCGCACCGGGCTGGCCGCCGGGCTCGGGCTGTTCGTGTCGACCACCGTGCTGATGGTGGTGGGGGCGGCCTCGGTCAGCGCCGCGGCAACGGCCGGGATCACCTCGGACAACCCGACCACCGCCTACGTGGGGGTGCTGCCGCCGCTGCTGGCCGCGCTGACCCTGATCTCGATCGCGCTCGGCGCGGTGGCCGCGAACATCCTCAACGTCTACTCCGGTGCGATGGCCTTCCTGTCGCTCGGCATCGAGGTCCCGCTGCACCGGGCCCGCGCCGTGGTGGCCGCCGTGTTCGGCATCGTCGGCTTCGTGATCGCGCTGCTGGCGCTCGGCGACGCCGCCGCGGGCTACGAGGCGTTCCTGCTGGTGGTGGTGTACTGGGTCGGGCCGTGGCTCGGGGTGGTGCTCACCGACCAGTACCTGCGCCGGCGGATCCCGGTCGAGCTGCTCTACGACCGTTCGTACGCCAACCCGGCCGGCCTGATCGCGCTGCTGGCCGGGATCGTGGTGTCGGTCGGATTGTTCTCCAACCAGGAGCTGTTCACCGGGCTGGTGTCACGGTTGCTGCCCGGAGTGGGTGACGTGACGTTCCTGATGGGGATGATGGTGTCCGCGGGGTTGTACGCGGTGCTGCTGCGCCGCAGCATGTCCGGATGACCGACTTCGCCGCGATGTTGGACGTCGCCCTGGACGAGGCCCGGGCCGGGCTCGCCGAGGGCGGGATCCCGATCGGGGCTGCTCTGTTCGCCGCCGACGGCACTCTGCTCGGCCGCGGGCACAACCGCCGGGTACAGGACGACGACCCCTCCATGCACGCCGAGACGGCCGCGTTCCGGGCCGCCGGTCGGCAGCGGGACTACCGGTCGACGATCATGGCGACCACGCTGTCGCCGTGTTGGTACTGCTCCGGGCTGGTCCGCCAGTTCGGCATCGGCACGGTGCTGGTCGGTGAGGCGCGCACGTTCTGCGGCGGGCACGACTGGTTGGCCGAGCACGGGGTACGGATCACGCTGCTGGACGATGCGCGCTGTGTCGCGTTGATGGCCGACTTCACCGCGGCCCGTCCGGAGCTGTGGAACGAGGACATCGGGGTCTCCACATGATCCCCACCGTCGACCTCGCCGCCTGGCGGGCCGGGAACCGCTGCGCGACGCCCGAACTGGACGCGGCGCTGCAGGAGGCCGGATTCCTGCTGGTCACCGGGCACGGGCTGGATCCGGTCCTGGCGGCTGACGTGCGGGCGGCCGCGCGCCGGTTCTTCGCGCTGCCGGCCCAGGTCAAGCAGCGGTACGCGGTCGGTGTCGGCGGCCGCGGCTGGCTGCCGCCCGGGGTGGAGGCCAACGCCGGGTCCGCCGGGATCGAGACCCCACCCGACCTCAAGGAGTCCTTCGCGGTCGGTCCGGACTACCGCAGCGGCGACCCGACGGTGGACGCGGTCTGGTTCCCCCCCAACGTGTGGCCGGTCGAGGTGCCGGAGCTCGCGGACGCCGTCCGGCGTTACCTGGTGGCCGTGCGCGAGGTCGCCGACGCGCTGCTGGTCCTGTGCGCCGAGCTGCTCGGCCAGCCCCCGGACGCGCTCACCCGGCTGGCGACCAACCCCACGTTCACCTTCAACATCAACCGGTACCCGCCGCTCACCGAGGTGGGGGAGCCGGCGCCGGCGCAGTACCGGATCGGCCCGCACACCGACTTCGGCACGGTGACCGTGCTGGACCGGGAACCGGGCGCGGGCGGGCTGCAGGTGCACAGCGACCGGCTCGGATGGCGGGATGCCCCCTACGACCCCGCCGCGCTGACGGTGAACATCGGTGACCTGCTGGAGCACTGGACCGGGATGCGCTGGCGTTCCGGCCGGCACCAGGTCCTCCCGCCGCAGCCCGGCGCTCCGCACGAGGAACTGATGTCGCTGATCTACTTCTTCGAGCTCGACCACGACGCGCTGGTCCGGCCGCTGACCGCGCCGGTGGCGCGGCGGACCGACCTGGAGCCGGTGGTGTCGACGCCGTTCCTGCGGCAACGGCTGGACGCGATCACCGTCACCGAGTAGCCCGACCCGGTTCCGCGGAACGGCCACGGCGGACGGGGTGTCCCGGATAGCGTCACGGCGTGCGCGCTCCGGCCACCCGTGACCAGGCGGACGCCTACCGCTTCGGGCTGCGCCGACTGGAGGCGGCTCTGGTCCGCGGCGACCCGGTGCCGCTGCACGAACACCTCCGGGCGCAACGCCGGGCCGCGCTGGTCGGGGTGCTGCTGGGGATGCTCGGGTTGTGCGGGGCCGCCGTGTACGCGCTGGTGGTCCCGCGGCCGGACTGGCGGGCGCAGGCAGTGGTCGTCGGGGCCGGATCCGGCGCGCTGTACGTGGTCGCGCACCGTCCCGACCGGCTGGTCCCGGTGGCGAACCTGCCCGCGGCCCGGCTGGTGCTCGCCGCGCTGCGGAACGGCGGGGCGTCCGACACCGACCCCGGCACCGCGGCTCCCGTGCTGGTGCCGGACGACGTGCTGGAGCCCGCGGCGCGCACCGCGGCGGCTGCCGTCCCCGGGGCGCTGGCCGTGGATCCGGGCCGGCCCGGACCGGCGTCCGGCTGGGCCGTGTGCGACGAGGTCGACCCGGACGGGCGGGTCGTGGCCAGCACGGTGGTCGGCGGCGTGGCCGCCGGTCCGCCGGCCGGCTCCGACGGCGTGCTGCTCGCCGGGCGCGACGGGGCCACCTGGCTGGTCACCGCGGGCCGTCGGCATCGCGTCGATCTCGCCGACGGCCGGGTGCTGGCCGCGTACGGGCTCGTGCGGGCGGCGCCGCGGGACGCGTCTCCCGCGTTGCTTGCGGTGCTGCCGGAGGGCCCGGCATTGGTGCCGCCCACGGTGTCCGGGCGGGGCACCCCGGCTCCGGCCGGCCTGCCGGGACGGGTGGGCGACGTGCTGGTGGCGCAGCCGGTGCGCGGCCCGGCGCAGTACTTCGTGGTGCTGTCGCGGGGTGTGCAGCAGGTGCCGGAGCTGGTGGCCCGCATGCAGCGCGCGCTCTCACCCGCCGGCTCGATCCGACCGGTGCCGCTGGAGCTGGTCGCGACCGCACCGCTGAGCGAGCAGCTCCCGGTGCAGGCCTGGCCGCCCCGCGCACCCCGCATGCTGGATGCCCTGCAGGCCTCGACGCTGTGCTGGAGCTGGGCGGAGAACGGGTCCGGCGGGATCCGGTTCGGCACCGCGCTGCCGGTGCCGGTCGGAACCCGACCCGTACGGCTGGCCGGGGCCGACGGGGCCGGTCCGCTGCTGGACGCGGTGGCGGTCGGTGCTGGCGGCGCGGTGCGGGCCACCGGTCCCGACCGGGCCGCCGGGGCGGATCCCGTCTGGCTGATCTCGGCGACCGGCGTCGGGTACGTGGTCGCGGACGCGGCCACCGCCGCGGCGCTCGGCGTGGCCGCCACCGCACCGGCGCCGGAAGCGGTGCTGCGACTGCTGCCGACCGGGCCGGCGCTGGATCTGGGCGCGGCCGAGCGGCTGCTCGATCTCGGGCCACGCCCGCGTTGACCGGGGCGGGTTCCCAGGCCCGGCAGGCCACCGGCGGCTCGGTCACCAGGCGCGGATCATGGCGTACGCGTCGGTCGCGGCGAGCGCCAGCGGGAGCACGGCGGCGGTCAGCACGCCTTCGCCGAGGTCGACCAGGCGGCGTCGGACCGGCGAGCCAGGAGTGGGCCCGCGGTCAAGGGTGATCAGGAGCAGCAGGGCGCCGAGCAGCAACCCGATCGGGGCCCCGACGCGAGCCCAGCCGGTGTCGGTGGCGGCCAGGACCAACGCCGAACCGGCGGTGGCGGCCAGTGCGGCGGACGCCAGTGCACGGGAGGGCGCCGCATCGGCGAAGCTGCGCGACCGCAGCGCGAGCAGCGCGATCGTGACCGCGGCGAACGCCGGCCCGGACCAGCCCCCGGCGGCCAGCGCCGCCGGTGCCCCCGCCGCGGCGGGAATCGCGGCCCCGCCGATCAGGCCGGCCAGCAGCCGGCGGGCCAGGCCGGCTCGCTCGGGAAGCTCGCCGGGGGGTGGGCCGCGATCGTCGTCGGCGCCGGCCAGCTCGCCGGCGTCGGCCGGCACGACCGGGCGCGGCAGGCCGGACATCCACAGTGCTACTCGGGGCAGCAACGGGCCGCTGACCAGCGCGCCCGCGGCGACACCGGTGGCCGCGGCGGTGGGCGCGACGTGCCCGTACCGCACGGCGAGCGCGCCCAACCCGATCGGCACCGCCGCGACCGCGACCGCGGCCAGCGCCGGGACCAGCGTCCGCAGCACGATCATCCCGAGCGCCGCCGCGCCGCCTGCCGCCGCGACCACCAGCAGCAACCGGACCGGCCCGGACACACCGGGCTGCGTGGTCGCGGCGGCCACCGCGGCCAGCGGGACCGCGCCGGCCGCGGCCGCGACCGCGGCCAACGGCCTGTGGACGGACGCCGGTTCGCCGGTGGCGGAGGTGTCGATGTCGTCGGTGGCCCGTGCTGCACTGGCCGGGGGGTCGACGCCGTCGGCCGGGTCGCTCGAACCGGTGCCGGGCGCCGTGTCGGGTGTCCCGCCCCGAGCCGGGTGCGAGCCGGCCGGCACCGGTCGACGCGCCAACCAGCCGGCGAGCAGCAGGGCCACGGCTCCCGCGCCGGCGCCGATCGCGGCCGCGGGAGGGACAGGCGAGGTCGCGGCGACAGCGATCGCGGGTCGCGCACTGTCGGGTTTCGCGCCGACGCCCGGGGCCTCGTGGCCGAGCGGGGCGCCCAGCGGTGCCGGATCGGGGCCGGCCAGCTTCTCGTCCCGGATGTCGTACGGGTCCGGTGACGAGGGCGTCACCGCATCGATGACCAGCGGCGGTGCCGTCAGCTGGGCCAGCAGCGCGAGCGGCCCCGCGGCCAG
>DATMDS010000031.1:0-22775 GCA_035557575.1 Pseudonocardia sp. | reverse complement strand
AGGTGCAGGGCCCGTTCTTCCCCGGCTGGGAGATCTACCACGTGGCCGCGTCACCCGCGGACCCGGACCGGATCTGGGCATCGCAGTCCGGCGGCTGGTTCGGCCAGCAGATCCAGCGCTCGGACGACGGTGGCCGCACCTGGAACGCGGTCGGCAACGACTTCAGCTACGCCACCGTCCCCGGCACCCACCAGTGGTACGACGGCACCCCGCACCCGTGGGAGTTCGCCCGGGTCTGGCACCTGGAGCCGGCGGCCAACGACCCGGACACCGTGTACGCCGGGGTGGAGGACGCCGCGCTGTTCCGCTCGGTGGACGGCGGCCAGAGCTGGTCGGAGCTGCCCGGGCTGCGCGAGCACGGATCCGGCCCGCACTGGCAGCCCGGCGCCGGCGGCATGTGCCTGCACACGATCCTGCCCGACCCGCGCGACAGCGACCGGATGCTCGTCGCGATCTCCGCGGCCGGGGTGTTCCGCACCGACGACGGCGGGAAGACATGGCGCCCCACGAACCGCGGCCTGGTCAGCGAGGGCATCCCGGACCCGGACGCCGAGGTCGGGCACTGCGTGCACAAGCTGGCGCTGCATCCGGCGCAGCCGGAGACGGTGTTCATGCAGAAGCACTGGGACGTGATGCGCAGCGACGACGGCGGCCAGAACTGGTACGACATCGGCGGCGACCTGCCGACCGACTTCGGCTTCGTGGTCGACGTGCACGCCCACGAGCCGGAGACCGTCTACGTGCTGCCGATCACCAGCGACCTGGAGCACTTCCCGTACGAGGGCAAGCTGCGGGTGTTCCGCAGCCGCACCGGCGGGCACGAGTGGGAGCCGTTGACCCAGGGCCTTCCGCAGCAGCACTGCTACGTCAACGTGCTGCGGGACGCGATGAGCGTCGACGGGCTGGACGAGTGCGGGGTCTACTTCGGAACCACCGGTGGCCAGGTGTACGCCTCGGCGGACGCCGGCGACAGCTGGGCCCCGATCGTGCGCGACCTGCCCGCGGTGCTGTCGGTGCAGGTGCAGACGCTGCCATGAGCAGGATCCGGGTCAAGCTGCCGACGCACCTGCGCCGCCTCGCCCAGGTGGACGGCGAGGTCACGCTGGACGTGGCCGAACCGTCCACGGTCGGTGCGGTGCTGGACGCGCTGGAGGAGCGGTATCCGGTGTTGCGCGGGGCCATCCGTGATCACGGGACCCGGCGCCGCCGCGCGTTCGTCCGGTTCTTCGCCTGCGAGCAGGACCTGTCACACGAGCCGCCGGACACCACGCTCCCGGACGCGGTGACCCGCGGAAGTGAGCCGTTCCTGGTGGTCGGCGCGATGGCCGGCGGTTAGGACACGGCCTAGCCCCAGCTGCGCGCCGAGCGCTGCGCCCAGTACCGCTCCGCGGGCTCGGCGAGATCCGGGAGGTCCGCGGGCACGGTAACCGCGACCGCGGCGACGTTGCTGGCCAGTTGCTGGGCGTCGACGGCGCCGGACAGCACCACCGACGCCCACGGTTGCGCCAGCGCGGCGGCGATCGCCAGCCGGTCGACCGGAAGTCCGAGCTCGGTGGCGACGGCGGCGACCCGCCGCGCGGAGTCGCCGTCCTGCCCGCCGGGGGCCAGCCGCCCGTTCGCCACCGCCTCCTTGACGATCACCCGGGCGCCGGCGGCATGGGCCTCGGCCAGCGCCGGCCCGGCGGACGGTTCGAGCAGGTTCCACGTGGTCTGGTAGCTGGTGAACAGCGGCCGGCCGGCGACGGAGACGGGCAGCGCCCGGCGCACGGCTTCGGCCTGCGCCGGTCCCGAGGTGGAGATGCCGATCCGGACGCCGCGCTCGCGCAGCGTGGCCAGCGCGCGGTGCACCTCCCGGTCGTCCAGCACGCCGCTGTCCAGCGTGGCCGAGTGCACGTGGTAGACGGCCAGCCGGGAACCGAGCAGGGCGAGCGTCTGAGCGGACTGCTCGGCGAAGGCGGCCGCGGAGTGGTCCTTGATCTCGTGGGTGGCGACGTCCAGCCGCCAGTCACCGACGTAGCGGTAGCCCCATTTCGAGCCGACCTCGACGTCGTCGATCTCGGGATGGGTGCTCAGCCAGCCGGCGAGGAACTGCTCGGCGCGGCCGTAGGAGCGCGCCGCGTCGAGATAGCGGATGCCGGCCGCGTAGGCGGCGTCCAGCACGGCCTCGGTGCGCGCCCGCAGATCCTCGACGCCGCGCCGGGCGCCGATGTCGTGAGCCCGGCCGGCGTTGATGTAGGCGGGCCGGCCCACGGCGGCCAGCCCGATCCCGATCCGTGCTGCGTCGGTCATGCCTCCAGCATGCCGTGGAGGCCAGCGCCCACCGCCCGCCGGCGGCGTGTCCCGCCGGGTCGGGCGTCCGGTACCGGAGACGCCGCCGCCGCACTACGGTCCACCTCGTGGACTATCGGACCGCTCGCGAGGTCTTCTGCGCTCCACCGCCGCCCGGAGTCGTGACGCCCGCGGTGGTGGCGGCGGCCACGCCGGCCCGCCGGCTGCGGGATGCGGCCGAGCCGCTGGCCATGCACGCCGTCTGGTCGGCGCGCACCAACGCGGCGCTGGCCGAGCACGGGTTGAACTTCCTCACCGGCTACGTGTGCGGGCGGGCGGCCCCGCTGGGCCCGGTGCCGGGTGCCGTGGTGGCGGCGACGTTCGGTGTCTTCGAGCCGGGCCTGATCGAGCAGCTGTGGGCCGAGGGCCGCGCCCGGCTGGGTCTCGACGAGCTGATCGCCCTCCGGGACCGGGTCACGGCGGCGAGCCTGCGCGAGGTGCTCGGCCCCGTCGCCCCGGAGGAGGACGTGCGCCGGGCGGCCGAGCAGCTCGAACGTGCGGTCGCGGGGCTGGACGGCACCGGGCGGGTGCTGTTCGCGGCGCTGCGCGCGCAGCCGCGGCCGGCCGATCCGTACGCCCGGCTGTGGCGGGCGGCCGACCTGGTACGCGAGCACCGGGGCGACTCGCACCTCGCGGCGTCGGTGGCCGCCGGCCTGGACCCGGTGCGGATGGGCGTGCTGTCGGAGGTGTGGCTGGGCTACCCGGTGGGGGAGTACAGCGGCACCCGCGCCTGGCCGCCCGACCGGCACGCCGCAGCGGTGGCGCAGCTGGAGACCGACGGGCTGATCGCCGACGGCACCATCACCGACGCCGGCCGCGCCGTGCGGGACCGGATCGAGGAGGCCACCGACCGCGGGCAGGCCGAGCTGGTCGATGCGCTCGGCGTCGCGCTCGTGGCGCTGGCCGAGCAGCTCGACGGCTGGTCCGAGCGGTGCGTCGACGCCGGCGCGTTCCCCCCGGACATCCGCAAGCGCGCAGCCGGCTGACCGGGCGGACACGCGATGCTCGTCGTAGCGGTCGTGGGCTCCCCGAACGTGGGCGGTCGCACCCGGGTGGCGGTGGACGCGGTGCTGCGCGGCGCGGCCACGGAGGGAGCCGACACCGAGGTGGTCGAGCTGGCCGAGGGGCGCACCGCCGACGAGATCGCGGCCCGGCTCGGTGCGGCCGACGCCGCGGTCTTCGGCTCGCCGACCTACCGGGCCGACATCACGGCCGAGCTGAAGGGCCTGCTGGACGCCACCCCGCGCGGCATGTGGGGGGAGCGGTCGGCCCCGCTGCGGGGTACGGCCTGCGCCACCGTGCTGACCGGCGCCAGCGACCACCACTTCCTCGCCGTGGAGAAGATCCGCGGCATCCTGGGCGGCTTCTTCGCCGCCCAGCTGCTCTCGCCCGGGCTGTACCTGCCCTCGGCCGCGTTCACCGAGGACGCGTCCGCGTTGCACGCGAAGCAGCAGGAGCTGGCCGAGCTGCACGGCCGGGCGCTCGTCGAACTGGCCCGCGCCGTGCGGAACTCGACATGGCTCAAGGACCTGCGACCGCTCGTGTAGGCGCCCGCGGCGCAGCGATCAGCCGGTGAGCACCTCGCCGTCCCCGACGTGGCGGGGCCCGGTCAGGTGCACGTCGCCCTCGACCACGACGTCGGCGCCGAACGTGACGTCCCCGTCGACCTGCAGCCGGCGGCACCGGCGCAGTGACGGGGCGCCGTCGGCGAAGCGCCGGGTGAAGTCCGGCACCAGCTTGAAGTGGTCGTCGTCCAGGGTGACCACGGGGCCGGATCCGGAGTAGGTGGGCGTCATCCGGCCGTCCGGGGTGAGCTCGTACGCGTCGGACCAGACCACGAGCAGGTCGTTGGTCGTCTTGACCGGGGCGAACCGGGTGCGCGGCACCTGCACCGCCCGCGCGCCCGGGATCGAGCCGACGGCGGCGCCCATCGCGGTCTCCAGCTGGATCACCGGGGTGCTGGAGGAGTCCCGGGGGTCGACGGTCTTGCGGTTCACGAGAAGTGGCAGCGCCGGTGCGGCCGGGTCCGCGGCCTGCAGATCCTTGAGCGCCTGCAGGTCCACCCACAGGTTGTTGGTGTTGTAGTAGCGCCACCGCTCCACGTCGGTGAACGAGGTGTCGCCCTCGGGCACCTGCGCGGTCTCCCGCAGCACCACCTGCCCGTCCCGGCGCGCGAGGTGCCCGCCCTTGCGGTCGGCCGCGGTGCCGCGCACCGCCTCCATGGCGAACGGCACCTGCTCGTCGGCGATCCAGGCGGCCAGCCGGATGTCGGTCAGCGCCCCCAGGTTGTCCGAGTTGGACACGAACGCCCAGCGCACGCCGGCGTCGAGCAGCGCGTCGAGGGTGCCGGAGGCGGCGAGGGCGGTGTACAGGTCGCCGTGGCCCGGCGGGCACCACTCCAGCTCGGGGTCCGCCGGCCACTGCACCGGCATCAGGTCGTCGGAGCGCAGCTTGGGCTCGCGCCCCTGCAGGAAGTCCAGCGGCAGCTCCTGCTCGCGGAAGCCGTCGTAGCGGTGCAATGCCTGCAGCGAGGGCTCGCGCGTCGACGCCGAGTTCATCAGCAGCAACGGCAGCCGGGCGCCGTGGCGCTCGCGCAGCGTGAGCACCTGGGCGGCGAGCACGTCCAGGAACGTGGTGTCCGGCTTGATCGTCAGTAGCGACTTCGGCCCGGACAGGCCCATGCTGGTGCCCAGCCCACCGTTGAGCTTGACCACGGCCAGCCCGTCGAGCAGCTCCCGGGCCCGCTCCGCGCCGGGTTCGGGCAGATCCTCGAGACGCGGCAGATCCTCCAGCGGCGTCAGGACGTCACCCGGCAGCCGGCCGGCCTGCGGGTCGTCGAGCTGCTCGAGGCGCCGGCGCATGGCCGCGATCTCGGTGGGGTGCGCGCCGGCGTCCTGCATCTTCTGACACGCGGCGGCGATGTGGTCCGACATGGCGCAAGCCCTACCACAGCCGGTCGGCCCGACCCAGTCGGACCCGCGGCGGCCACTGCCCCGCACGGCCCGACAGGCCCCGGCATCGGGAGCGCAGCAGGGCGATGGCACCGGCCAGGGTGCTCCGCGCGCGGTTGGCTAGGGTGCCGCGGTGGCCGCAGCCGTGCGCGACTTCATGACCGCCCGCGTCGTCTCGGTGCGCTTCGACGACCCGATAGCGACGATGGTCCAGCGGCTGACCCGGTTCGGCTTCAGCGCGTTGCCGGTGGTCACCGAGTCGTCCCGGTTGGTCGGCATGGTGAGCCTGCTCGACGTGCTGCGGTACCGGGAGGTGCACGCCGCCGAGGGGGTGCCGGCCGACGAGCAGGCACCCGTCGAGGTGATCATGAATCCCGACGTGGTGTCGATGGCGGAGACGGCCAATGTCGCGGTCGTGGCGCAGCGGCTGCGCAGCCACGGCGAGCTGCGCGTGATGCCGATCGTCAAGGGCGGCCGGTTGGTCGGCGTCATCACCCGCAGCGACCTGCTGCGCCGCCACCAGCAGGGCGAGCAGCGCAGCGGGCTGCGGCGGCTGTTCGGTGGCCGGCCCCTGCAGCGCGCCGCGGGCGAGGGGGTGGCCGCGCTGGCCCGCGGGCGGCGGGTCGGGCCCACCCCCGCCGACGGCACGCCGGTGGGGGACGTGATGACCCGGCAGGTGATCACGGCCGCGCCCGCGGACCCGGTCGCGCGGGCCGCCGAGCTGATGCTCAGCCACCGGCACACCGCGCTGCCGGTCGTCGACGGCGCGCAGCGGGTGGTCGGCATCGTCAGCGAAGCCGACATCCTGGCCGCCCCGCCCGCCACCCGGCCGGGCACGGCCACGGTCGGCCGGGTGATGACGGGCATGCCGATCACCGTGCCCGCCGGCGCGACCGTGGGCCAGGCCAGGGCGCTGGTCGCCGACCGCGGGCTGCGCATGGTGCCGGTGCTCGACGGCGGCCGGCTGGTCGGCGTGCTCAGCCGCAGCGACCTGACCTGACGGATCAGCCGGCCCGGCGCGCGCGGACCCGGCGGGCGATCAGGTGGTCCAGTCCGAACCGTCCGGACCCGGTGACCGCCAGGACCAGGCTCAGCAGGCCAATCGCGATCACGGTCTCGGGGCCGGTGTGGTCCATGGCGTACAGCGGCGTCGGGTGCACCAGCACCCACGCGCCGAGCATGTTCAGCGCCATCAGCACGCCGATCACCGGGACGCCGAGGCCGAGCAGGATCGCGACCCCGCCGACCGCCTCCAGCAACAGGTTTCCGGGGCCGGTGAGCGGGGCCAGCGGGATGCCGGCTTGCTCGAAGAGCCGGACGACGCCGGCCAGGCTGCCGCCGCCGAACTCGTACTCCAGCACGGCGTGCGCGATCATGAGTGCGGCCAGGCCGATCCGGCCCAGCAGCAGCGCGAGATCGCGCAGCACCGGGATCGCGGTCGCCGGCGAGCGCCGCTCGACACTGCTCGTGGTGATCATCAGGAGTCCTCCGATGGTGGGTGTGTCCGTCCGTCCACACCATGCTGGAACCTGAAGTCGAGTTGAGGTCAAGGATCCCGACAGAACCGGCATCCGGGGCGGATCCGCACCTCAGTCGTGGGCGCCGGGGACGGACTGGTCCCAGTCGATCACCGAACCGGTGACGACGCCGCTGCGCTCGGACAGCAGGAGGACGACCATGTCGGCAATCTCGTCCGGGGAGCCGAGCCGGCCGAGCGGCAGCCGCCCGGCGGCGCGCTCGCGCCAGTCGTCGCCCGCGCCGTGGAACCTGCGCTGGGTGGCGTCCTCGCCCTCGGTGTCGGTCCAGCCGATGTTGAGGGTGTTGACGCGGATCCGGTCGGGGGCATGGGCGTGCGCGACGTTGCGGGTCAGGCCGGCGAGGCCGGCCTTCGCGGCCACGTAGGCGGCGAGGTAGGGCTGCCCGCCCAGCGCCGAGATGGACCCGATGTTCACGATCGTCCCGGGAGCCCCGCGCTGCCGCAGGTGGGCCACGACGGCCTGCATGAGGAAGAACGGACCGCGCAGGTTGATGGCGATGTGCGCGTCGAACAGCTCGGGCGTGGTGTCCAGCAGGGTGCCGCGGGCCACGTTCCCGGCCGCGTTCACCAGCGCGTCGATGCGGCCGTACTCGGCGACGACGGAGTCGACCCCGGCCCGGACCTGGGCGAGGTCGGCCACGTCGCACGGCACGTAGACCGCCGCCGCGCCCAGCCCGCGCAGCTCGGTGACGATCCGCTCGCCCTGCTCGCGACGGCGGCCGGTGACGGCCACCGCGGCGGCGCCGGCCCCGGCCGCCGCCCGAGCGACGGCGGCTCCGACCCCCGACGTTCCACCGCTGATCAGCACGACCTTGTCGGAGAGCGCGTCCATCGGGCTATCAGATCCTGCCGGGGGTCGGCCGGTCCAACCGCAGCCGTTGCTCATATGAGCAACTCACAATGTGTCAGGCTGGCGGCACCCTGGTCACCACCGCCGCGTTCGCCCAGGAGCTGCTCGCTGCCGGACCGCCCCATACCTGCCCTGTGAAAGACCACGTCCGAGAGAGGGTCGAAGCCCCGTGTCCCGTACCGCCCCGAACCCGCCCGCCCGCCGCCTCGACCGGAAGCTGAGCGCGATCACCGCCGGCCGCTACACCCCGGACGACTTCGTGATCGCCGACGCCAAGGACGCGGACATGGCCTTCGGCGTCACCGCACCCGGGCCGCGGGTGGCCGGATCGACCGGTGCCGGACCCGGGCGGTACCGCACCCGGGACGAGTACCTGGACGCGACCCGCGCCCTGGTCGCGCACGGGGTGCTGGACGTCGTGCTGACCTCGGCCTCCAACGGCGAGCGGCTGGCCGCCGACGGCTCGCTCGACGAGGACGTGACGCTGGCGGTGCGCGCCAACGACACCACCGACATCTGGAACAGCCGCGGCGGCAGCTACCCGACCCGGCCGTCGCGCCCGTTCCGCACCGTCGAGCTGGAGGCGATCCGGCCGTTCTGCGACCTGGTGCTCTACTCGGTCACGTTCAACAACGACCTGGACCACGACCTGGCCACCCTGGCGGCCTACCGGGAGTTCCGGCGCGACGCCGCCGAGGTCGGCATCCGGCACTTCCTGGAGGTCTTCAACCCGAACGCCCCGGTCGACCTGGCTCCGGACCAGATCGGGGGGTTCGTGAACGACCACATCGTGCGCACCCTGGCCGGCGTGACCAGCGCGCACCGTCCGCTGTTCCTGAAGATGGCCTACAACGGCGGCGACGCGTTGGCCGAGCTGGTCGAGCACGACCCGTCGATCGTGGTGGGCATCCTCGGCGGGTCGGCGGGCACCACCCGGGACACCTTCGAGCTGCTGCACCGGGCGCAGCGGCACGGCGGGCGGGTGGCGCTGTTCGGACGCAAGATCCAGCGGGCGGAGTCGCAGCTGGACCTGGTCGGCCTGATGCGCCCGGTGCTGCGCGGCGAACTGAGCCCGCAGAATGCCGTGCGCGCCTACCACGACGCGCTGGCCAAGGCCGAGATCACGCCGCACCGCACGCTGGCCGACGACCTGGAGCTGACCGAGCCGGTGCTGCGCTCGGAATGAGCGGCTCCGGCCTTGATCAACCCCGGCCCCGGTAGCGCCCTCCGACATCCGGTGACGGGCAGACCCGTCCCATCTCGAGCGGGACGCCAGGGTCGTCAACCGGGGCTCCGACGACCACCAGGTCCCGCTGATCATGGTCGGCGGGATGGCGCGGTGGGCGAGGGAGTGGCGGCCCGGTGCGGATCACGCCCGAGCGGCAGCTGACGCCTGGCACGCCCTGGACCGGGTCCGGGTGCCCTCCACTCCTACGGCGGGCGGATGCCGTTCGTGGTCAGGCCTCCTCGACCGGATCGGCCGCGTGGGCCAGCAGTGACATGCCGCCGTGCGGGGTCAGCTCGACCGAGAAGCTCTGCAGGTCGTCGACCACGCCGAACGGTTCGCCGTTGAAGCTGTCGGTCAGCGTCGCACCCGGCCGCAGCCACTCCGAGCGGACCGTGCCGGCGATGGTCTCCCCGCCGAAGTTCAGCACCGTCAGCTGCAACTCCGCCGGATCGGCCAGCTGGTGGACCATCACGAGCATGCCCCGGTGCGACACGTCCGGCACGTCGACCTGCCGGCTCACCGCCACCCCGTGCCGCTTGCGGACGGCCAGGATGGCCTGCAGCTGGCGGGCGAAGCTGGCCTCGTCCACCAGCTGCTCGGGCAGCGAGCCGTAGAGGCTGCGCCCGCGGGGTATGCCGGCCGCCGACCGCTGCGCCTTCGGGTTGACGCCCATCAGGTCGTGCCCGGCCCGGTGGATCCAGCGGGTGTCGCCCTCGTCGAGCAGCGCGCTGACGTCGGACGGCGGTAGCGTGATCATGCCGCACAGGTCCCAGCCGGACAGCGCGAAGACGCCGGGCTGCAGGGCGTTGAACATGGCCAGCAGCAGGTGCGCCTGCCGGATCCGGGGCAGGTCCTGCTCGTCGATCGTGGTCAGGTCGGTGATCCCGAGCGCGGCGGTGATCACGGTGGCCGTGGTGCAGGCGATCCCGTTGGTGGTGAACACCAGGTTGTAGGGGGCGCCCGGCCCGGTGAGGTGTCGGCAGAGGTCGTGGCGGACCGAGTCGGCCAGCTCGGCCCCGGTGATCTCCTGGCCGCGGTAGGGGTAGCGGGTGTCGCGCCCGGTCCAGTGCACCAGCTCGTAGGTCAGCTCGTCGTGGTTCTGCAGGGCGTGCACCAGCGAGGCCGGGTCGACGCCCAGCTCCAGCGCGGTGCGCAGGGTGAGCCGGAGGAACTCGGTGTCCCCGGTGGCCAGGGCGTGGTGGTACGCGGGGCGGTTGACGAAGTCGTAGGACAGGTCGGCGCCGGCCTCGGAGGTGACCCTGATGTCGTCGATGGTCAGGTTCAGCTCCTGGAAGGTGAACCCGCCGACCTTGCGGACCATGCTGGCGATGAAGTGGTTGGCCGCCTCCGACAGCGGGTGGCCCTCCGACCAGGCCGGCATGCCCTCGACGCTCTTCTCGACGCCGAGGAACCCGTTGGCGTCCAGCCGCAGGGCACCGGAGCCGAGGTCGGCGAGGGAGTGCAGGACGTCCCCGATCACCAGGCGCATGCCGGCGAACGACGGGTCCAGCCAGTTGATCGTGGGCTGACCCTCTTTGAAGTAGTGCAGGTAGACCCAGCGCCGGGTGCTGCCGTCGGCCCCGACGACCGGCGCGGTGGCGCTCCAGTTCGTCTCCTTGACGCCTTCCGAGAAGAAGATCACCCGCTGCAGCCGGCCGATGATGTAGCCGGCCTTCTCCAGCCGCTCCTCGGTCGCCACGTCGAGGTTGACCGAGTCCCGGCCGGACGGCACGTCGGGCAGCAGGTTCCAGTCCTCCGGCTCGATCTCCACCATGTGGTAGATGCCGGGGTAGTCGGCGTACTTCATCTCGGCGAGCCGGAAGTCGGCGCCCTTCCCGGTGTGCCCGGGCACCACGTCGTCGATGATCGTTCCGCCGTACCAGGTGGCCATCCCGCACATCGCGCGGAACTCGGACTCGGTGCCGAACTCGGGGTCGATCTCGGTGCTGATCCGGTCGAAGTGGCCGTCGACGCTGGGGGTGGTGCGCCACCCGGCGATGCCGCCGGCCCGCTTGACCGGCCCGGTGTGCAACGCCTCGATGCCGATCGTGGCGAAGGCCTCCCACAGCGACTCGTCGCCCAGCGCGGCCAGGAAGGACTCGTCGGACCGGGTGATCAGCGAGATCGGGTACGCGGTGAACCACACCGACGCCGTCTCCACCGCGTGCCGTGGGTCCGGGTTGGCGTACGGGTTCTGCCACATCGAGCCCTGGCCGGAGAACTGGTGGCCGATCGTGTTGGCGTCGGCCAGCATGGACTGGCTGAGCAGCCACGAGACGTAGCCGGGGTTGGCGCCGGTGGGCTGCCCGTCCTGGGCCACCGAGCGGCGCCGCACCGGCTTCTTGACCCGCGCGCGGTGGCGCAGGCTCTTCGGGCGGGCGGGGTGGAAGTACTCGACGTAGGTGATCTCGCTGGGGTCGTGGGTCGACTCCTCCGGCATGCGGCCTCCGTCTCCCGTATCGGACTGGCCCACCGTAATGCAGGAGCCGGCGCGATCGAACCGGGTCGGCGGCAGGTGCGAACAAGGGCACGTGAGCATCACGACGCCCTCCCCGCCGGTGACCGGCCCGCCGCGCCTCCCGTCCCGCCGCGCGCTGGCGGCCTGCGGGCTGCTGGCCGTCGGTGCCGCGCTGGCGTTCGGGCAACTCGCGGCCGCGCTCGCGGCGCCGGGCTCGGCGCCGTTCGTGGCGGTGGCGGACACGGTGATCCGGCTGTCGCCCTCGTGGCTCACCGAGTTCGGGAAGTCGCTGGGTCCGGTGCTGGACAAGCTGCTGCTGCAGGTCGGGGTGGGCGTCGCCGTGGTCGTCGCGGCCGCGGCCGCCGGCGCCGCCTCGCGGCGCTCCGCGCGCCCCGGCCTGCTGGTCATCGGCGTGCTCGGGGCGGCCGGCCTGCTCGCGGTCGCGTTCGCGCCGGCGTTCGCACCGCGCGATCTGCTCGCTCCGATCGTCGCCGCGCTGGCCGGCGTCAGCGCCTTCGCCTGGTTGCACCGGCTCGCGTCGAGCGCGGCCCGGGAGCCGGGGCCCGTGCCGGCACCGGCCCGGCGGCGGCTGCTGATCGGCGGCTCGGTCGGGATCGGGATCGCGTCGCTCGCGGCCGGCGCCGGCGGCATCGTGCTGGCCGGCGGCGGTGTCGGCGCCTCCCGCCGGTCCGTCGACGACCAACTGGCCCGCACGCGGCCGGCGCAGCGGGCCCCGGCCATTCCGGCCGGGGCGGCGTTCCCCGAGTCCGGCACGCCGAGCTTCCTCACCTCGAACGCGGACTTCTACCGGATCGACGTGGCGCTGCGGGTTCCGAGCCTGGCTGCGGCCGACTGGCGGCTGCGGGTGCACGGACTCGTGCAACGCGAGCTCACGCTGAGCTACGCCGACCTGCTGGCCCGGCCGCTGGTCGAGCGCACCATCACGATGACCTGCGTGTCCAACCCGGTCGGCGGGGACCTCGTCTCCACCGCGAACTTCCTCGGCGTCGAGCTGCGCGACCTGCTGCTGCAGGCGGGCGTGCGACCTGGCGCCGACCAGCTCTTCAGCACCAGCGTCGACGGCTGGAGCACCGGCACCCCCACCGACGTGGTCCTGGAACCGGACCGGGGAGCGCTGCTGGCCATCGGCATGAACGGGGAGGCACTGCCGCCCGAGCACGGCTTCCCGGTGCGGATGGTGGTGCCGGGCCTGTACGGCTACGTCTCCGCCACCAAGTGGATCACCGATATCGAGCTGACCACGTTCGACGCCCAGCAGGGCTACTGGCTGCAGCGCGGCTGGGCGCAGCGGGCCCCGATCAAGACCCAGAGCCGGATCGACTTCCCGCGCGGGTTCGCCACCGTGCCGGCCGGCCGGCTCACCGTGGCCGGCATCGCCTGGGCCCAGCACACCGGGGTCGGCGCCGTCGAGGTGCGCATGGACGGTGGCCCCTGGCAGCGCGCCGAGCTCGGCACGGAGGTCAACCGGGACACCTGGCGGATGTGGCGGACTACTTTCGACGTCGGGCCGGGGAGCCACACCGTGCAGACCCGGAGCGCCGACGCCCGCGGAGTGGTGCAGACCGAAACCCGCGCCGATCCCATTCCGGACGGCGCGTCCGGGTGGCCGGCCACCATTTTCACCGCCGCCTGAGTATTGATCTGAGCGGTCGATGCGTCACCGGAAAGAATGACAGGAAAGCGCGAACCGATCCGCTCCGGCGCCCGAACATCCCGGTGAAGTCTGGATGAGCCGGACATCATCAAGGAGGACATTCCCGTGCGAAAGATTCAGCGTATGGCCGCCATCGGCGCCATGGCCGCCCTGACCGTGACCCTGGCGGCCTGCGGCGGCTCCGAGTCGGCGTCCAGCGCCCCGATGGCCGCCCCCTCGGCCGCTCCGTCCAGCATGGCCGCGGCGCCGAGCAGTGCGGCGGCGGTGAGCGACGGCGTCACCACCAACGACGACGTGTTCGGCCCGGCCTGCGCGCAGCTCCCGCAGGGCAACGCCCCCGGCGGTCTCGACGCCATGGGCCCGATGCCGGTGGCCAGCGCGGCCAGCACGAACCCGCTGCTCACGACCCTGGTCACCGCCGTCGGGCAGGTGCCGGGCCTGGCCGACACTCTCAACCAGCAGCAGGCCATCACCGTCTTCGCGCCCTACAACGGCGCCTTCGACGCGGTGAAGCAGCAGGTCGGCACCGAGGCCTTCAACGCGCTGCTGAAGAACCAGACGGTCCTGGGCGGCGTGCTGTCCTACCACGTGGTCCCGAAGCGCTACGACGCCGATGGCCTCGTGGAGGCGGGTAAGACCACCGAGCTGGCCGGCGGCGACATCACCATCGGCGGCACGCCCGACGCGCCCACGCTGACCGACGGTCAGGGCAATACCGCGAAGGTGCTCTGCGGCAACATCCCGACCTCGAATGCCACCGTTTTCGTCATCGACAAGGTGCTCATGCCGAAGTCCTGACCTCCTGAACGACTCAGTGGCGGCGGTCCCCGGAAACGGGGCCGCCGCCACCGTGCTTCGGGCCATTCGAAGGGCAATGATTCAGCATTCGTCGATCGGTATCCACACTGCCGGTCGTGCTGCCAGACTGGAATGATGCAACGCCGGCTGATCGTGCTGCGGCACGCCAAATCCGCGTGGCCGGACGGGGTGGCCGACCACGACCGACCGCTCGCCGACCGCGGCCGTCGGGAGGCGGTGCTCGCCGGCCGGTGGCTGGCCGAGCACGTCGGTGAGATCGACGTGGTGGTGTGCTCGTCGGCCAAGCGGGCCCGGCGGACCTGGAAGCTCGTGGCCGGGCAGCTCGACGATGCCCCCGAGGTCCGCATCGACGAACGGCTCTACGCCGCCTCGCAGCGCCAGCTGGTCGCCGTGGTCCGGGAGCTGCCCCCGCGCGCCGGCACCGCGCTGCTGCTCGGGCACAACCCGGGCCTGGAGGACGTGGTCGCCCACCTGAGTGGGGTGGGGTGCACGCTGAAGACCTCCTCGATCGCGGTCCTGACGAGCCGCTCGGGGTGGTCCGCAGCCGCGTTCCGCTGGGCCCGGCTGGGCGCCACCGTCACCCCACGGCGCTGACGGCGGTCAGCTCAGCAGGGCGAGGCGATGTCCAGCTGCGGCTCGTCCTCGGCCACCAGTGCCTGGGCCTGGACGGTGTTGCCGCACATCCGGCCCTGTGGGAGATCCGAGTCCAGCTCCAGGGCGATCACGGCGCTGAGCAGGCGATTGTTCTCGATCGCGTTGCCACCCTTGTCGTACTGGTCCTCGCTGGCGATCTTGATGCTGAAGCCGGCGCTGTTGGAGATCGAGTTGTTGCGCACGACGTTGTCGTGGCCGCGCAGCTCGATGTTGCTGCCGCTGTCCTCGACCGACTCGGTGTTGTCGGAGCACGTGTTGTCCTCGAACACGTTGCCGTGGGCGTTCTCCTTGACGTTGAAGCACTCGGACCCGAAGGTGCGGATCAGGTTGCGCGCGACGATGTTGTTCGAGCTGGCGTCGCTCTCGGCCATCGGCTGCTCGTCGGAGTTCGGGCTGGTGCCGATGTAGACGCCCTCCCCGTTGTGGTACGCGGTGCGGTCGTCGTCGTCATCGCCCTTGGCGAACATGCCGCAGTACTGGATCACCGAGTCGGTGACGGTGTTGTCGTGGGCGTTGTTGCGCATCCGGATGCACTCGCCGCCCGCGCCGTGCAGGAACATGTTGGTGATGGTGATGCCGGTCAGGTCGCGGGTGGTCTCCCCGGCGCCGATGTAGATCAGCCGGCTGTCGGCCACCTGGGCCTGCACGCTGTCCTTGAACGCGTCGACGGCGCCCAGGTCGGTCGGGAACGGCACGCTGGCCAGCTGCTCCTGCCCGTCGATCGTGAACCCCTCGAACCGGTAGTAGCTGTGGTCGACGCTGATGACGCGGCCGGTGCCGTAGAGGGTGGCCTGGTACCGGCCGGCCCGGTCGGTGCCCGTCTCCGGGCCCTTGATCGTGATCGGCGCCTCGGGGGCGCCGTCGTGCGTGGTCTGCAGGACCTCGTGGTAGGCGCCGGGGGCGAGCGTGATCTGGGTGCCGGGTGCCGCGGCCTCCAGCGCCGCCTGGATGGTGCGCAGCGGGGCGCCCTCGGAGCCGTCATTGGTGTCGGCGCCGGTCTGGGGGTTCACGAACAGCGCCGCCGTCGGGGCCGGTGCCGGCGGTGCCGCCGGTGCGGGGCCAGCGCTCGGGGTCCCGGGCACCGGGTCGACCCCGCCGGTGCCGACCGCCGCGACCACCACGACGGCGGCCAGCACGACCACGCCGATCAGGGCGTAGATCCAGATCGGGAACTGCCGTGTGCTCTTGATGATCTCCTCCGACCGCATCCGGGAGCAACCGCCTCACCCCCACTGTGCCCGCACGTGCTCGTTGCTCGCCGTTCGTCTCCCCAACGAGCATCGCCGCCGCGCGGTTTCCGTTTCGGCGTCGCGCGTCGTGGCCGGGAACCGCCCCGGGCGTGAAGCGGTTTTGACCGGGTATCCGACCGAGATGGACGACATCGCCATCAACGACACCCGCGCCCGTACCTTCGCTGAGACGCTCCAGACCTTCGAGCAGGACGGCGACGCCGCCGCGCTCGCCGCTCTGTTCGCCGACGGCGCAACCGTCGAGCGGCTCGACGCCCGCGGTCCGCGCACCGACGTCGAGCAGTTCTGGCGGGAGTACCGCGACCAGTTCCGCGATGTGGCGACCACCTTCACGCACGTCGTGGACGGCACCGACGCCTGCGTGCTGGAGTGGACCAGCGACGCGCACCTTCCCGACGGTCGGCCGGTCGACTGCCGCGGCGTCACGATCCTCGAGCTCGGCGAGGACGAGGTCACCGGCCTGCGGACCTACTACGACTCCGCGGTGTTCACCCGGTTGCCGGCGGAGGCCGTCGCGAGCACGCAGCCGGACCGGTGATCCCGGCTGATCCGCCGACCCCGACGTAGGCCGGCGCGCCGGCCCGGGCCGTGAGCACCAGGTTGTGCCCGGTGTCGGCGGCCAGCCGGGACTCGACGAACCCGGCCTCGGACAGCAGCCGCAGCCGTCGGGCCGGGCCGCCGCAGGTGCCGAGCCCGTACCCGCCGGGCTGCGCGAGGGAGGTCGGCGTGCACATCGAGGTGGACACGGCGTAGTCGATGCGCGCGATCGGGTTGTCGATGCCGTCCTCGAGCCGGTCGGTCGACCAGGGCTCGACCGCCACCAGGATGCCGCCCGGGGTCAGCAGCTCGTGCGCCCGGCGCAGTGCGGCCACCGGATCACCCAGATCGTGCAGCGCGTCGAAGAACACCACGACGTCGAACGGGCCGGGCGCGATCCCGGCGGCGTCGGCGACCCGGAACCCGATGTTGGCCGGGGCGCCGGCGTCCGCGGCACGCGCCCGGGCCACCGTGATCGACGGTTCGTCGAGGTCGAAGCCCGTGAACGTCGAACGCGGCCAGGTCCGGGCCATCAGCAGGGTCGCGGCGCCGTGCCCGCAGCCCACGTCGGCCACCCGCGCCCCGTCGTCGAGCCGCTCGACCAGCCCGTCGACTGCCGGGAACCAGGTCTGCGCGAGCTGGTGGGTGTACGCGGTGCTGAAGAAGCGTTCGATGCCGTGCATGACCGTGTCCGGGAAGCAGCCGTAGTCGATGCCGCCGTTGCCGCGGAACGCCGACTGCAGGTCCCCGAGCGTGGCGTACTGGCCGGCGATCACCTCGGCGGCGCCGATCACGTACGCCGGCGAGGCCACCACGGACAGCGCCATCGCGTGCTCGACCGGCAGCTCGTAGGTGTCGAGGAGCGGGTCGTGCAGCACGTAGCCGCAGACCGTCTGGGCGGCGAGCCACTCGGTGACCAGCCGGGGGTGCAGGCGGGTGCGGCGGGCGAGCTCGCCGGCCTCGAGCGGGCCGGCACCGGTCAGGGCGTCGTACAGGCCGAGCCGGTCGCCGATGATGGTCATGGCGGTGCCGGCCGCGCCGGCGAAGTCGGACAGGACGCGGCCGGCGAAGGCTTCCACGGCATCCGCGTCGATGCGGGTCTCGGTGTTCGTCATGGAGGAGAAGCTAGGAACCCGAGGACGGAGCGGGCATCGGTCGAACGCTCCATTGCCGGGAATGGAGCGTGCGTCTACCCGGTGAGACCGGCCTCGATGGCGATGCGGGCCGCGGCGGTGCGGGTGCGCACGCCGAGCTTGGTGAAGATGTTGCTGAGGTGCCGGTTCGCGGTGCGCTCGCTGATGAACAGCCGCTCGGCCAGCTCGTGGTTGGTGACGCCCTCGGCCAGCACCGTCAGCACCTCCCGCTCGCGGGCGCTGAGCAGGGCGAACACCGGGGGGCGGGCGGTCGAGCGAGGATGCGGCGGGTCCGGCGGCCGGGTGGCCGGGGCGGACTCGGCCAGCACGTGCCGCTGCAGCCAGCCGTCGACGCTGCCCGGGCCGAAGTCGAGCGCGCACGGCTGGTACGCCCGGCCGTTGATGCCGATCTCCGGGCCGACCCGCTCGAAGCCCAGCGGCCGCAGCACCGGCGCCTTCTGCGGCCAGCCGGTGACGACCGCGTACACGCGGGCGAGGGCCGGGCGCATCTCCAGGTAGCGGCGCTTCATGTCCACGACCATCGCGCCGAGCTCGGGGGAGAGGTTCTCGCCGCGCCGGGCGCCCAGAGCCCGCCGGTGCAGCAGTGCGTCGCCGCCCGGCGGGAGTGGGCGGCGCCGGGCGTCGGCCAGCATCGCCGCCAGCACCGGATCGAGCCCGGCGAGCGTGGTGTCGACCTCGGTCAGGGCGACCAGCACGCTGAACGCCTGCACTTCGCCCTGCCGGCCGCGGCCGACCACGAAACCGGCCCGGTGCGCTCCCCACCAGGCCTCGGTGATGGCGGCGCCGACCGAGCCGTCGTAGCGCTCGGCGATGGCCAGCACGGCGGGCCGGTCGTCGCCTGCGGCGGCCTCCACCGGATGCTGCTGGTCGCCGGGCGGCACGTAGGCGTTGCGGATGATCGGGTTCTGGACCAGGTAGAGCAGGTCGGCGGTGGCCTCCCAGTCCGGTGCCCGGTCCAGGTCGCGCAGCGCCGCCTCGGCCGCCCGCCGGCGCAACCGGCGCACCCGCACCGGGTCGCGGATCTCCGCCGCGCCGCCGATGGCCTGCCGCGCGATCGGCTGGAACTCCAGGCCGCTGCGGGTCGTCACGGTGAACGGCAGGGTGCGCAGCGCCCGCCAGGCCCGCTGCAGGTCCGGGCCGGTGCCGGCCGGGTCGTCGCCCTCGCCGAGCACCGCGGCGAGCAGCGGCTGGGTCACCCGGCGCAGCACCGCGGCGCTCTCGACCGCCCGGCGTTCCAGCGGGTCGAGATCGTCCAGCAGCACCTCGAACAGCTCCTCGACGACCTCGGCCGGTGGCCCGTCCGGCAGGTCGAGATCGGGGTGCCGGGCGAACGCCTCGGCGGCCAGCTCGCACGCGAGCGGATGGCCCTGGCCGAACCGGAGGACCACGCGGGCGACCGGCGGTGCCAGGCCGCGCCGAGCGACCAGCAGCCGCGCGTCCTCGTCGTCCAGCGGCCCGATGACGATCTCGGCCAGCAGCTGCCGCCAGCCGGACGCGGTGCGCCAGGCCAGGTTGGGCGGTCGCCGGCCGACCACCACCGTGGTCAGCCCGGCCGGCATCGCGACCAGGAACTCGTTGCGCAGCCAGCCGTCCAGCAGGTTCAACCGCTCGAAGCTGTCGATGACGAGGGTCCCGACGTCGGCTGCGGCCAGCGCCGCCGCGGCGGCCGCCGGTGACGCCAGGCCGTCGAGCTCGAGCTCGACGGCCAGCGCCCGCAGGAAGCCGGCCGGCGTCGGTTCGAGGCTGCGGCCCTCCAGGACGACCGCCCGGTGCTCCACGGCGGCCAGGGCGCCGGCCACGGCCATCGACTTCCCGATCCCGCCGGCGCCGCAGACGAAGACGACCGCCGGGCCGGCGCCGCGCCGCAGCAGCTGCCGCAGCAGGGCCCGTTCCCGGCCGCGGCCGACGATGCCGCGGGCGATCGCGTGCTCGAGCCGGTCGCTGACCTGCGCGTCTGCTCGCTCCACGGCGACCACCGTACTGGGATGGAGCAGCCGACCCCTACGGTTCGCGGCGGGATGGAGCGTTCGTCCGATGCCCCGGCGGTGAGCGTCGGGCACCTTCTCGGTATCGACCCACCACCGCACCGAGGAGAGATCATGTACCTCCGCATCGTCACGTTCGGGCTGGCCGCTGGCAGCGCCGCCGAGTACCGCGAGCAGGCCGCCGGGATCGCCGGCGCGTTCACCTCCTGGCCGGGCCTGCAGGGCAAGATCTGGCTGGCCGACGAGCGGCGCAACCGCTTCGGCGGCGTCTACCTGTTCGCCTCGAAGGAGGACGCCGACCGGTCCCGCTCGACGCCGCTGCACGCCGGGCTCACCGGGAACCCCGGCTTCACCGACCTCGTGATCGAGGAATTCGACACGCTGGCCGCACCGACCGCCGTCACCTGGCCGGGTGGCTCGCTTCCGTCCCCGATGGCGACGGCGGCGCACAGTCGCGGGTGATCCGGTTCATCAGCGTGGCGGCGGCGCGGACGACGACCTTGCGCTCGTGGGAGAGCACGTAGTTCCAGTGCGTGTCCCCGCCGCCGCCGTCGTCGTCGATCAGCTTGGCGGCGAGCACGGCCGCGTAGTGCGGCCCGACGATGACCAGCGACCACTCCCGGGAGAGTGGTTCGTGCGGGAGCAGGTCTACCCCCCGCACCCCGGGTACCGGATGCGCCTCGAGCCCGGACCCGAAGACCGCCACGTAGGCGTTGTGAGTGGCCAGCTCGGCGTAGCGGCGGGCCGCGGGAACGAATGCGCTCGCCGTCTGGAACGTGGTCAGCACCAGGCAGCTCTCACCGATCGCCACGGCCTGCTGCTCGATGTGCTTGCTCATGGCCAGCAGCAGCGGCTTGGTCGAGGCGCGCACCTCGCGGCCCCGGGAGGCGGCGGTGAACGGCGTCGAGTCGATCCCGTCCCGACCCGCTCGGCACAGCGGGAGCGGATCGATCGCCGGATCGGCGGACTCCGCCGGCAGCCGGCCGGGCCGGCCGAACAGCCAGCCCTGGCCGAGGTGGGCGCCCAGGGCCCGGGCGGCGTGCAGGTGCGCGGGCGTCTCGATGCCCTCGGCGACGACCAGGCATCCGGAGCGCTCCACCTCGGCGGCCACCGCGGAGAAGACGTGGGCGGTGTGTGCGCTGGGCCGCAGCTGCACCATGCTGGCGTCGAGCTTGATCACGTCCGGTGCGATCAACGGCAGCAGGGCCAGCGAATCGGGATTGACGCCGACGTCGTCCAGGGCGACCCCCCAGCCGAGCCGGCGGATCAGCGCCACCGTGGCCAGCACCTCGGCGGGATCGTCGGCCAGCGCCCGTTCGGTCAGCTCCACCACGATCGGGGCGCTCGCCGCACCGGCCAGCGCGGGCAGGACGTCGATGCTGTGCGAGTCGGGCTCGATGTTGATGAACAGGGTCCAGGGCCACCTCAGCCCGCCGGCCCGGGCCGATTCCAGCGCGGCCGCGACGCAGTTCGCATCCAGGGCGGGCAGCAACCCGGAGGCGCGGGCCGCGCCGAACAACGCTTCCGGTGTCTCCAGGAGGTGCCCGCGGGGACCGCGGGCGAGTGCCTCGTAGGCCCTGGTGCCACCCGTGGTCAGGTCGACGATCGGTTGGAACACCGGCTGCACGGCCGCGCGGTCGAGCAGGTCGCGCAGGGCGGCGGCGTCCGCGAGGTGCGGCGGCGGGTGGGCGTGGTGCCGGTGCGGGGGGCGCTCGGCCGCGGTGAGGAGCGCCGTGCGTGCAGCGCGGGCGCGGCGACGCGGCTCAGCGGTGGCCACGGGCACCTCCCTCTCTGCCGCCGAACCGCTCTCAGTCGGGGAGGTTCGATCGATGCCGTCGTCCGGAGTGTGACGCGGATGTGGCCGGGCGGCCCACCGCACGGCCGCTTCGTACACCGTCGAGTGATCGGGCGGCGGCGCTGCCCGGCGCGGCCGGGGGTCGAGGTCAGGCGGCACGCAGACCGAGGGCGGCCAGTCCCTGTCCGGTCGCCCAGTCCTCGTGCGCGGCCGAATCGCACTGGGGGCCGAGGTAGGCGGGGCACGGGGCGGCGTCGACGTCGGGAGTGCTCGCGACCGACACGGCCACCGCGGGCTGCGCCGGGGCAGGTGGCGCGGACAGGTCCGCGGGCAGGGATGCGGGGAGGAGCAGTGCGGCGATCACCAGTGGCGGGGTCACGGGGAGCGACATGCGTGGCCAGTACCCCCGTTGCCGTTCCGTTATGCACGTTGCCGGCGCCCGGTTCCGCCGGGCAGTCTGACTGCCGGGTGGGGAGTGGACCTGCGGCTGCGGTTCGAGGCTTGATCAGTCGACATCCACCCGGGCCTCCGTACAGCACTCCTATGCTGTTAACATCAGTCAGGCGACTGTTGACATTACTGGCGGTTGCAGACGATCGGAGATCGACGTGAGCGTGGAGCCGCTGGCCAGCCTCGACCGCAGCACGCTGCGGGAACGCGCGCTGGACGCGCTACGGAGCGCGATCACGTCGGGCCAGTACCGGCCCGGCGACCACCTCGGCGAGGTCGACCTGGGCAAGCACCTGGGCGTGAGCCGCGGCACGGTCCGCGAGGCGCTGCGCCACCTCCAGCAGGAGGGCCTGGTCACCGCGGGCAACCGGGGCATGCTCCGGGTGAACTCGGTGTCGCCGAGGGAGGTCCGCGAGCTGTTCCGGGTGCGCGCCGCGCTGGAGGGGCTGGCCGTGGCCGAGATCATCGCCTCACCGCGCCGTGAGGCGGCGGCCGCCCGGTTGGACGAGGCGCTCTCGCAGCTGTCCGACACCGACGGCGACTTCGCGGCCAACCTCGAGGCCGACCTCGGCTTCCACCTGCTGCTGTGCCAGCTCTCGGGCAACACCATGCTCGTGGAGGCCTGGCGCTACCTCGAGGGGCGCATCCGGGTGACGATCATGAACTGCGAGGAGCGGAGCGCGCCGGCGATGATGTCGCGGGATCGGCACGCGCCGATCGTGGAGGCGATCGCACGTGGTGACGTGGCCGCGGCGACCGAGGTGGTCGAGCAGCACATGGCGTCCGCCGCCGACCAGTACGCGCCGCTGACCGACGGCTGAGGCCGGGCCGGGGAACCGACCCGTCACATCTCGACGGCCTCCCGCGGCCCGTCGCCCTGCTGCCCGCCGGAGCGCATGAACAGGGCCAGAACCGCACCGGCGAGGCCCAGGATGGCCACCACGAAGAAGCCGTTGGCGTAGGTCTGGGTCGTCACCTGCGCGGTGAGGGCCTGGTAGGCGCCGAGCAACCCGGTCGCCGAGTGCCCGGAGGCCCCGCGTGTACCCGCCAGCCGTGCCGCCGAGTAGGGATCGACGCCGGCCAGCGCGCCCCGGTCGGCCGCGA
>DATMDS010000030.1:0-11241 GCA_035557575.1 Pseudonocardia sp. | reverse complement strand
TCCGGCACGGCCGTGGGGTGCAGGTCGCCGCGCCGGCGGCGGAGGCGATGGCGAGGCTCGACGCCCTGCTGTGACGGTCCGGCCTCAGCCCGCCGGGCGGTGGCAGACGAAGATCGCGGTTCCGGGGAAGAGGGCTCCCCGCAGCGGTGACCACTGCCCCCACACCCGCTCCCGACCCGGCGGCCACTCCGGCTCGACCAGGTCGTCCAGCACCAGGCCGGCGGCCACGACGTCGCGGATCCGGTCGCCCACCGTCCGGTGGTGCTCGACGTAGGTCGCCGCACCCGTCGCGTCCACCTCGACGTACGGGGTGCGGTCGAAGTAGGACTGGCGCACGGTCAGCCCCTCCTCTCCGGGATCGTCGGGGAACACCCAGCGCATCGGGTGGTTCACCGCGAACACCCAGCGCCCGCCGGGGCGCAGCACGCGGGCGACCTCCGCCATCACCCGCGCCGGGTCGGCCACGAACGGCACCGCGCCGAACGCCGAGCAGGCCAGGTCGAAGCTGGCCGCCCGGAAGGGCAGCCGCTCGGCGCCGGCCTGCACCAGCGGAACCACCAGCCCGGTGCGCGCCCCCAGGGCAGCCGCATGTCGCAGCATCGCCCCGGACAGGTCGAGCGCCACCGGCCGGGCCCCCTGCGCCAGCAGCCAGCGGGCACACGGCGCCGAGCCGGCGCCGACCTCCAGCACCCGGGCGCCGGCCACGTCGCCGAGCAGCCCGGCGTCGGCCTCCCGCAGCCCCTCGGGGCCCCAGACGAAGTCCGCGTCACCGAGGTCGGGGCCGTGCTCGGCCAGGTAGTCGTCGGCGTCGGCGTCCCACCAGCTCCGGCTGGCCCGTTGCGACTCGGTCGAATCCGCACCGCGGCGGGCGATGCCCGTCGTCCCGAGTGCCCGCTCGGCGCTGGCCCGCTCAGCACTGGGCCGATCATGTGCCCGCCCGTCGTCCACGACCGAATCGTGACAGTCGCGGGCCCGCCACCCGCATTGCCCTGGTGTTCCGGCCCCGCGTAGCATGGTCAGCGCACTGTGGTCAACGTCGCGCCCGGCAGTCCGACTTCCGCCGGACCGTCTGTTCGCAGACCGCCGACATGCCGTGCGTACCGCCTTGCACCATCCGCGGCACGGTCGCCCGTGCCCGCACACGTTCCATGCACCCGGACCGGGTGTCCGACACAAAGGGTGACAGCAGCAACGTCACGTACAGATCTTCACAACCACCAGCAGCTCGACCAACCATCCATCACCGGAGCACCCCACTACATGTCCACCGACACCACCGCCGCCCCGACCACTACCCCGCAGGTTGCCGTCAACGACATCGGGTCGGAGGAGGATTTCCTCGCCGCCATCGACCAGACGATCAAGTACTTCAACGATGGAGACATCGTCGAGGGCACCATCGTCAAGGTCGACCGGGACGAGGTCCTGCTCGACATCGGCTACAAGACCGAGGGCGTGATCCCGTCCCGGGAACTGTCCATCAAGCACGATGTCGATCCCGCCGAGGTCGTGTCGGTCGGTGAGTTCGTCGAGGCCCTGGTTCTCCAGAAGGAGGACAAGGAGGGCCGGCTGATCCTGTCCAAGAAGCGCGCCCAGTACGAGCGCGCCTGGGGCACAATCGAGGAGCTCAAGGAGAAGGACGAGCCCGTCGAGGGCACGGTCATCGAGGTCGTCAAGGGCGGCCTGATCCTGGACATCGGGCTGCGCGGCTTCCTGCCGGCGTCGCTGGTCGAGATGCGCCGGGTGCGCGACCTGCAGCCCTACGTCGGTCGCAAGATCGAGGCCAAGATCATCGAGCTGGACAAGAACCGCAACAACGTGGTGCTGTCCCGCCGCGCCTGGTTGGAGCAGACGCAGTCCGAGGTCCGCAGCGAGTTCCTCAACCAGCTGGCGCGCGGCCAGGTCCGCAAGGGCGTCGTCTCCTCGGTGGTCAACTTCGGTGCCTTCGTCGACCTCGGCGGCGTCGACGGTCTGGTGCACGTCTCCGAGCTGTCCTGGAAGCACATCGACCACCCGAGCGAGGTCGTCGAGGTCGGCCAGGAGGTCACCGTCGAGGTGCTCGACGTCGACCTCGACCGCGAGCGCGTCAGCCTGAGCCTCAAGGCCACCCAGGAAGACCCGTGGCGGCTGTACGCCCGCACCCACGCGATCGGCCAGATTGTGCCGGGCAAGGTCACCAAGCTGGTGCCGTTCGGCGCGTTCGTGCGGGTCGAGGAGGGCATCGAGGGCCTGGTGCACATCTCCGAGCTGGCCGAGCGCCACGTGGAGATCCCCGAGCAGGTCGTGCAGGTCGGCGACGACGCCATGGTCAAGGTCATCGACATCGACCTGGACCGGCGCCGCATCTCGCTCTCGCTGAAGCAGGCCAACGAGGGCATGACCGTCGACACCGAGTTCGACCCGACCCGCTACGGCATGGCCGCCGAGTACGACGACGCGGGGAACTACATCTACCCCGAGGGCTTCGACGTCGATACCGGTGACTGGCAGGAGGGCTTCGAGGCTCAGCGCGAGGCCTGGGAGAAGGAGTACGCCGAGGCGCACGCCCGCTACGAGCAGCACATCGCGCAGATCCGGAAGTCGGCCGAGGCCGACGCGGAGGCGGCTGCGGACGGCGGCGCCGGCGGTTCCACGAACTACTCGTCCGAGGGAACCGCGGCCCCGGCCGAGACGGGCGGTTCGCTGGCCAGCGACGAGCAGCTGGCCGCGCTGCGGGAGAAGCTCTCCGGCGGCGCCTGATCAGGGTGTGATCGGCCGCGCGCACGGCATTTCCGCAGGGGAGGTGCCGTGCGCGTCGTCGTGTCAGGAGTCGGTAGGTAGCCGGTAGACGACCGGCTGGTCACGGTTGGGGTGCTTTCGGTGGGTGGCCGGGCGCGTCGGGTGAGAAGCGCTGGTGTTCGTCCTAACGTGGTGAACATGCGTGGGGGGGCCGGCCGTGGCGTGCGAGCTGTCGCGGCCGCGCTCGGGCTGTTGCTGGCCACCTCCTGCGGGGGTGCGGCCTCCGATCCGACCGAGCTGCCGACGTTCTCGGCCACCGCGACGTCCGAGCTGGCGACCGACGCCGCCGCGGCGGAGGGGGCCATCCCCGACGACTGCGAGCGGATTCTGAAGGTCGCCGATCTGAACGCGCTGCTCGGTCTTCCGCTGGACACCGTGACGGTGCGCTCCACGCTCGGCGTCGCCGAGCCCTCGGTGGGGCGGACCGAGCGGGTGGCCTGCCGCTACACGACCAGGGCCGCGGGGCCGGCGCGCGGCCGCCCGTTGCTGGAACTGAACGCCGCCTCCTACCTCACCCCGGACGCCGCGATGCAGCAGTGGCGACGCAACGCCGACGTCGAGGACGGCGTGCACAGCGAGTTGCCGATCGGCAGCGCCGGGGCGGTGCTGGTCGAGCGCGGGGGCGAGGCGTTGCTGTCGGTCGTGTACGGCCCGGCGACGGTCACCCTGGTGCTGCCCGACCAGCCGCTGCCCGGAGGACGACCGCGGGCCGAGGCGCTGGTGGACCTGGCGCTGCGGGTGCTGCCGGCGGTAGCCCCGCCGCCGCGGCCGACCGCCGAGCCCACGGCTCCACCCGCGGGCGAGCAGCCGGTGCCGCCGCAGCCCGTACCGGTGGCGGCGACCCCGACCCCGGCGCGGGTGGCCGGCTCCTCGTAGCGTTCGTGCCGTGCTGCGCGTGGGTCTGACCGGCGGGATCGGCTCCGGCAAGTCCACCGTGGCCCGCCGCCTGGTGGGCCACGGTGCGATGTTGATCGACTCGGATGTGCTGGCCCGCGAGGTGGTCGGGCCGGGCACCGACGGGTTGGCCGAGATCGTCGCGGCGTTCGGTTCCACGGTGGTGGACGCCGACGGCGCGCTGGACCGGCCGGCGCTGGCCGCGCTGGTGTTCGGGGACGCGTCCGCCCGGGAGCGGCTCAACGGTATCGTGCACCCGCGGGTTCGGCGCCGCTCGGACGAGCTGATCGCCGCGGCCGCGCCCGACGCGGTGCTGGTGCAGGATGTTCCGCTGCTCGTCGAGGGTGCGATGGCGCCGCGGTTTCCGCTGGTCGTCGTGGTGCACGCCGCTGAGGAGGAGCGGGTCAGGCGGTTGGTGCGGCAGCGCGGGATGACCGAGGCCGACGCCCGCGCTCGGGTGGCGGCCCAGGCCGACGACACCGCCCGGCGGGCCGCGGCCGACGTGTGGTTGGACAACGGAGGGGCGCCGGGGGAGCTGGACACGGCGGTCGACCGGCTGTGGAGGGACCGGCTGGTGCCGTTCGAGCGCAATCTGCGGCTGCGGCAGCCGGTCGCCGGCAGCCCGGCCGTCACCGATCCGGACCCGGGCTGGGAGGCCGCCGGTGCCCGGCTCGCCGCCCGCGTGTCGGCCGCGACCGGTGATCGGTACCCGGTGGCCCACGTCGGCCCGACCGCGGTGCCGGGCATGGCCGCCGCGGATGTGCTCGACCTCCAGCTGGGGGTGGACGACGAGGCCGGCGTGCGGGCGGTGCAGGAGGCGCTGGGGGAGGCCGGTTTCCCACGTTGCCCGGACGTGTCCGCCGGTCGCCACGGGTCGGCCGATCCGGGGCGGCCGGCCCGGGTGCACGTGCAGCCGGTCGGCTCCGCGCCATGGCGTCGGATGCTGCTGTTGCGGGACTGGTGGCGGGCTCACCCGGCCGAGATCCGGGCCGGCGTGTCCGTTCAGCGGGCGACGGGGACTGGGTTCGACGTTACTCTGATCCGTGCCGAAGCCTGGGCCGCTTCCTCGGATTGGCGTCCGTCAGTCGGGTGACGGGGGTGGACTTCGGTAACGCTGCGCGAGGGTGTCAGGATACACAGCACAAGGCGTTCCCCCGTTCGTGGACACCCCCGCGGCGGTGAGATGTGATCGCGACAAGCATCGGGGAGAGGGGTCGTGAGCGCTCTGGTCCAGCACCGCGCAGACTCCGATGACGGCAACCCCGCGGCAGCGCCCGGGGACACCGACGTCGCTCTCGCGGACGGGGTGGAGTCGGCTCCGGCGGCCGACTCCGACCTCGCGCTGGGCGCTGCCGGCCGGTCCGACGCCGGGGATCCAGACGACGATCCGCCACACGACGGTCCGGCGCACGACGACCCGGCGGCGGAGGCCGACCCGCTGCCCGCGCCGGTACCGCTGCGGATCGACTTCGGCGCCCACTTCGAGGACAACTACCGGCGCCTCGTCGCCCAGCTCTACGCGATCACGCTCGACGCCGGCCTGGCCCACGACGCCGTGCAGGAGGCGTACGCCCGGGCCTGGCGGCGGTGGACGTCGCTCGGCTCCTCGCCCGACGCGACGGCCTGGATCCGCGGAGTGGCGGTGCGCTCGACGATCCGGAGCTGGCGCAGCGTGTTCGGCCGCTTCGGCGTCGGTCGGCGGCGCCCGGACCGGGAGGTCGGCGAGCCGCACACCGCGGCGCTGCTCTCCGCGCTCCGCCGGCTGCCGGGCGCGGAGCGCCGCGCGCTCGTGCTGACCTACATGGCCGGCACCTCGCTGGAGGAGATCGCGGCCGTCGAGCAGGTGTCGGTGAACACCGTGCAGGCCCGGCTGTCCCGCGGCCGGCGGCTGATCACCGAGAACCTGGCCGACGACCTGCCGGCGCTGCTCGGCCCCTACCCCGCCGACCTGGGCTCCGTCATGGACTCCGGGGAGGAGTTCCGATGAGCGAGCTTGCGAGTGAATCATCGATGCAGCGCCTGCGCGAAGCGCCGACTGAGCGCAGCGAGGGAGAGCGATGAGTGAGCCGTTCCGCCGCGTCGCCGATGAGCTCCGCCGCCTGGACGACGACCTGGCCGCGGCGGTCACGATGCCCACCCCCGACGCGGTGATCCGGCGCGCCGGCATGGTCACCCGGGCCAGCACCGCAGCCGGCGTGGCCGTGGCCAGCGTGGGTGCCCTCGGGGCGATGACCGCGGTCGCCACCGTGGCCACGCCGGTCGTGCCCGCGGCGAGCTCGGGCGCACCGGCGGCCCCGGCCGCGGTGCCCGGGTCCACCACAACGACCACGACGACGACGGTGCTGTCGACGACCACGGTGGCCCCGCCACCCCCGGTGGTGGCCCCGCCGCCCGAGTCGCCGAAGCAACGGGTGCGCACCACCCGGACCCGGCGGCCGGTGCCACCGCCGCCGGTCACCACCCAGCCGCCGCCCCCGACGACCACGTCGGACAGATCCGACGAGGACGACGACGACACGACCACCCCGACCACCAGGGACGACGACCCGACAGAGCCCACGCCGACCCGGACGGAGGAGGAGGAAGAGGGCGGCGGCGCGGCGCAGGGGAGCCCGGGCTTCTGAGCACGTTCAGCTCCTGCCGGGGCGTGGCTTCCACTCGAGCGTGATACCCAGGCCGCCGAGCCACGCGTCCAGGTCGTGCCCGTGTGCGGCGATCCCCTGCAGCGCCCGGTAGCTGCGGCCCAGCGCGGCCTCGGCGGTGGCCGCGTCGAGCAGGCCGAGCCCGACCGCGGCCACGAACTCGTCCAGGTCCACCACCTCGGCGCCGCGCCGGTTGCGCACCACGATGTCCAGGTAGTGGTCGGTGAGCAGCCAGCGGTCGCCGTCCCGGGCGATCTCGCAGATGTCGAGGTAGAAGTCCTGGTCACGGGTGTGGCCCGGGTTCCACCACCAGTCGGTCACGCAGATGCCGAGTTCGGGCAGCAGCCAGGCCTCCACCCAGTGCGCGGTCGGCCGATCGACCATGGCCCGGCTCATGTAGAGCCCGAACGGCGTCAGCCGGTACTCGTCGACCACCCGCGCGCACCCCTTGCTGTCGATGTTCACACCGGCAGCGAGGTCGAACGTGGAGGTCTTCGGCGGGTGCACGGCGACGATGCTGCCATGCCGCGCAGCGCCGCCCCCCGAAAGTGTCAGGGGGTGCTCGTACCCTGGATCCGTGGCATTCGCGACAGAGGTTCCAGGGAGTGCGGCCCAGCCGGACATGCCGGTGGCGCACTCCGAGTTCCGCCCGGTCGGGGAGATCCCCCGCACCGGAGGGCGGTTCGAGGTGATCAGCCCGTACCGGCCGGCCGGCGACCAGCCGGCCGCGATCGACGAGCTCGAGCGCCGGCTCCGCGGGGGCGAGCAGGACGTGGTGCTGCTGGGCGCCACCGGCACCGGGAAGTCGGCCACCACGGCCTGGCTGATCGAGCGGCTGCAGCGGCCCACCCTGGTGATGGCCCCCAACAAGACGCTGGCCGCCCAGCTGGCCAACGAGCTGCGCGAGATGCTGCCCAACAACGCGGTCGAGTACTTCGTCTCGTACTACGACTACTACCAACCCGAGGCGTACATCGCGCAGACCGACACGTACATCGAGAAGGACTCCTCGATCAACGAGGACGTGGAGCGGCTGCGCCACTCGGCCACCCACAACCTGCTCTCCCGCCGCGACGTCGTGGTGGTGGCCTCGGTGTCCTGCATCTACGGCCTGGGCACCCCGCAGTCCTACCTGGACCGGTCGGTGAAGCTGGCGGTCGGCGGTTCCGTGGAGCGGGACGCGCTGCTGCGCGCCCTGGTCGACGTCCAGTACACCCGCAACGACATGGCCTTCAACCGGGGCACCTTCCGGGTCCGCGGGGACACCGTGGAGATCATCCCGGCCTACGAGGAGCTGGCGCTGCGGATCGAGTTCTTCGGTGACGAGATCGAGGCGCTGTACTACCTGCACCCGCTGACCGGCGACGTGCTGCGCCAGGTCGACGAGCTGCGGATCTTCCCGGCCACGCACTACGTCGCCGGCCCGGAGCGGATGGCCCGTGCGGTGCGCGACATCGAGGCCGAGCTGGCCGAGCGGCTGGCCGAGCTGGAAGGACAGGGCAAGCTGCTGGAGGCGCAGCGGCTACGGCTGCGCACCGACTACGACCTCGAGATGATTCGCCAGGTCGGTTTCTGCTCCGGCATCGAGAACTACTCGCGGCACATCGACGGGCGCGGCCCCGGCTCGGCCCCGGCCACCCTGATCGACTACTTCCCGGACGACTTCCTGCTGGTGATCGACGAGTCGCACCAGACGGTGCCGCAGATCGGCGGCATGTACGAGGGCGACATGTCCCGCAAGCGCAACCTGGTCGACTTCGGGTTCCGGCTTCCGTCCGCGGTCGACAACCGGCCGCTGACCTGGGAGGAGTTCGCCGACCGGATCGGGCAGACGATCTACCTGTCGGCCACCCCGGGGCCGTACGAGCTCAGCCGCACCGGCGGCGAGTTCGTGGAGCAGGTGATCCGGCCGACCGGCCTGGTCGACCCCCAGGTGGTGGTCAAGCCGACCAAGGGCCAGATCGACGACCTGGTGCACGAGATCCGGACCCGCACCGAGCGCGACGAGCGGGTGCTGGTCACCACGCTGACCAAGAAGATGGCCGAGGACCTCACCGACTACCTGCTGGAGCTGGGTGTCCGGGTGCGTTACCTGCACTCCGAGGTGGACACGCTGCGCCGGGTGGAGCTGCTGCGCCAGCTGCGACTCGGCGAGTTCGACGTGCTGGTCGGCATCAACCTGCTGCGCGAGGGCCTGGACCTGCCGGAGGTGTCGCTGGTGGCGATCCTGGACGCGGACAAGGAGGGGTTCCTGCGTTCGGGCACCTCGCTGATCCAGACCATCGGTCGGGCCGCGCGGAACGTGTCCGGCGAGGTGCACATGTACGCCGACAAGATCACCGACTCGATGCAGTACGCCATCGACGAGACCGACCGGCGCCGGGCCAAGCAGGTCGCCTACAACACCGAACACGGCCTGGATCCGCAGCCGCTGCGCAAGAAGATCGCTGACATCCTGGACCAGGTGTACCGCGAGGCGGAGGACTCCGAGGTGCCGGTGGGCGGCTCCGGCCGCAACGCCTCCCGCGGCAAGCGCGCGGCCGGCGAGCCGGGCCGGGTGAACCACCACACCAGCTCCGGGGTGGTCACCGGCCGGGACACCACCAACATGCCCCGCGCCGAGCTCGCCGACCTGGTGCAGCAGCTGTCCGACCAGATGCTGGCCGCGGCCCGGGACCTGCAGTTCGAGCTCGCGGCGCGGCTGCGCGACGAGATCGCGGACCTGAAGAAGGAGCTGCGCGGCATGGATGCGGCAGGTGTCCGCTGACCCGACTCGTCCCGTACCGGCGGGCAACGGATACCGTGAGTGTTGGCCGGCGGTACGGAACGGAGGGCGGAGCGTGGCGGTGACCGGCACGTCTCCCGCTCGCGCACGCCCCGAGCAGTGGCTGCTGACGCAGCTGCGGGCTCCGCGCCGCGTGCTGCTGGTGACGGTGCCACTGCTCGCGCTCGTGCTGGCCGGAGTCGTCGTGCACACCGGCGGGCGGCACATCGACCTCGAGGTGTACCGGCTGGGCGTGCAGGCCTGGCTGTCCGGCGGCGATCTCTACGGCCCGCTGCCGGAGACCTCGGGACACATCGCGCTGCCGTTCATCTACCCGCCGTTCGCCGCCCTCCTGATGGTGCCGTGGGCCCTGATGTCGTGGACCGCGGCCTGGGTGAGCCTGCTCGGGCTGTCCACGCTGTCGCTCGGGGTGACGCTGTACCTGGTGGCCCGGCGGCTGTGGCCCTCCGGTGGACCGGGCGCCGCGCTCTCGGTCGCCTCGATCGCGTTGCCCCTGGCGCTGGCCGTCGAGCCGGGCAAGCCGATCGACTTCGGCGCCCCCAGCGGGGCGGCCGGGCCGCCGCTGGCCCTGGAACCGGTGCTGCAGACGATCGAGTTCGGGCAGATCAACCTGCTGCTCATGGCCCTGGTGGCGCTGGACTGCCTGGTGGTCAACCCACGCTGGCCGCGCGGCCTGCTGATCGGTATCGCCGCGGCGATCAAGCTGACGCCGGCGGTGTTCCTGCTGTACCTGCTGCTGCGCCGGGACCACCGGGCCGCCGTCACGGTGGTGATCTCCGGCGCGGTGGCCACAGTGATCGGCTTCGCGTTCGCGCCCGGTCCGTCCTGGACGTTCTGGCTGCACAATCCGGCCGCCGGCGTCAGCGGCTCGCCGTTCTTCACCAACCAGACCTTCGCGGCCGTGCTGGTACGGGCCGGCGTCGACGGGCTCGCCGGTCGCCTCTGCTGGCTGCTGCTGTCCGTGCTGCTGCTGGTGCTCGCCGTCCCGGCGATCCGCCGCGGCCCGGCGCCGCTGGCCATGGTGGCGACCGCCGGCGTCGGGTTGCTGATCTCGCCGACATCGTGGTCGCACCACTGGGTCTGGATCGCACCCGCGCTGCTGATCGCCGCGGCCACCGCGTGGCGGGCCCGATCCCCGGTCTGGGGGGCGGTCACGCTGGCCACGGCCGCGGTGTTCGTCATCGCCCCGCACCAGCAGGGGTTGCCCCGGGCCGGCGAACGCGAGCTGTCCTGGACGCCGCTGCAGCAGTTCGTCGGCAGCACCTACGTCTGGTTCACGGTGCTGCTGTTCGTGCTGCTGTGGATCGCGGTGCGGCGGGCCCGGCCGGAGGTGCTGGCGTGACCCACGAGGAGCTGGTCGACTACTGCCTGGCCAAGCCGGGAGCCGTGCGCGACGAACCGTGGGACGACGACCCGGTCGCGAAGGTCGGCGACAAGATCTTTGCCTTCCTCGGTGGCGACGGGCTCGGCGTGAAGTGCGGTCGCGACGCCGACGAGGCCGCCGAGCTGCGCCTGCGCTACCCGGACCACGCCTCCGTGATGGCCTACATCGGTCGGCACGGCTGGAACGCGGTGATCGTGGACGGCACCATCCCGGACGATGAGCTGCGCGAGCTGGTCGACGCCTCCTACGACGCCGTGGTGGCCAAGCTGCCACGGCGCCTGCGGCCGTAGCGACGCAGCGAGCCGAGCAACGCTTCCGGCAGCGGCCGGGAATCGCGACGCGGCGCCGGACGCAGCGCCCAGGACGCGAGCGCGAGGATGCCCAGGATCGCGGGCGTCAGGATGGCTCCCGCGGTGTCGCCTACCGCGGCGTGGCATGCGGCCGCACCGAAGTAGACGAAGACCAGCCCGGCATAGGCCCATTCCTTGAGCCGCGGAAAGCCCGGGGCCAGCAGGGCGATCAGCGCAAGGATCTTGGCGACGCCCAGGACGTCGGCCATGTAGTCGGGGAACTGGATGGTGTCGAGGGCGGCGACAACGATGGGGTGGCGGGCGAAGTCCCACTGGATGCCGGGGGCGGTCTCGGCCAGCACGGGCAGGCTCACCACCCAGTAGACGACGGAGCGTCGTCGGCCGGATGATCGCCGGTCCGCAATGGCGTCCGAACTGTTCGGGTAGGTGTGCATGGCTGCCTCACGG
>DATMDS010000029.1:0-8254 GCA_035557575.1 Pseudonocardia sp. | reverse complement strand
TAGTCGGCGCTGCCGCGCTGGTCGGTCACGGGGCTGCAGCCGGCCGCGGCGATTCGCCCGGCCTCGGCGTAGAGCTCCTCGGACGGCGCCCTGCCGCGCAGCGCGGCCGAGACCGCGGGCAGCCCGGTGGTGTTCGGCCCCACCGCGGCCAGGCCGATGCGCGCGTCGGTGATCATGCCGTCGGCCATCCACACGGCGCCGCCGCAGGACACGACGGCCCAGTCGCCGGCGCGCCGCTCGACCTTGATGTAGGCGCTCGACGCGCGGGTGCCGGGATCCCGGTGCAGCGGGATCCGGACCTCGGTGAGGATCTCGTTGTCGGCCACCGCGGTCTGGTACGGGCCGCGGTGGAACTCCTCCATCGAGACCACGCGCTCGCCGTCCCGACCGCGGATCACGCAGCTCGCGCCGACCGTCGTACAGACCGCGGACAGGTCCTCCGACGGGTCGGCCTGGCAGAGCGAGCCGCCGATGGTGCCCCGGTTGCGCACCGCCGGGTCGGCGATCACCCGCTCGGCGTCGCGGAAGATCGGCAACGCGGCGGCCAGCTCGTCGGACTCCAGCAGCTCGCGGTGCCGGGTCATGGCCCCGATCCGGATCTGCCCGGGCTCGACGGCGATGTAGCCCAGCTCCGCGCGCAGGTCGTTGATGTCGATCAGGTACTCGACGTCGGCCAGCCGCAGCTTCATCATCGGCAGCAGGCTGTGCCCACCGGCGACCAGCCGGGCCGAGCCGCCCAGCCGGTCCAGCAGGCCGATCGCGTGTTCGACGCTGTCGGCGCGTTCGTACTCGAACGGGGCGGGCACCTGCATGAGCACCTCGATCCTCGATCCGGGGACCGAGTGTGCGCCGGGTGCAGGCGGGTCAGGCAACCCTCACTTAAGGCTTCCCTTGTGCGCCGAACGCACCCGTGGAGGCGTCGAGTGGCGATCTCCGGCGCTCAGCGGTGCCGTGGAGAGATTGAGCGGTCCACTGCCGCTCTCGTCGCCCTTTCCGGGTGCTGCCGGGCCGCGGCGCCCGGCTACTCGTTCAGGTCGGCGTCCGGAAGGCTGCCCAGCACCGCGAATCCCGGCAGGTAGGGACCGACGTCACCGTGCACCGTCCAGGCCCGCAGCTGCGCGGCCGAGCGCCGCGACAGCAGCGCCCGGGACAGGTCGAAGTCGTCGGCCCGCAGCGCGACCGGGGCGTCGTCGGGCTCGCCCCGGGACGCCCACCGCCAGCGGTCACCGAGCAGCGCGATCGGCTCCCGGTCGGCGACCCGGGCGGCGAACCGAGGAGCGAACCGGTCGCGAATGGCGTGCAGGCCAGGGGTGTCCCGGGCGCCGGGCACGCCCAGGGCGCCCCGCAGGTCCTGCTCGTGGATGATCACGTCGCCGAGCGGGCGGGTGCCGCGGGCCCGCATCCACTCCCGCAGCGGCTCGGCGACCCCCTCCCACTCCGCGATCAGCGCGGCGACGTCGTGGTCGCGGCGGGCGCGTACCTGGCGGGCCGTCCAGGCCTCGTTGTGATCGTCGGGCTCGTCGCCGGCGACGACGTCCGTGCCCAGCCCGACCATGTGCGAGAACAGGTCCCGCACCGTCCACTCCGGGCAGGCCGGCACCCGGGCCTGCACCTGCTCCGGCGCTGCCGTGCGGACCAGATCGATCACCCGCTGCTGGGCCCGGGTCCACTCCGCGATCTCGTCCACGGTGCTGGTATCGCTCACGGAGCCGAGCGAACCAGCGCGGTGGCGCCGCGTCCACCGGAACCGCCGGTGGAGCTGGCGGGATCGCCCGCGCCCCGGAATGCTGCCGGGATGGCTGCGCCGGTGATCGTCGAGCTCGCGGTGAACGGGACGACGACGCGCTCGGTCAACCCGCACGTGCCCCGCACCCCGGCCGAGATCGCCGAGGTCGCGCTGGCGGCGATCGAGCGCGGCGCGGCGATCGTGCACAACCACAACGACGAGCCGATGTTCACCGCGGACGGGGTGCACGCGGTCGAGCCCTACCTGCAGGCCTGGGAACCGGTGCTGCGGCGGCACCCGGACGCGCTGCTCTACCCGACCATGGCCGCCGGCGCCCGCGGCATCGACGTGCGCGACCGCTGGCGGCACGTCGAGGAGCTGGCCCGGCGCGGCCTGGGCGGCATGACGCTGGTGGACCCGGGGTCGGTCAACGTCGGGCTGACCGGCGCCGGCACGGTCCCGGACGCCGCGGCGGCCGGGCCGTACGCGAACTCCTACGCCGACATCGAATACATGTTCGCCCGCAGCGCCGAGCTGCGCGCCGCGCCCAGCATCTCGGTGTTCGAGCCCGGGTTCCTGCGCACCGCGCTCACCCTGCACCGCGCCGGCCGGGTGCCGGCCGGGGCGATGGTCAAGCTGTACTTCGGGGGCGACCTGCAGTTCGGGCTGCCGCCCACCGCGGCCGCGCTGGAGGCCTACCTGGAGCTGCTGGAGCCGTCGGGCCTGCCGTGGTCGGTGGCCGTGCTCGGCGGGGACGTCGTGGAGTGCGGACTGGCCGAGCGGGCGATCCGCCGCGGCGGCCACGTCCGCGTCGGGCTGGAGGACTACGCCGGCCCCGCCGTCCCGACCGACATCGAGCTGCTGGACGGGGTGGTCGCGCTGGTCGAGCGCCTCGGGCGCACGCCGGCCACCAGCACCGAGACCCGGGCGATCCTCGGGGTGCCCGCGCCCTGAACCGCACGGCGTCCCGCCCGCGCCGCCGGTCCGGCGACCGCGCCCCACCGTCCTGCCGCGCACGTGATCGCCCGAACCTAAGCTCGGCGGCGTGACCACACCGACTCCTGCGCCCGACCAGGACGCGCAGCGGGTGCTCGTCGTCGCCGCCCATCCCGACGACATCGACTTCGGCTGCGCCGGCAGCGTCGCGGCGTGGACGGCGGCCGGCCTGCACGTCAGCTACTGCATCATCACCGACGGCGACGCCGGCGGGTTCGACCCGGAGGTGCCGCGCTCGGAGATCGGCGGGATCCGGCAGCTGGAGCAGCGCAAGGCGGCGGCGGTGCTCGGGGTCGAGGAGATCGCGTTCCTCGGCTACCCGGACGGCCGGCTCACGGTGAGCCTGGAGCTGCGCCGCGACATCTCCCGGGTGATCCGGCAGGTCCGCCCGGACCGGGTGGTCGCCCAGGGCCCGACCCGCGACCTGCACAGCATGTACGGCAGCCACCCCGACCACACCGCGGCCGGCGAGGCCACCCTGTGCGCGGTCTACCCGGACGCGCGCAACCCGTTCGCGCACCCCGAGCTGGTGGCCGTCGAGGGCTTGGCCGCGCACACCGTCGGGCAGGTCTGGATCATGGCCAACAACCAGCGGGCCGAGCACTTCGTGGATATCACCGACACCCTGGACCGGAAGGTCGCGGCGCTGCAGGAACACGTCAGCCAGACCGCGCACATGGACGTGGACCGCGCGATGCGCCGGTGGGCGACGCGCCTGGGGGCCACGGCAGGTTGGGCCGAGGGCAGGCTCGCGGAGGGCTTCGTCGTGCTCGACACCCGCTGAGCGCTCGCCCGGCCGCCCGGTCGCCGGTGATCCGTCCGAATGGCAGCTGAGGGTCGTCGCGACAGCACTGGCGTGCCGCTCGGATGGATCACCGGGGGCGACGATGGGTGCCCGGCTACCGCGGGGCCGGTGGTCGCCGCCGGTGGGCCGCGGCCGCCCGGCGCAACACCGGGCCCGCGCCGGTGACGACGGGCTCGCCGTGGCCGAAGCAGACGGTCTCGGCGTCGAGCTCGGCCAGTCGGTGGAAGCCCTCGATCATGGCGTCCTCGTCGAGGTTGAACACCCCGAGGATGACCTCGCCGTCCGGGGTGCGGGCCACCGTGTCGCCGGTGAACAGCACCCCGGGCTCGGGCAGGTGCAGGGCGATGCTGCCGGGCGTGTGCCCGGGTACGGCCAGCACCTGCGCGCCGCCGCCGATGTCGAGCCGGTCGCCATCGTGCAGCTCGACGTCGACCGGGCAGGGCGGCGGGTCCAGGTCGGGCACACCGGACGCCGCGAGCTGCTCCCAGATCGGCGCGTCGAACGCGGTGAGCACCGGGTCCCGGCGCCGCTGCTCGCCGCGGATGACCGCGGCGTCGCCGGTGTGCGCGTGCACCGGGGCGCCGTGCCAGCCGCGGATCTGCGCGGCCGACCCGAAGTGGTCCTCGTGGCCGTGCGTGGCGACGATCGTCCGGATCGCCGGGGTGTCCAGCCCGAGCCGGTGCAGCGCCTCGCCGATCTCCGGGCCGGAACCCGGTATCCCGGTGTCGACCAGGGTCCACGCGTCGTCGTCCTGCCACAGGTAGGCCTGGCCGAAGCCCAGCCGGAGCAGGTGCAGCCGGGGCCGCAGCTCAACCATGTCCACGCGGGCGACGCTAGCGACGGCGCCGCCGCGCGGCTCGACGGTTCGCTGCCGGCGGACAGCGGCACCGCACCCTGTGGATCAGGCCGACGCGGCGCGCACGGCGACGATCCGGTCCGCCAGCTCGAACTCCCCGTCCTCGTGCACCGCACCCAGCGCGGTCAGGGTCGGGTGGCCCGCCGCGAGCAGGGCCTGGTCGGTGCCGTCCGCCGCGGCCTCGTCGCTCTCCACCTCCTGCAGGTGCCAGTGGCCCTCGTCGGCCTGGTCCACCCGGGCCTGCACGGCACCGAACGGCGCGAGAGTCGCGTGTCGCAGCTCGCGGTGGTCGGCAGCCGGCCGGTCCGGGACGTTGAGGGAGAGCACGGTCCCGGCCGGCGCATCCAGCAGCAGCTTGACGAGATCGGGCACCAGTGCGGCGGCCGCGTCCCAGTGTCGCTCGTCATCGGGGTTCGGGTGCAGCGCGACGTCGAGCGAGACGGCCAGCCCGCGCACGTTGTTGATGCCCGCGGTGAGCACCGCACCCACGGTGCCCGAGTGCAGGATGGCGCGCCCGATGTTGGCGCCGTGGTTGATGCCCGACAGCACCAGGTCGGGTGTCGGGTCGAGCCAACCCCGCAGCGCGGCGAGCACGATCCGGGCAGGCTGGGCCTCCACACCGAAGGCCGGCACGTCCGGCAGCCCGTCGAGGGTGACGCGACGCACCGGGGTGCGCCCGTCGTCCTGCGTGGCGGTGATCGCGGCGCTCGCCCCGCTGGCCTGCTCGGCGGGCGCGGCGACGACGACGTCGAACCCGGCCTCGACGACCGCCCGCGTCAGGGCGAGCAGCCCGGGTGAGGTGATGCCGTCGTCGTTGGTGACGAGCACGCGCATCGGAGCGACTCCTTCCTTCTGGTCCGGCGGCGAATACCCGGCGCGCGGTGCGCTCACGCGCCGGACCCGAGGATGTTCCGGACGGTGCGAAACGCCGGGTGCCGACCCGCACGTCGCTACAGTGCTCGTCGCCGGCACCACCGTCACGTCGAAGGGGAGCCCGCCGTGCCACGAGTCACCGCCGCCATCGCCGTCTCCGCCGATGGGTACGCCGCCGGCCCCCACCAGACCGCGGACAAGACGGCGGCATCCACGAGGCGCTGCGCCGTGCCGGCGAGGCGACCGGCGACGGGCACGTGGCGATCGCCGGCGGAGCCGCGACGATCAACCAGTACCTGGCCGCCGGCCTGATCGACGAGCTCACCCTGCACATCGCCCCGGTCGTCCTGGGCGCCGGCGAGCGCCTCTTCGACGGCGTGCCGGGGCTGAAGCTCGAACAGCTCGCCGCGCGCTCCGCCGCGCTCGCCACCCACATCGACTACCGGGTCGTGCGCTAGGAAGCGCCCTACCGGTTCGGGTCGGCGGCGCGGCGGGATCGGCCGGCCCTGGTGATGGGCGCCGGCCGCCATGGCCGTTCCGGGATGCGGGCCGCGGCGGCCACCTCCACCCGGAGTCGGTCGGTCGCCGCGAGCAGGGCACCGTGCTGCTGCCAGGCCGCGGCGTCCACCCGCGGATCGATCAGCAGCAGCTCGGCCAGCCGGTCGCGGCGCTCGCCCAGGGTGGCCAGCGTGGTCTCCACGTGCTGGCGGGCCTCCGGATCGGTGCCGAACGTGCCGGGGGCGACGGCGTGCACCGCGTCGGCGAGCGCGTCGAGCACGGCGGCCAGTGCCTGCTTGGCGTCCGGGTCGTAGGAGTGGGCGGCGTCGTCCTCGGCCAGGTAGTACGTGCGGTCCAGCAGCGCCCGGGCCAGGTTGCGCATCCCGATCTGGGCGTGCTCCAGCGCGGTCAGGGCGATGCGCAGCTGGGGCTGCGCCTCCCGGGCCAGGTACCCGCGCGGGTTGAGCCGCGCGCTCTGCTCGGTGCGGGCCAGGCCGCGGTCCGCCCGGTCCACCTCGCCGCCCAGGTCCCGGGCCTGGTTCAGGGCCTGGTCCGCGGCGGCCCGACTCCAGTCACCGGCACGCAGCGCCTCGGCCAGCCCGCGCGCGTAGCCGGCCATCCGGTCGGCCAGCTCGCCGATGGCGTCCCGGGTCGGCTGGATGTAGAGCGGCGGCGCGATCAGCAGGTTGACCAGCACGCCGACCGCCGCTCCGATCAGGGTCTCCAGGACCCGCCCCCAGGCCGCCGACTCGAGGCCGCCGACGGCGAGCACCAGCATCGCGCTGATCGCCACCTCGGGCAGGTGCGGGCCGAGCCGCAGCAGCCGGCCGGCGATCAGGCAGACCGCGACCACCGCACCCAGGCTCCACCAGCTCAGCCCGACCACGTGCGCGAAGCCCACGGCCACCAGCACCCCGGCGACCACGCTGACGATTCGCTCGCGGCCGTGCGTGACGGTCTCGTACATGGACAGCTGCACCACGAGCAGCGCGGTGAGTGGGGCCAGGATCGGCGCCTCGCTCGTCTGCAGCCACTCGGCGGCCACGTACGACAGCACCGCGGCCAGCGTGGTCTTCACGGTGCGCAGTCCGGGGGTGCGGCCGCGCCGGAACAGCCGGGCCGACCGGGCGCGCAGCCCGTCGTCGATCCGGGCGATGAGGGGACGCCGGGCGGAAGCCGGGCGTCGGTCGATCTCGTGCGGAAGCACGTTCACTGTTGCCTTTCGCTGTGCGGTCCGTTCGGGGACGGCACTGTCACTATCGTTAACTATCCCGAGCGCGTTTCGGTGCCTGGCTCGGCCGACGTGAGAGCGGGATCATGGGGGGATGGCCGGCCCCTCCGCTCGAACGCTCCCGTCCCGCGCCGAGGTGGTGATCATCGGCGGCGGTGTGATCGGCACCAGCATCGCGTTCCACCTGGCCGAGGCCGGCGTGACCGATGTCGTGCTGCTCGAACGCGCCGAGCTGGGCAGCGGCTCCACCAGCAAGGCGGCCGGGGGCGTGCGGGCCCAGTTCTCCGACCGGCTGAACATCGAGCTGGGCGCGCGCAGCCTGGAGGCCTTCGCACAGTTCGGCCGGCGACCCGGCCAGGAGATCGACCTGCGCCGGGTGGGCTACCTGTTCCTGCTCAGCACCGCGGCCGACGTGGCCGCCTTCACCCGCGACGTGCGGCTGCAGAACGAGCTCGGGGTGGCCAGTCGCATGATCGACGCTGCGGAGGCGGGACGGCGCTGCCCGCTGATCGACACCGACGGGGTGCTGGCCGCCGCCTTCTCCCCGGACGACGGGCACTGCACGCCGGAGTCCGTCGTGCTCGGCTACGCCACGGGCGCCCGCCGGCTGGGTGCCACCCTGCTGACCGGCACAGCGGTCACCGGCATCGAGACCGCCCACGGCGAGGCCCGCGCGGTGCTCACCGACCGCGGCCGTATCGAGGCCGGCTCCGTGGTGTGCGCAGCCGGGGCCTGGTCCCGGGAGATCGGGGCGATGGTCGGTCTCGAGCTGCCGATCACGCCGGTGCGCCGGCAGGTCATGCTCACCGAGCCGATGCCCGGGCTGGACCCGGCGCTGCCCTTCACCATCGACTTCGCCACCAGCTTCTACTTCCACCGCGAGGGCCGTGGCCTGCTGGTGGGCATGTCCGACCCGGACCAGGCGCCCGGGTTCGAGCTGGACTACTCCCAGGACTGGCTGCCCCGGCTGGGCGACGCCATGGCCGCCCGGGCACCACGGCTGCTCGACGTCGGCCTGCGCGACGGCTGGGCCGGGCTCTACGAGGTGACGCCCGACCACAACGCGCTGATCGGCGAGGCCGCGGCGCCGGGCCGGTTCCTCTACGCCACGGGGTTCTCGGGGCACGGGTTCCTGCAGGGCCCGGCCGTCGGCGAGGTGCTGCGCGACCTCTGGCTCGGGCGGGAGCCGTTCGTGGACGTCGGTCCGCTGTCGGCTGAGCGCTTCGCGGTGGGCGCGCTCCGCCCCGAACGGCACATCGTGTGACGGAG
>DATMDS010000028.1:0-13582 GCA_035557575.1 Pseudonocardia sp. | reverse complement strand
CAGCGACCGCAGGTCCTCGGCGCGGATGCTCAACACCTTGCCGTTGTAGTCGCCGCGCTGGCTCTGGATGGCCGCCGCGTAGCGGGCCAGCGGGCCGACCTTGTCCGCCGGCAGCTGCTGCAGCCGCTCCAGATTGATCACAATCTTGGTGGCCGGCTCGGAGCCGGACGTGACGCGGCCCTCGGGCAGCAGCTCGGCCACCGGCACCCCGTAGAAGTCGGCCAGCTCGGCCAGCTTCTGCACGGTCACGGCACGGTCGCCGCGCTCGTAGGAGCCGACCACGACCGCCTTCCAGCGACCGCCGGACTTCTGCTCGACACCGTGCAACGACAGGCCCTGCTGCTGCCTGATGGCGCGGAGCTTGCCGCCGAGCGCCTTGGCGTAGTCGCCCATGTGGCGATCTCCTCACTACTACTTCGCCGGCCTCGGGACCGAGCGTGTTCGGGTGGGCGGGGACGTGCCGACGTTGGGGGCGCCGCCGACTGCCTCCCTGGGCGGTGCCCCCCGCTGTCCGCGGCCACCCCAGGGAAACTCCGAGGGTTCGATACGGAGAGTAATCATGCGCTCGCGCCGCCGTTCGGTCAAGTCGCCAGCGCATCTAGATCACCCGAACGGCTGATCAGCACCTCCGGCCTGCTGCTACATCTAGCCGACCGGACCATCGGATCGCCGATCCGTGATCGTTTTCTTATCGGACTGTAACGGTTGGGGGACGAGTGGGTGCGGGCGTGGATCTACACGGCGCGTGACATCCACGATCCGAGCATAGAAACCGCCCTGCGTCGAAGGTCCACCGGAGGGCACTGATAGGTTCTGCCCGGTTCCTATTTCCTTTAAGGGCCCGTCCGGTGAGGCGGGAAAGGAGATGCTCGTGGCGGACGACCGCCGCGGGGACGTGGACAACGCCGAGGCTCCCGGCCGGGAGCTGCTCAGCGCCGCCGACGTCACCCGCACCATCGCGCGTATCGCGCATCAGATCATCGAGAAGACCGCCGACGTCGCGGACGTCGTGCTGATCGGCATCCCGACCCGCGGGGCGGTGCTGGCCCGCCGGCTGGCCGCGACGATCGCCGCGTTCGAGGGCCGGGAGCTCGCGGTCGGTGCCGTCGACCCGACGCTCTACCGCGACGACCTGCGCCGCAAGCCGGCCCGCGCGCTCGGGGACACCACCGTGCCCGACGTCGGGCTGGACGACGCGCTGGTGGTGCTGGTCGACGACGTCCTGATGTCCGGGCGCACGGTGCGCGCTGCGCTGGACGCGCTGGCCGAGCACGGACGCCCGCGCTCGGTGCAGCTGGCGGTGCTGGTGGACCGCGGGCACCGGGAGCTGCCCATCCGCGCCAACTACGTGGGCAAGAACGTGCCGACCGCCCGCGACGAGCAGATCCTGGTGCTGCTCAGCGAGATCGACGGCCGGGACGGCGTGCGGTTGCGCCCGGCCCCGGCCGGGGAGCGGACATGAAGCACCTGCTCTCGGTGACCGACCTCGACGCCGCCGCGGCCACCCGGCTGCTCGACACCTCCGACCGGCTCAAGCAGGCGTTGCTCGGCCGCGAGGTGCGCAAGCTGCCCACCCTGCGCGGCCGCACCGTGATCACCATGTTCTACGAGAACTCGACCCGCACCCGGGTGTCGTTCGAGGTCGCCGGCAAGTGGATGAGCGCGGACACGGTGAACGTGAGCTCGTCCGGCTCGTCGGTGGCCAAGGGGGAGTCGCTGCGGGACACCGCGCTCACCCTCTCCGCGATGGGTGCGGACTGCGTGATCGTCCGCCACCCCGCCTCCGGCTCGGCGCACCGGCTGGCCGCCTGGATGGATGGTGCGAGCGCGGACCGGGATGCGAACACGACCGGCACCCACACCAGCATCGTCAACGCCGGCGACGGCACCCACGAACATCCCACCCAGGCGCTGCTGGACGCGGCCACGCTGCGCGACCGGCTCGGCGAGATCGCCGGGCGCCGGATCGGCATCGTCGGCGACGTGCTGCACAGCCGGGTGGCCCGGTCGAACGTGTTCCTGCTGGCCACCCTCGGGGCCGAGGTGGTGCTGGTGGCGCCGCCCACGCTGCTGCCGGTCGGGGTGTCGCAGTGGCCGTGCCGGGTCGGCTCGGACCTGGACGCCGAGCTGGCCGGACTGGACGCGGTGATGATGCTGCGGGTGCAGGCCGAGCGGATGCACGGCTCGTTCTTCCCGTCCGCGCGCGAGTACACGATCGGGTACGGGCTCTCGGCGGCCCGAGCCGCCCGGCTGCCCGGCCACGCGGTGGTTCTGCACCCCGGCCCGATGGTGCGCGGCATGGAGATCGCGCCCGCGGTGGCGGACGGCCCGTCCTCGGCGATCCTCGCCCAGGTCTCCAACGGCGTGCACATCCGGATGGCCGTGCTCTACCACCTGCTCGCCGGAGCACCGGAATGACGGGGGCGGCACGATGACCGATCTGTTGATCACCGGCGCCCGCCCCTACGGCGAGGACCCGGTGGACGTGCTGGTCCGCGACGGGCTGATCGTCGAGACCGGCTCCGACCTGGACCGCTCGGTGCCGGAGCGGGAGCTGCTCGACGGCGCCGGGATGGTGCTGCTGCCCGGGTTCGTCGACCTGCACACGCACCTGCGGGAGCCGGGCGGCGAGGAGTCCGAGGACGTGGCGACCGGCTCGGCCGCGGCGGCCCTCGGCGGGTTCACCGCGGTGTTCGCCATGCCCAACACCCATCCGGTGGCCGACACCGACGTGGTCGTCGAGCACGTGCGGCGCCGGGGCGCGGCGGTCGGGCTGGTCGACGTGCACCCGATCGGGGCGGTCACGGTCGGGCTCGAGGGCACCAGGATGGCGGAGCTGGGCACCATGGCCAGGGCCGGCGTGCGGATCTTCTCCGACGACGGCCGCTGCGTGCACGATCCGCTGATCATGCGCCGGGCCCTGGAGTACGCCACCGCGCTGGACGTGGTGATCGCCCAGCACGCCGAGGACCACCGGCTCACCGCCGGCGCGCAGGCCCACGAGGGCGTGGTCGCCTCCCGGCTCGGGCTGGCCGGCTGGCCGGCCACCGCGGAGGAGACGATCGTGGCCCGGGACTGCGCGCTGGCCCGCGAGGCCGGGGCGGCGCTGCACGTCTGCCACGTGTCGTCCGCGCGCACCGTCGAGGTGCTGCGCGCGGCCAAGGCGGCCGGCGTCCGGGTCACCGCCGAGGTCACCCCGCACCACCTGCTGCTCACCGACGCCGCGCTGACCGGCTACGACCCGGTCAACAAGGTCAACCCGCCGTTGCGCACCGGGGAGGACACCAAGGCCATGCGGGCGGCGCTGCACGAGGGCGTGATCGACGTCGTGGCCACCGACCACGCCCCGCACGCCGCGCAGTACAAGGACACCGAGTGGGCGGCGGCCCGGCCCGGCATGCTGGGGCTGCAGACGGCACTCTCGGTGCTGGTGCACACCATGGTCGAGCCCGGGTTGCTGGACTGGCGCGGGGTGGCGCGGGTGCTGTCGGAGCGGCCGGCGCAGATCGGCGGGCTGGCCGACCAGGGCCGGCCGATCGCGGTGGGGGAGCCGGCGAACCTGACCCTGGTCGATCCGGACGGGGTGTGGACGGTGCGCGGGGCGGCGCTGGCCAGCCGGGCGGCGAACACACCGTTCGAGGGCATGCGGCTGCCGGCCACGGTGGCCGCCACGGTGTACCGCGGCCGGATCACCGCCCGCGACGGGAAGGTCGACGCCACCGTCGACCGGGAGGGCTCGACATGACCGCGCTGCTGGTGCTGGAGGACGGACGGGTCTTCCGCGGCGAGCCGTTCGGGGCGACCGGGCAGGCGCTCGGCGAGGCCGTGTTCTGCACCGGCATGACCGGCTACCAGGAGACCCTGACCGATCCGTCCTACCACCGCCAGATCGTGGTGCAGACCGCGCCGCAGATCGGCAACACCGGCTGGAACGACGAGGACGACGAGTCGGCCCGGATCCAGGTGGCCGGATACGTGGTGCGCGACCCGTCCCGGACCCCGTCGAACTGGCGCTCGCGGCGCACGCTGGCCGACGCGTTGCGCGAGCAGGGCGTGGTCGGGGTGGCCGGGGTCGACACCCGGGCGCTGGTCCGGCACCTGCGCGAGCGCGGCGCGATGCGGGCCGGGCTGTTCTCCGGCGCGGCCCTGGCCGGCGAGACGGAGCTGATCGAGCGGGTGCTGGCCAGCCCGCCGATGACCGGCGCCGACCTCTACGGTGCGGTGACCACGGCGCAGCCCTACGTGGTGCCGGCGGCCGGGCCGCGGCGGTTCAGGGTGGCCGCGCTGGACGTCGGCATCAAGGCGAACACGCCGCGGATGCTGGCCGCCCGCGGCATCGAGACCCACGTGCTGCCGGCCGAGACCCCGATCGAGGCGATCGAGGAGCTGGGTGCCGACGGGTTCTTCCTGTCCAACGGACCGGGCGACCCGGCCACCGCGGACAGGCCGGTCGCGCTCACCCGGCAGGTGCTGGAGCGCCGGATCCCGCTGTTCGGGATCTGCTTCGGCAACCAGATCCTGGCCCGAGCGCTCGGCCGCGGCACCTACAAGCTGCGCTACGGGCACCGCGGCATCAACATCCCGGTCGTCGAGCACGCCACCGGCCGGGTGGCGATCACCTCGCAGAACCACGGGTTCGCGGTCGAGGGCGAGGCGGGGGAGCGGTTCGACACCCCGTTCGGGCCGGCCCGGATCACCCACACCTGCCCGAACGACGGCTGCGTGGAGGGCCTGGCCGCGCTGGACCTGCCCGCGTTCAGCGTGCAGTACCACCCGGAGGCCGCCGCCGGCCCGCACGACGCCGCCGACCTGTTCGACCGCTTCGTCGAGCTGATGGACACCCACCGGAAGGGAGGTGCCTGATGCCCAAGCGCGACGACATCCGGCATGTGCTGGTCATCGGCTCCGGGCCGATCGTGATCGGGCAGGCCTGCGAGTTCGACTACTCCGGCACCCAGGCCTGCCGGGTGCTGCGCGCCGAGGGCATCCGGGTCTCGCTGATCAACAGCAACCCGGCGACGATCATGACCGACCCGGAGTTCGCCGACGCCACCTACATCGAGCCGATCACCCCGGAGTTCGTCGAGCAGGTCATCGCGGCCGAGCGCCCGGACGCGATCCTGGCCACCCTGGGCGGGCAGACCGCGCTGAACATCGCGGTGGCGCTGCACGAGAACGGTGTCCTCGAGCGCTACGGGGTCGAGCTGATCGGCGCCGACATCGACGCCATCCAGCGCGGCGAGGACCGGTTGAAGTTCAAGGAGATCGTGCAGTCGATCGGCGGCGACGTGCCGCGCAGCGCCGTCTGCCACTCCATGGACGAGGTGCGCGCCGCGGTCGCCGAGCTCGGCCTGCCGGTGGTGATCCGGCCCTCGTTCACCATGGGCGGGTTCGGCTCCGGGATGGCCCACGACGAGGCCGACCTGGAGCGGTTGGCCGGCGGCGGGCTGGCCGCGTCCCCGGTGCACGAGGTGCTGATCGAGGAGTCGGTGCTCGGCTGGAAGGAGTTCGAGCTCGAGCTGATGCGCGACCGGCACGACAACGTGGTGGTGATCTGCTCGATCGAGAACCTGGACCCGATGGGCGTGCACACCGGCGACTCGATCACGGTGGCCCCGGCGATGACGCTGACCGACCGCGAGTACCAGCACATGCGCGACGTCGGGATCGCGGTGCTGCGCGCGGTCGGCGTGGACACCGGGGGCTGCAACATCCAGTTCGCGGTGCAGCCGCAGACCGGCCGCCTGGTCGTGATCGAGATGAACCCGCGCGTGTCGCGGTCAAGCACGCTGGCCTCCAAGGCCACCGGCTTCCCCATCGCCAAGATCGCCGCCCGGTTGGCCATCGGCTACACCCTCGACGAGATCCGCAACGACATCACCGGCGAGACCCCGGCCGCGTTCGAGCCGACCCTGGACTACGTGGTGGTCAAGGTGCCGCGGTTCGCCTTCGAGAAGTTCCCGGGCGCCGATCCCGAGCTGACCACGACCATGAAGAGCGTCGGCGAGGCGATGGCGCTGGGCCGCTCGTTCCCGGAGGCGCTGAACAAGGCGCTGCGCTCCATGGAGACGACGGCCGCATCGTTCTGGACCACGCCGGACCCGGACGGCGAGCCGGACATCCGCACGCCCACCGACGGCCGGATCTACGGGGTGGAACGCGCCCTGCGCGCGGGGACGTCGGTCGCCGAGGTCGCCGCCGAGACCGGGATCGACCCGTGGTTCGTCGATCAGATCGACGCCCTGGTCGCGCTGCGCGCGGAGATCGTCGACGCCCCGGTGCTGGACGCGGCGCTGCTGCACCGGGCCAAGCGGGCCGGGCTGTCGGACCGGCAGCTGGCCGCCCTGCGCCCGGAGTTCGCCGGCGAGGACGGGGTGCGCACGCTCCGGCACCGGCTCGGGGTCCGCCCGGTCTACAAGACCGTCGACACCTGCGCGGCCGAGTTCGCCGCGCGGACCCCGTACCACTACAGCGCCTACGAGACCGATCCCGGCGCCGAGTCCGAGATCGCGCCGCAGACCGAGAAGCCGAAGGTGCTGATCCTCGGCTCCGGGCCGAACCGGATCGGGCAGGGCATCGAGTTCGACTACTCCTGCGTGCACGCGGTGATGGCGCTGCGCGCCGCCCCGGACAACGACGGCGCCGGGTTCGAGACCGTCATGGTCAACTGCAACCCCGAGACGGTGTCCACCGACTACGACACCGCGGACCGGCTCTACTTCGAGCCGCTCACATTCGAGGACGTGCTCGAGGTGGTGCACGCCGAGCAGGCCTCCGGCACCGTCGTCGGCGTGATCGTGCAGCTGGGCGGGCAGACCCCGCTCGGGCTGGCCGCCCGGCTCACCGCGGCCGGGGTGCCGGTGGTCGGGACCAGCGCCGCGGCCATCGACCTGGCCGAGCACCGCGGCGAGTTCGGCGAGGTGCTCCGGAAGGCGAACCTGCCGGCGCCCGCCTTCGGCACCGCGGTGTCCTTCGAGGACGCCCGCCGGATCGCCGAGCGGATCGGCTATCCGGTGCTGGTGCGACCGTCCTACGTGCTCGGCGGGCGCGGCATGGAGATCGTCTACGACGAGCAGACGCTGGCCGGCTACATCGCCCGCGCGACCACGATCAGCCCGGAGCGCCCGGTGCTGGTCGACCGGTTCCTGGACGACGCGATCGAGATCGACGTGGACGCCTTGTGCGACGGGACGGAGGTGTTCCTCGGCGGGGTGATGGAGCACATCGAGGAGGCCGGGGTGCACTCCGGCGACTCGTCGTGCGCGCTGCCGCCGATCTCGCTGGGCCGCGGGGTGATGGACGAGGTGCGCCGCAGCACCACGGCCATCGCGCACGGGGTCGGCGTGCGCGGCCTGCTCAACGTGCAGTTCGCGCTGCACGGCGAGACGCTCTACGTGCTGGAGGCCAACCCGCGGGCCTCGCGCACCGTGCCGTTCGTGTCCAAGGCCACCGCGGTGCCGCTGGCCAAGGCGGCGGCGCGGATCATGCTGGGTGCCTCGATCGCGCAGCTGCGGGCCGAGGGGCTGCTGCCGGCCGAGGGCGACGGCGGCGAGCTGCCGCCGGACTCGCCGATCGCGGTCAAGGAGGCGGTGCTGCCGTTCCAGCGGTTCCGCACCCGCGAGGGCAAGGGCGTGGATCCGCTGCTGGGCCCGGAGATGAAGTCCACCGGCGAGGTGATGGGGTTCGACGCCTCCTTCGGCGCCGCCTTCGCCAAGTCCCAGGCCGCCGCCTACGGCTCGCTGCCCACCTCCGGGCGGGTGTTCGTCTCGATCGCCGACCGGGACAAGCGGGCCATGGTGTTCCCGGTGCTCCGGCTGGCCGCGCTGGGCTTCGAGGTGCTGGCCACCAGCGGGACCGCGGACGTGCTGCGCCGGCACGGGATCGAGACCACGGTCGTGCGCAAGCACTTCGAGGGCGGCGAGACGATCGTCGACCGGATCCTCGGCGGCGACGTCGACCTGATCATCAACACGCCGTACGGCAACTCCGGCCCGCGCATCGACGGCTACGAGATCCGCTCCGCGGCCGTGTCCCGTGGCGTGCCCTGCATCACCACGATGCAGGGCGCCGTGGCGGCCGTGCAGGGCATCGAGGCCCTCAAGGCCGGCCGTATCGGCGTGCGCTCCCTCCAGGACGCGCACGCGGCGCTGCGCAAGTCCCGCCCGTGACCGCGCCTGCGCGCCCCCGGCCGACCGCTGAACGAACGGCACGCTCGACCGATAGGTTCGTACGACAGTGCCGTTCGTTCGGCGGGGACCGGGCCCGCGGGTGGGGGCGCTGCCGGGGGAGGGGGATGCGGGCGTGAGCGCGTGCTTCGGGGGCCGGCTGCGGGAGGCGGTGGACGCCTTCGGCCCGCTGTGCGTGGGGATCGACCCGCACCCGGGGCTGCTGGCGGAGTGGGGCCTGACCGACGACCCGGACGGGCTGGAGCGGTTCGCCACGACCTGCGTGCAGGAGCTGGCCGGACACGTGGCCGTGCTCAAGCCGCAGTCCGCGTTCTTCGAGCGGCACGGCTCGCGCGGCATCGCGGTGCTGGAGCGGCTGCTGGAAACGCTGCGCAACACCCCCACTCTGTCCCTTCTGGACGTCAAGCGAGGCGACATCGGATCCACAATGGACGGTTACGCGGACGCCTACCTCGGGGTGCGGGCGCCGCTCGGCGCGGACGCCGTCACGCTGTCGCCGTACCTCGGGTTCGGCTCGCTGGACGCCGCGATCCGCACCGCGTCCGACTCCGGCCGCGGGGTGTTCGTGCTGGCCAGGACGTCGAACCCGGAGGGCGGTCAGGTGCAGCTGGCCGAGTGGGCCGGCCGCAGCACCGCCCAGGCGATGATCGACGAAGCCGGCCTGCGCAACGCCGGCGCCGCCCCGCTCGGTGATGTCGGCGTGGTCATCGGCGCCACCACCGATCACGAGCTGGACCTGACGGGCGTGAACGGTGCGGTGCTCGCCCCCGGCCTGGGCGCCCAGGGCGCCGGACCCGCGGACGTCGCCGCCCGGTTCGCCGGGCTGCACGGGCTGGTGCTGCCGGCCGCGTCCCGGTCGGTGCTGCGGGCCGGCCCGGGCACCGGCGCGGTGCGGGCCGCGGCGGAGTCGCTGCGTGACGCTCTGGTCGGCGCCACCTGAGCTGGCCGGCACCGACGCCTCCAAGGGCACGGCAAGTGGTCGGTTTGGCACGCTGTGTGGCCCGATCGACACGTGTTGTCAGCGCGGGATCGCCGGAGACCGGCGCGCGCTGCGCCGAGCGGGCGCGTCGCGGGATGATCTCGTCGGTCGGTCGTGGTATCACCGATGACGGGTGTCGAACCGGAAACCCACAGGTGGCACCCCCGTTTACCCTCGCGGGAACGGCCTGAGTACGTTTCGATGAACCGGGCGGGTTGGCCCGCAAGTCGGTGGAGTTGCACTCGGACGAACAGTCGTGGTGCACGACGAAAGACGGAGGAGATCGTGGCCCTTCCCCAGCTGACCGAGGAACAGCGCGCTGCCGCCCTGGAGAAGGCGGCTGCGGCGCGCCGGGCCCGGGCCGAGCTGAAGGAACGCCTCAAGCGCGGCGGGACCACCCTCGGCGAGGTACTCAAGCAGTCCGACTCCGACGAGGTGCTCGGCAAGATGAAGGTCTCGGCGCTGCTCGAAGCCATGCCCGGGGTGGGCAAGGTGCGCGCTGCGCAGATCATGGAGCGGCTGGAGATCGCGCCGTCGCGGCGGCTGCGCGGGCTGGGCGACCGGCAGCGCAAGGCGCTGCTGGCCGACTTCCCGTCGGAGTAGTCCTGAGCCGGGACGACGGGCGGACCGGCGTGGTCGGGGAGCCGGCGCCGATCGACCCCGGCGGGCCCCGAAGCGGTGGGACATCGCGCCGCGGGCGGCTGGTCGTGCTGGCCGGACCGTCCGGAGTGGGCAAGAGCAGCGTGGTCGGCGCATTACGACACCGCCTCCCCGAGCTCTACTTCAGCGTCTCGGCGACGACCCGCGACCCCCGGCCCGGCGAACGTGACGGCACCGACTACCAGTTCGTGGGCCCGGCCGGCTTCGATCGCCTGATCCAGCGGGGCGACCTGCTGGAATGGGCCGAGATCCACGGCGGGCTGCACCGCTCGGGGACCCCGCGGGAGCCGGTCGAGCGGGCGTTGTCGGCCGGCCGGCCGGTACTGGTCGAGGTCGACCTGAGCGGGGCGCGCGCGATCAAATCGGCGCTGCCGGAGGCCGTCACCGTGTTCCTGGCGCCGCCGTCGTTCGAGGAGCTGGCCCGGCGGCTGCGCGGGCGGGGCACCGAGTCCGAGGCCCAGTTCGCCCGCCGGTTGCAGACCGCACGCGAGGAACTCGCCGCCCGCCACGAGTTCGACGTCGTCCTGGTCAACGACGACGTGCCGGCCGCCGCGTCGCGGTTGGTAGCATTGCTTGTCGACCGTGGCGAACCGTCCGGTCGCGCCTCCCTTCCGGGAGTTCGTCCCCCCACAGGAGTTGCCGAGTGAGCATGCCGCTGACCGCCGCCGTTGCCGGTGCCGCCCCCGAGGGCATCACCAACCCGCCCATCGACGATCTCCTCGGTCAGGTGAGCTCCAAGTACGCGCTGGTCATCTACGCGGCCAAGCGCGCCCGGCAGATCAACGACTACTACTCGCAGCTCGGTGAGGGCCTGCTGGAGTACGTCGGGCCGCTGGTGGAGCCGGGTGCCCGCGAGAAGCCGCTGTCCATCGCGATGCGCGAGATCCAGGCCGGCCTGCTCGAGCACACCGAGGGCGAGCAGTAGCCGACCGGGGCCGCGCCGCCGTGCCCCCGCTGCGGGTCCTGCTCGGCGTGGCCGGGGGGATCGCGGCCTACAAGAGCGCCGAGCTGCTGCGCCGGCTCACCGAGAGCGGGCATGCGGTACGGGTGCTGCCCACGGCGTCGGCCCTGGAGTTCGTCGGCGCCGCGACGTTCGAGGCGCTGTCCGGGCAGTCGGTGCAGACCGGCGTCTTCGCCGATGTGCCGTCGGTCCCGCACGTCCGGCTCGGCCAGCAGGCCGACCTCGTCGTGGTCGCACCGGCCACGGCGGACCTGCTGGCCAGGGCCGCGCACGGCCGGGCAGACGACCTGCTCACCGCGACCCTGCTGACCGCACGGTGCCCCGTGTTGATGGCGCCGGCGATGCACACCGAGATGTGGCTGCACCCGGCGACCCGGGACAACGTGGCGCTGCTGCGCTCCCGCGGCGTCGTCGTGATGGAGCCGGCGTCCGGACGGCTCACCGGAGCCGACACCGGGCCGGGCCGGCTGCCGGAGCCCGTGGAGATCGCCGAGCTGGCCCGGTTGCTGACCGAGCGCCCGGCCGCGCTGCCCCGCGATCTGGTCGGCCGCCGGGTCGTGGTGTCCGCCGGAGGTACCCGGGAGCCGCTGGACCCGGTCCGGTTCCTCGGCAACCGGTCGTCCGGCCGGCAGGGCTACGCGCTGGCCGCGGTGGCCGCGCAGCGCGGCGCCCAGGTGACGCTGGTCGCCGCGCACACCGCCGACCTGCAGGATCCGGCGGCGGTGGACGTCGTACGGGTCGGATCGGCCGGCGAGCTGCACGACGCGATGTTGGCCGCGGTGAAGGACGCCGACGCCGTGGTGATGGCGGCCGCGGTGGCCGACTTCCGGCCCGAGACCTCGGCCGCCCACAAGATCAAGAAGGGTGACTCGGACCCGCCACCGTTGCCGCTGCTGACCAACCCGGACATCCTCGTCGAGCTGGTCGGCGCCCGCGAGCCCGGGCAGGTGATCGTGGGTTTCGCCGCCGAGACCGGCGACGAGCACGGCGACGCGTTGCAGCACGGCCGGGCCAAGCTGGCCCGCAAGGGCTGTGACCTGATGGTGGTCAACTCGGTCGGGGACGGGCGGGCGTTCGAGGTGCCGGACAACGCGGGCTGGCTGCTCGGCGCGGACGGCTCCGAGCGGGAGCTGGCCAGCGGCTCGAAGGCGCTGCTCGCCTCGCACGTGTGGGACGCGGTCGCGGCCCGGCTGCGCGACTCCTGACGGCCGCCTTCAGCGCCCGAGCGGTCCCGCCGGGCGCTGGCCCGCCCCCTCCGCGATCTCGCCACCTGCCGGTGTGGGGCGCGCCATGGCGACCCCGCCGTCACGGCCATCGCCAGGGTGACCACCGCGGCGACCGCCGCACCGAATGCGGCGACGGCCCGCCATCGGCGCTTGGCGGCCGTGCGCCGCCTTCGGACCTTCAGCTGTCAGGCCTCCGTCTGCTCCGTGCCTCCTCGTCACCACTGACGATTCACCGAGCCGGGAGGAAACGGTTGCGCCGGTCGTGCCGACTTCACCGGAAGAGCTGACCCGCGGTGACGCGCACCAACATGCGGCGAGGGTGTCCGAGGCGTCGATTAGGCTCGTGGGTCCGGGCATCCGGCGCACAGCCGCGCCGCGGAGCCTGCTGCGCAGCTGCAGGCAGTCTCGGCACGGACAGATCCCGAACCCGGGACCCATGGAAAATGCCATGGACGAACACACAGAGGAGTGCGAGGCGTGACGACATCAGGCCGGCGGTTGTTCACCAGTGAGTCAGTGACCGAAGGTCACCCGGACAAGATGTGCGACGCCATCAGCGACACCGTGCTGGACGCGCTCCTGGCGCAGGACCCGCGCAGCCGGGTCGCGGTGGAGACGCTGGTCACGACCGGCCAGGTGCACGTGGCCGGCGAGGTCACCACCAGCGGCTACGTCGACATCCCCACGTTGGTTCGGAACCGGATCCTCGACATCGGGTACGACTCGTCGGCCAAGGGCTTCGACGGTGCGTCCTGCGGTGTGAACGTGGCCATCGGCGCCCAGTCCGCGGACATCGCCCAGGGTGTGGACACCGCCTACGAGAGCCGGGTCGAGTCGTCCGAGGACGAGATCGCCCGCCAGGGTGCCGGTGACCAGGGCCTGATGTTCGGCTACGCCAACACCGACACCCCGGAGCTGATGCCGCTGCCGATCGCGCTGGCGCACCGGCTGGCGCGCAGGCTGACCGAGGTGCGCCGCGCCGGCGCGCTGCCCTACCTGCGGCCGGACGGCAAGACCCAGGTCACCATCGAGTACGACGGCGACAAGCCGGTGCGCCTGGACACCGTGGTGGTGTCCACGCAGCACGCCGCCGACATCGACCTGGACGCGATGCTGACGCCCGACATCCGGGAGCAGGTCGTCGGCCCGGAGACCGAGGTCCTCGGCCTGGACATCTCCGACGTCCGGCTGCTGGTCAACCCGACCGGGCGGTTCGTGATCGGCGGTCCGATGGGCGACGCCGGCCTCACCGGCCGGAAGATCATTGTGGACACCTACGGCGGGTTCGCCCGGCATGGCGGCGGTGCGTTCTCCGGCAAGGATCCGTCCAAGGTGGACCGGTCCGCGGCGTACGCCATGCGCTGGGTGGCCAAGAACGCGGTGGCCGCCGGGCTGGCCGAGCGGATCGAGGTGCAGGTCGCCTACGCGATCGGCAAGGCCGCCCCGGTGGGGCTGTTCATCGAGACGTTCGGCACCGAGCACGTCGACCCGGTGCGCATCGAGAGCGCCATCAACGAGGTGTTCGACCTGCGCCCGGCCGCGATCATCCGCGACCTCGACCTGTTGCGTC
>DATMDS010000027.1:0-16921 GCA_035557575.1 Pseudonocardia sp. | reverse complement strand
GACGGGCCTGGAAGGTGCCGCAGTCCGACAGCGAGGAGATCTCCCGGTAGCGCTGCTGAGCGGGCAGCCACACCTCGATGTCGTAGGTGTAGGTGGAGGAGAAGCCGGTGTCCCCGGCGGCCAGCGTGACCACCCGGTAGGCCAGCCCGAGCCCCTGCAGCGCCGCCTCGGCATGCCCGACCATGATCTCCAGCTCGGCGCGGGACCACTCCGGGTCGACGATGCGCACCAACTCCACCTTGGAGAACTCGTGCATCCGGATCAGCCCGCGGGTGTCCTTGCCGTAGGAGCCGGCCTCGGAGCGGAAGCACGGGGTGTGCGCGGTGTAGGCCAGCGGAAGGTCCTCCAACGCCAGCGTCTCGCGCGCGTGCAGGTTGGTCAGTGGCACCTCGGCCGTCGGGATGAGGAACAGCTCGCGGTCGGCCACCCCGGTCTTGAACAGGTCCTGCTCGAACTTCGGCAGTTGTCCGGTGCCGGTCATGGTGACCCGGTTGACCAGCGTGGGCACCGCGAACTCGGTGTAGCCGTGCTGACCGGTGTGCAGTTCGAGGAAGTAGCGCGCGAGCGCTCGCTCGAGGGCGGCACCCCGCCCGCGCAGCACCGCGAACCGCGGTCCGGCCAGCTTGGTGGCCCGGGCGAAATCGAGGATCCCCAGCCGCTCACCGAGGTCGACGTGGTCGAGCGGGGTGAAGTCGAACGCCTCCGGCTCACCCCAGGCGCGCACCAGCGCCGCATCGTCCTCGGTGGCACCGTCCGGGGCGTCGTCGCTGATCAGATTGGGGATGCCGAGCAGCAGGTCGGTGAGTTCGGCCTCCAGCGCCCGGTGCTCGTCCTCGGCGGCGCCGGCCACGACCTTGAGCTCGCGGGCCCGCTCGACCAGCCCCGGGCGGGTCTGCGCGTCGGCTCCCTTGACCTCGGTCGCCACCCGCTTGCTCTCCGCGCGCGCCTCGTCGCCGCGCTGGATCGCCGCGTTGCGCGAGGTGAGCAGCTTGTCCAGGGCGGAGATGTCCAGGGTGTAGCCCCGGCGGGCCAGCCGGCGAACGGCCTCGGTGGCGGGATCGAGCAGGACGCGCGGGTCATGCATCGTCCCAGCGTATCCACCCGCACCAGCGGAAAATCCGAGCGGGTCGGCTGCCCGCCTCCCCATCCGGAGGTGGCGCCCGCGGTGGTGATCGTCGCAGGATGTGGCCGGCACCACACCGACGAAAGGCCGCGCCGTGACCGCTGCAGCTCCCGCCGTGCCCTCCTACGCCTCCGGCACCTCGGACGTGCCGCTGCTCGGCGACACCATCGGCGACAACCTGGACCGCACCGTCGCGGCGCAGCCCGACGCCGAGGCCATGGTCGAGGTGCAGACCGGGCGCCGCTGGAGCTACGCCCAGCTGCGGGACGACGTCGAGACGGTGGCGCACGGGTTGCTCGCGGCTGGTCTGACCAAGGGTGACCGGGTCGGGGTCTGGGCGCCGAACGTGGCCGAGTGGACCCTGGTGCAGTTCGCCACGGCCAAGATCGGCGTCATCCTGGTCAACATCAACCCGGCCTACCGCACCCACGAGCTGGAGTTCGTACTGAACCAGGCCGGGATCTCGATGCTCGTCGCCGCGACCAGCTTCAAGACCTCGGACTACGCCGCGATGATTGACGAGGTGCGGCCGAAGTGCGCGGCCCTGCGCCAGGTGGTGCTGATCGGCACCCCGTCCTGGGACGCGCTGGTCGAGGGCGGCCGCGGTGGCGACCGGGCGCGGCTGCGGCGGCTGCAGGCCGAGCTGAGCCCGGACGACCCGATCAACATCCAGTACACCTCGGGTACCACCGGCTTCCCCAAGGGGGCCACCCTGAGCCACCACAACATCCTGAACAACGGCTACTTCGTCGGCCGGCTCTGCGGCTACACCCCGGAGGACCGGGTCTGCATCCCGGTGCCCTTCTACCACTGCTTCGGCATGGTCATGGGCAATCTGGGCTGCACCACGAACGGCTCCACCATGATCATCCCTGGGCCGGGCTTCGACCCGAAGGCCACCCTGCACGCGGTGGCCAGCGAGCGCTGCACCTCGCTCTACGGGGTGCCGACCATGTTCATCGCCGAGCTGAACGATCCGGAGTTCGACAGCTACGACCTGTCCTCGCTGCGCACCGGGATCATGGCCGGCTCGCCGTGCCCGGTCGAGGTGATGAAGCAGGTCGTGGACCGGATGGGCATGACCGAGGTGACGATCTGCTACGGCATGACCGAGACCTCGCCGGTGTCCACCCAGACCCGGGCCGACGACTCGCTGGAGCTGCGGGTGTCGACGGTGGGCCGGGTGCACCCGCACGTCGAGGTCAAGGTGATCGACCCGGAGAGCGGGCTGACCCTGCCCCGCGGCGAACCCGGCGAGCTGTGCACCCGCGGGTACTCGGTGATGCTCGGCTACTGGAACGAGCCGGAGAAGACGGCCGAGTCGATCGACCGGGCCCGGTGGATGCACACCGGCGACATCGGGATCATGGACTCCGACGGCTACGTCAACATCACCGGGCGGATCAAGGACATGGTCATCCGCGGCGGCGAGAACATCTACCCGCGGGAGATCGAGGAGTTCCTCTACACCCATCCGGACGTGCTCGACGCCCAGGTGATCGGGGTGCCGGACGAGCGGTTCGGGGAGGAGCTCTGCGCCTGGGTCAAGCTCCGGGAGGGCGCCGAGCCGCTCACCGCGGAATCCGTGCGCGAGTTCGCCGGCGGCAGGCTGGCGCACTACAAGATCCCGCGGTACGTCGTCGTGGTCGACGAGTTCCCGATGACGGTCACCGGCAAGGTCCGCAAGGTGGAGATGCGGGCGCGCTCGGTCGACATGCTGGACCTGTCCGCGGCGGCCGCGATCCGGAACGCGTAGCCGGCCCGCCGGCGAGGCCACCGGTTAGCTGGCTGCGCGGGAGGGTGAACGCGGACTAGGGTGGGCGCACGCGTCCCGGTGTCGCTCGGCGGGCTGACCATGCGGCGGCCCAGGCAACCAGGGGCGCTTTTGTCGTGGCCCCGACCGGCGAGGGGCCACGGGAGCTGAACGACGCGGTAACTCGATCGAGGAACGGGTGAGCAAGGTGCCGACCGGCAGGGTCAAGTGGTACGACGCCGACAAGGGCTTCGGCTTCCTCGCTCAGGATGGCGGCGAGGACGTCTACGTCCGCAAGGCCGCGTTGCCCAGCGGAGTGGCGGCGCTGAAGCCTGGGCAGCGCGTCGAGTTCGGGATGGCCGAGGGCCGACGGGGGCCGCAGGCGCTGTCGGTGCGGCTGGTGGACACGCCGCCGTCGGTGGTGGAAGCGGCCCGCCGGCCCCCGGACGACCTGCACAGCCTCATCGAGGACATGATCCGGCTGCTGGACACGAAGGTGCAGCCCGACCTGCGCCGTGGCCGCTACCCGGACCGGCGTACCGCGAAGCTGGCCGCCGAGGTGGTCCGCGCCGTGGCCCGCGACCTGGACGGCTGAGCCTGTGAGTGCTGCGCCGTGTTAGAGCACGGCGCAGCACTCACGACCCCTGGATGAGTCGGCTGCGGTCCGCGTCATGGTGGTCGTGAGTGGCGAGCCGTGCTCTAACACGGCGCAGCACTCACAGGCGCGAAGTGCGGAGCACCCAGCTGGCGCGGATCGGGAACTCGATCTCGCCGGTCTCCGGGTTGGCCTCCGGCGGCGGCCCGTACTGCTGCACCTGCGCGGTCAGCAGCCGGTCGGCCGCCGTCGGCAGCTGCAGCGGGTACTCGCTGCGCTCGCCCGCGGCGAACACCGCGCTGCGGCCGTCGGCCTGCGCGCCGGCCGCGTCCCGGTAGGTGAACACCACCTGCCACGGCGTCTCGGCGATGTCCTCGGGCACCTGCACCTGCAACGCCGTGCCCGGCGGCACCGGCAACTCCACCGGCGCGGCTGCGTCGTTGCGGCAGTCGGTGAACTCGAGGTTGCAGTACTGGGTGGGACCGGCCACGACGGACTGGGAGCCGGCCCCGAACGTCACCCGCGGCGGCTCACCGGACTCGCCGCCGCAGCCCGCGAGCAGCAGGGCGAGCAGGACCACCGCTGTCGGCCGCGTCACCGGACCACCCTACGGACCCGGCGCCCGCGGTGCGGGTCAGCCCCGGGTCTGGGCCGGCGCCGGCCCGCCGCCGGGACCGGAACGGCAGCATCGTGCGGCCCCGGGTCAGCAGCCCGGTCTGCAGCCCGAACAGCGCCACCACGGCGGCCACCACGGTGAAGCCGACCCAGTAGTTGTCGTGCGGCAGCAGCACACCCAGCGCCCCGCCGAACACCCAGGACAGCTGCAGCACCGTCTCCGAGCGACCGAACGCGGACGCGCGGGACTCCTCGGGCAGGTCGCGCTGGATCACCGCGTCCAGGCAGACCTTGGCCAGCGCGCTGGCCACGGCCCCGACCAGCCCGACCACCGCCGCGGTGGCGATACCGGGCAGCACCGCGGCCACCGCCGCCACCGCCACCGCGGCCCCGATGCAGATCAGCGCGACGGTGTCCGGATGGCCGAAGCGGCGCCGCGCCCCCACCGCGTTGCCCAGGAACGCTCCGGTGCCGGCCGCGGCGCCCACCATGCCCAGCAGCAGCAGCTGGCGCTTCGGGTCGGTCTCGGTCTGGGCCTTCACCACGAACGCCACGAACAGCGTCAGGAAGCCGGTGAGGATCCGGATCGACCCGTTGGCCCAGAGCTGGATCAGCACCCCGCGGGTGATCGGACGCCGGCGGCCCCGTGCGGTGCTGCGCAGGGCGGCCGGCACCTCCCCGGCCGTGGACTCCACCCAGCGCGGGATGCGCAGGCACAGCACGGTGCCGGTGACGGCCAGCGCCGAGGTGAAGACCAGCGCCCCCGGCGAACCCCACAGCGCGGCCACGCCGGCCGCACCGGCGCCGAACACCCCGCCGGCGATCAGCCCGAACGTGGTCAGCCGGGCGTTCGTGGTGACCAGCGTGATCGATGGCGGCAGCACCCGCGGGGTCACCGCCGCCTTCAGCACCACGAACGACTTGGACAGCACGAGCATGCCCAGCGCGGCCGGGTAGAGCAGCCAGCTGTCGTAGGAGAACGCCATCACCACGGCCAGCACCGCGCGCCCACCGAAGGACACCGCCAGCGCGGCCCGGCGACCGCGCTGCAACCGGTCCAGCAGCGGCCCGATCACCGGGGCCACCACCGCGAACGGGGCCACCGTGATCGCCAGGTAGAGCGCGACGTTGGTCTTGCTCTCCGCGGTCGCGGCCGCGAAGAACAGCGTGTTGGCCAGCGCCACCGCGACCGCCGCGTCGACGGCGTAGGTGAACATCGTGGCGTAGGTCAGCGCGGTCAGCCCGGAGCGGTCCGCCCCGTCGGCGCTCGCGGCGCGGTGGAAGGCGCGGATCCCGTTGCGGGTGAGCTGGCGGCTGCGCAGCGCGGCCACCCGGGTGACGGTGAGCTTGCGCGGCATCCGGATCCCGTCCGGGGCGCCCGGGTCGGGGTCGGGTTCCGGGGTCGGGGCCGCGGCGCTGACCGGGCGGGTCGGCTCGGCGGGCCGGTCGGCGGTCGGGGGGTCGTAGCCACGGCCGGGCGGCGGCGGGCTCCACGAGGACGGCGGTGCGGTCGGTCGCCGGTGGGCCGCCGGGTCGTAGTGCGGGTCGTCGTGCCACGGATAGCGGCGACGGGGCTGGTAGCGGTCGACGGGCGGTTCGGTCGCGGGGTCGCCCGCCGGCACCGGCCGGGTGTCGGTCGGTCGGGCGTCGCCCGCCTCGGCGGTGAACGCGGACGCCGACGCCTCGTTCGGCACCCAGATCCGCTTGCCGCGGCGCCGGCCCCGGCGGGGCTGGGGCGAACCGGAGCGGACCACCGCCTCATTCTGACGCATGCCCGCGGCGCCCGTCGGCGACCGGGCCGGACCCGTCCGGGTTCGGCCTCAGCCGGCCAGCCGCACCCGGAACGTCACCGGCCAGTACTTGCCGGTGAGCAGGAACTCGTCGCCGCCGATCGCGGCGATGCCGTTCAACACGTCCGTACCGGCCCGCCGCTGCTGGTCGAGCAGGCCGGTGGCGTCCACCACCGCCGTCACCCGGCCGTCGCGCGGGTCGACCCGCACGATCCGGTCGGTCCCCCAGACGTTCGCCCAGACCTGGCCACCCACGCACTCCAGCTCGTTGAGCTCCGTCAACGGGGCGCCGTCCAGCGTGACCTTGACGGCGCCGGTCTCCGCGAACGTCACCGGGTCGTGGAACCGCAGCCGGTCGGTGCCGTCGCTGCGCACCAGCCGGCCGCCGTCCCGGCACAGCCCCCAGCCCTCGCCGTCCAGCGGGACCTCGCGCAGCACCGTGAACGCGGCCCGGTCCCACTCAAGGGCGACGCCGTCGCGCCAGCTCAGCTGCCAGATCCGGTCGCCGACCACGGCGATGCCCTCGCCGAACAGGCCCCCGGGCAGCGCCGCCGACCGGCGGACCGCGCCGGTCACCGGGTCCAGCTCGCGCAGCTGCGACCTGCCGGCGATGCCGGTGCCCTCGTAGAGCCGCCCGTCCGGGGCGAACTCGAGACCCTGGGTGAACGCGGCCGGATCGTGCGGTAGCTCGGCCAGCACCTGCGGGCGCAGCACGGGCGCCGTGGTTGCCGGTGGCGGGGCCGGGGTGACGCCGCCGCAGCCGGCCGCCAGCACGGCCAACGTGCCGGCCAGCGCGGCGGCGGTCACTCCGGATGCCGCACGGCGGAGAGGCATGGCTCGGAGGGTGGCACAATTCGGCCGGTGAGCCCCACCAGCACGCCCGACACGTCCACCGGGAGCCAGCCGCCGCCCACCGAGCCGGCTGCGCCCGCGGCGCTCGTCGCCGCGCAGGAGCTGGCCCGCGCGGCCGCGCAGGACGCGGCCGCCCGGGACATCGGGGCCGTGGCCGCGGCCGAGGCGGTGGGCGAGCACCAGGCGGCGGTGGTCGAGGACCCGGATTCGCTCACCCACTACTTCGCGGCCACCCAGGGCGGCTACCGCGGGTGGCGCTGGTCGGTCACGGTGTCCTGGGCCGGGGACGACACCCCGGTGACCGTGGACGAGGTGGCGCTGCTGCCCGGCCCGGACGCCCTGGTCGCGCCGGTATGGGTGCCCTGGGAGCAGCGGGTGCGCCCCGGCGACCTCGGGGTCGGCGACCTGCTGCCGGCCGCGGAGGACGACGAGCGGCTGGTGCCGGCGTACCTGGCCTCGGACGACCCGGCGGTCGAGGAGGTCGCCCGCGAGATCGGGCTCGGCCGGGTGCAGGTGCTGTCCCGGGAGGGACGGGATGCCGCCGCGGAGCGCTGGCACGCCGGGCCGCACGGACCTGGGTCGGACATGGCCCGCGCCGCCCCGGGAACGTGTGGGACCTGCGGTTTCTACCTGCCCATCGCCGGTGCCCTGCGGGCCGCGTTCGGGGTGTGCGGCAACGAGTTCACCCCGGCCGACGGCTCGGTGGTCGCGGTCGGCTTCGGCTGCGGCGCGCACTCCGATGCGCAGGCCGAGCAGATGTCCCCGGTCGCGGTGGCGGAGCTGGTCTACGACGACGGCGTCGACCTGCAGCCGGTGGGCAGCTGACCGCCGACCGCACCAGCAGCGTCCCGGCCGGGGCCGACGTGTCGCAGCCGGACCCGTTCGACACGGCCGGGTTGCGCGCCGCGGTGCTGGCGGCCTGGGCGTCCTCGCCGACCCGCTTCCGGGAGGACGCCAACGTCGAGGAGGACCTGCGGATCGACGGCTACGCGGACGCCTGGTTCGTCGAGCTGGCCCAGAACGCCGCGGACGCCGCCCGGGCCGGCAGGGCGCCCGGCCGGATCCGGGTGCAGCTGGTCCCGGACGGCGACGGCGGCGAGCTGGCGGTGGCGAACACCGGCGCCGGGCTGACCGCGGCCGGGGTGGCCGCGCTGACCTCGCTGCGCGCCTCGGCCAAGCGCGACGACACCGCGTCGGTCGGCCGGTTCGGGGTCGGGTTCACCGCGGTGCTGGCGGTCACCGATGCGCCGCGCGTGGTCGGCACCGGCGGCGGGGTGGCGTTCTCGGCGGCCCGCACCGCGGCGGCCGTGGCCGGACTGGCCGGACCCGCCGCCGAGCTCGCCCGCCGCGACGAGCCCCCGGTGCTGCGGCTGGCCTGGCCCACCGCGGAGGCGCCGGCGACCGGTTTCGACACCGAGGTCCGGCTGCCGCTGCGGCCCGGGATCGACGGCGCCGCGCTGCTCGAGCAGGCCCGCAGCTGCGCCGCGGACCTGTTGCTGGTGTTGCCCGAGCTGGTCGAGATCGACGTCGCGGGCACGGTGCTGCGGCGCGCCGACGGGCCGGGGCCGGGCGAGCTGACGATCGGCACGAGCCGGTGGCGGCTGGTCCGCGGCCGCGGCGCACTGGACGCCACGGACGCCGGCGCGCAGGCCGTCGAGCAGCGCGCCCGGCGGGAGTGGACGGTGTGCTGGGCGCTGCCCCTGACCGGGGACGGGCACCCGGCCCCGCCGGCCGCGGACGTGCTGCACGCGCCGACGGCCACCGGTGAGCGGCTCGGGCTGCCGGCCCGGTTGATCGCGTCGCTGCCGCTGGAGCCGGATCGGCGCCGGGTGCGGCCGGGCCCGGTGACCGACCAGGTGCTGGCCGCGGCCGCGCGCACCTACGTCGAGCTGGTGCTGGCCACCCCACCGGCGCAGCGGCTGGCGCTGGTGCCGGCGCCCGGGTTCCCGCGCTCCGAGCTCGACGGGCGGCTGCGCGAGCTGCTGCTCGACGCGCTGCGCGGGGCGAGCTGGCTGCCCGCGGCGCAGGACGGGGTGGCACTGGTCCCGGCCCGGGCCGAGTGGCTGGACCTGCCGGGGGCCGGCCCGCAGCTGCACCGGCTGCTTCCCGAGGCCGGGTTCGATCGGCTGCTGGCCGCGCTGCCCGGCTCCGGCGGGGCGCCCGGCGCGCTGCTGGCCGAGCTGGGGATGCACCGGTGCGACGCCGGCGAGATGGTGGCGCGGCTGCTCGGCGTGCAGCGACCGGCCGGCTGGTGGCGCGCGCTGTACGCGGCGCTGGAACCGCTGGTCGAGACGGTGCCCGGGCTGCTCGACGAGCTGCGCGCGCTGCCGGTGCCACTGGCCGACGGGCGCACCGTGGCCGGCCCGGCGACCGTGCTGCTGCCACCGGGACCGGCGGGCGACGGCCGGGACACGGCCGACGGGGCCGACCCCGGAGGTCGTGAGTGCTGCGCCGTGTTAGAACACGGCGCAGCACTCACGGGCTTGTCCCTCCCCGGCCTGCACATCGGCGACCCCGACGCGGTGCACCCGCTGCTCGCCCGCCTCGGCGCCGGCCCGGCCGACCCGGCGGCCCTGCTGGCCCATCCGGCGCTGCTCGCGGCCGTCGAACGATCGGTCGACGACGCCGACGCCGGGCTGGACCCGGCCCCGCTGGCCGCCGCCGTGCTCGGGCTCGTCACCGAGCTGGGCACCGGCGGCGTCGCCCCGGGCGGCCTCGGCGCGCTCGCCCTGCCGGACGCCGAGGGAGTGCCGGCCCGCGCGGACGAGCTGATGCTGCCCGACGCCGCGCTGCGCCCGCTGCTGGCCGCGGACACCCCGATCGGTGTGCTCGACCCGGACTGGGCCGCGCGCCTCCCGCGCTCGAGCCTCACCGCGGCCGGGGTGCTCGACGGGTTCGCGCTCGTCGTCGACGAGGAGCCGGCCGCGCCCGACCACGATCTCGACGACGAGGAGCGCTGGTGGGACGGCCTCGAGTCACCGCCGTCCCGGCTGGTCGCGGTGCGCGACCTGGACCTGGTCGACGCCGACGCCTGGTCGGCGGCGCTGACCCTGCTCGCCGCGACCAGGGAGACCCGGGCCGCGGTCACCGCGCCCGGCTCGTACACCGGATGGTGGTTGCGCCGGCACGCCCGGCTCGGCGGGCACCGGCCCAGCCACTACCGGCTGGCCGCGGCGCAGCCGCTGGCCGCGCTGTTCGACCCGGTCCCGGCCGCGGACGTCGACGAGGCGTTCCTGGCCGCGATCGGGGTGCGGTCCGACCTGGAGGTGTCCGACGTCACGGCGGCCGCCGAGCTGCTGCGCCGGCTGGCCGACCCGGCCCGCAGCCCGGACCCGGCACTGGTCGCGGACGCACACGCGGAGCTGGCGGCCGCGGTGGCCGCCGGGCGCGTCGAGGTCGAGCGCCTGACACCGCCGCAGCGGGTCCGCGCGCTCGACGGCAGCGTGGTCGGCGTCGACGACGCCGTGGTCCTGGACGCGCCGTGGCCGGCGGCGGTGCTGTCCGCCGGCGAGCTGGTGTTCGGCGGGGACCCGGTCGCGCTGGCCGACCTGCTCGACCTGCCGTTGGCCACCGAGGTGGTCGCCGGTGAGGTGCAGGGCACCGGGAGCGCGGTGGGCTGGAGCGAGCTCAGCGAGGTGGTGGTGGCCTGTCAACGCCTCGGGTTGGCCCGCCCGGCCGGGCGGCTGCGGCTGCACGACGAGCTGTGGGTGCGGGTGTCGGGGCCGGTCAGCGGGCGGTTCCGGGTGCCGGTGTGGGTCGACCCCGCCGGGATCTGGCACGCCGAGGATCCGGTGCGGGCGCTGCTGGCCGCGGCGGTCACGGACCACGCGTAAGCACTGATCGCCCGATCCCGTGCTACACACGGGAGGTGAGCGAGCACAGCAACGGCGCGGTGCGGCGCCCCCGGCGGGTCAGCGTGCTGGCCGTGCACACCTCGCCGCTGGAGCAGCCGGGCACCGGGGACGCCGGCGGCATGAACGTCTACATCGTCGAGACCGCCACCCGGATGGCCCGCCGCGGGGTGCCGGTGGAGATCTTCACCAGGGCGACGTCGTCGGAGCAGCCGCCGGTCGCGGAGCTGGCCCCCGGGGTGCTGGTGCGGCACATCGCCGCCGGCCCGTTCGAGGGGCTGGGCAAGAACGACCTGCCCAGCCAGCTCTGCGCGTTCACCGCCGGGGTGCTGCGCACCGAGGCCCGGCACGAGCCGGGCCACTACGGGGTGGTGCACTCGCACTACTGGTTGTCCGGGCAGGTCGGGTGGCTGGCCCGGGACCGCTGGGGGGTGCCGCTGGTGCACTCTGCGCACACCCTGGCCCGGGTCAAGAACGCCGCGTTGGCCGCGGGCGACACCCCGGAGCCGATGGTGCGGGTGATCGGCGAGGACCAGGTGGTGGCGGAGGCGGACCGGCTGATCGGCAACACCGACGAGGAGACCCGCCAGCTCGTCGAGCTCTACGGCGCCGACCCGCGACGCATCGTGACCATCCCGCCCGGGGTCGACCTGGACCGGTTCCGCCCCGGTGACCGGGACCGGGCCCGCGCCGAGCTGGGCATCGCCCCGGACGCCGTGGTGCTGGCCTTCGTCGGGCGGATCCAGCCGCTGAAGGCTCCCGACGTGCTGCTGCGGGCGGCCGCCGAGCTGCTGCGCCGGGACCCGGCACTGCGGGCGCGGTTGCTGGTGCTGGTGGCCGGCGGTCCCTCCGGCAGCGGGCTGGCCGAGCCGACCGCGCTGCAGCAGCTCGGCACCCAGCTCGGCCTGGGGGACGTGCTGCGCTTCCTGCCGCCGCAGGCCGGCCCGGAGCTGGTGCGGGTCTACCGGGCGGCGGACGTGATCGCCGTGCCCAGCCACAACGAGTCGTTCGGCCTGGTCGCGCTGGAGGCGCAGGCCTGCGGCACCCCGGTGGTGGCCTCCCGGGTCGGCGGGCTGCCGGTCGCGGTGGCCGACGGCCGCTCCGGGCTGCTGGTCGGCGGGCACCGCGCCGAGCCGTGGGCCGACGCGCTGGCCGCCGTCGCGCTCGACCCCGGGCGCCGCGCGGAGCTGGGCGCCGCCGCCGTGACCCACGCCCGCGGCTTCTCCTGGGACCGCACCACCGATGCGCTGCTGGCCACCTACGCCGGCGCGGCCACCGAGTTCGCCGAGCGGAGCGCAGGCGGAGCGAGTATTGATGCCGAGCGGAGCGCGGGCGGAGTGAGCATCGGTACCCGGCTGGCCGCCGGACCCGGCCTGCACGCGGGGGTGCCGGTATGACGGCCGCCGACGTGGACGCCGCCATCACCGCGGCGCTGGCCGAGCTGGAGGTGGAGCACCTCCGCCGCGACACCGGCCAGTTCCTGGTCACGCTGGCCGGCACGAACCGGCTGCAGACCCACTGCTGGCTGCTCGCGCGCGAGCACGCGCTGGTCGTGCAGGCCTTCGTCTGCCGGCAGCCCGACGAGGAGCACGAGCGCGTCTACCGCTTCATGCTGCAGCGCAACGCCCGGCTGTACGGCGTGCACTACGCCCTGGACCGGGTGGGCGACATTCACCTGCTCGGGCGGCTCCCGCTGCACGCGGTGTCCACCGCGGAACTCGACCGGGTGCTCGGGCAGGTGCTGGAGGCGGCCGACGGCGACTTCAACACGCTGCTGGAGCTGGGCTTCGCGTCCTCGATCCGCCGTGAGCACGCCTGGCGCACCGCGCACGGCGAGTCCACTGCCAACCTGCGCGCTTTCGAGCACCTCTTCTCCTGACCCACCCGCGGGGCCGACACCGGATCGTGACCACCGCGGGCCAACGCCCCGCGGGACCGCTTCCGTCTGGGGAGTGGCGGCCGGGCGCTGGGTCCGGCGGCACGGAGGAGGCGGTGCGGCGGATGCGCAACAGGGTGGCGACCCGGCGGGTGTGGGTGAGCGCGGCCGTGGCCGGAGCGGTGCTGCTGCTCGCCGGGACCGCGGTGCTGTGGTGGCCGGCCGACGGGGCCCGCTCCGGAGCGTTTCCGACGGCTGCTCCGGAGCGCACCGGCCGGGCCGCGCTGCCCGGATCGGCCGCGGCCGACTCCACAGCCGGGGTCGGCGCGGACGGCTCCGTGCGCGCCTCCGCGCCGGACGCCGGGGGCGCCGCCGCACCGGAGGTCGCGAGCACCCAGCAGCTGCCGCCGATGTCCGGCGGCCCGCTCGGCGGCGGGCAGCGGGCGCTGGTGCGCACCGCGCAGCTCACCGTCGCCGTGGACGACGCCACCACGGCCACCCGCCAGGTGCGCACCACGGCCGCCGCGGCCGGCGGGCTGGTCGTGCAGGAGCAGAGCGGGGAGCGCGGCAGCTGGCTGGTGCTGCGGGTGCCGGCCGACACGCTGGACCGGGTGCTCGACGACATCGCCGCCATCGGCCGGGTGACCGACCGGACCGGGCAGGTCACCGACAGCACCGGCGAGATCGTCGACCTGGACGCCCGGGTGGCCAGCCAGCAGGCGAGCGTGGTCCGAGTGCGCGGGCTGCTGGCCCAAGCCACCTCCATCGGCGACATCGTGGCCGTCGAGTCCGAGCTGGCCCGCCGCGAGGCCGATCTGGACGCGCTGACCAGCCGGCTCGCCGTGCTCCGCGACCAGGTCGCGATGTCCACGCTGACCGTCGACCTGCGGATCCCCCCGCCCGTGCCCGCCGACGATGCCGACGATCGTGCCGCCGGCTTCACCGACGGCCTGGAGGCGGGCTGGAAGGGGCTGCTCGCCCTGGGCACCGCGGTGGCCGCGGTGATCGGCTTCCTGCTGCCGATGCTGCCGGTGCTGGCCGTGCTGCTCGGTATCGGCTGGATGGTCCGGCGGCTGCTGCGGGCCCGCCGGACGCCAGCGACCGAGACCGGCGGGCGGAGCGGCCCGGGATCCGATGGGGAGTCCTAGTTCGGGCCGCTCCGCGGTTCATCACAGGACATCCCGCGGTCGGGGGGGAGCCCGCGGGAACCTGCGCCGGCGGGCAACGACGAGGGGTCCTCGTTGCCCGGTCGAGTGCGCCGAACTGGTTCAACGCGCTGACGGCGGACACGATGACACTGCGTGGTGAGGTCCGACAACCCTTTGTAGCTACCCCGATCGGGTGTTTCGGGGTGCGGCCGACGACCACCGGGCGATCTGGCGGATGATGCTTGGCGCACGCCGCGAATCGCCCCGGGCAGCGTCGAGGTGCGGGGTGCCGGCCCGAAGGAGTGTCGACATGGTGATTCGCAGCCCCTACCCGGACGTCGAGATCCCCGAGGTCTCGCTCTACGACTTCCTGTTCTCCGACTTCGGTGACCGGGGCGCCGCGGCGGCCTTCATCGACGGCAGCACCGGCGCGTCGATGAGCTTCGACGAGTTCCGGCGCACGGTCGACACGATCGCCGCGGCACTGGCCGAGCGCGGCGTGCGGGCCGGCGACGTGGTGGGGGTCTTCGCGCCGAACTCGCCGCAGTGGGCCGCGGTGTTCCACGGCGTGCTGCGCGCCAACGCCACCGTGACCAGCACTAACTCGCTCTACTCCGCCGGCGAGCTGGCGCACCAGCTGATCGACTCCGGGGCCCGGATGCTGTTCACGATCTCGCCGTTCCTGGACCGCGCCACCGCGGCGATGCGCGAGGCCGGCCGCTCCATGGACGAGATCGTCGTGCTGGACGCCGCGGAGGGGTTCACCTCGCTGCGCGAGCTGCTCGCGACGACCGCGGCGCCGCCGGAGCACACCGTCGGTCCGGGCGACACCGCCGTGCTGCCGTACTCCTCGGGCACCACCGGCCGTGCCAAGGGCGTGATCCTCACCCACCGCAACCTGGTCGCCAACCTGTGCCAGGTGGAGCCGGTGTTCCAGCTCGACTCCGACGCGCGGATCCTGGCCGTGCTGCCCTTCTTCCACATCTACGGCATGACCGTGATGATGAACAACGGGCTGTACCTGCGGGCCACCGTGGTGACGATGCCGAGGTTCGACCTGGCCGAGTTCCTCCGGGTCATCTCCGCCCACCAGGTCAACACCGTCTATATCGCACCGCCGATCGCGGTGGCGCTGGCCAAGCACCCGATCGTCGAGAACTACGACGTCTCCTGCATCGAGAAGGTGCTCTCCGGTGCCGCGCCGCTCGACGCCGAGCTCGGGCACGCGGTGGCCAAGCGGCTGGGTTGCGAGGTCCGGCAGGGCTACGGCATGACCGAACTGAGCCCGGTCAGCCACGCGATCCCGCGCGACAAGCCGGACATGGACCTGTCCAGCGTCGGGGTCACGCTGCCGAACATCACCTGCAAGCTGGTCGACCCGGAGACCGGCGCCGAGGTCGGCCCCGGCGGCCGCGGCGAGCTGTGGGTGCGCGGCCCCAACGTGATGACCGGCTACCTGAACGACCCGGAGGCGACCGCGATCACCCTGGACGACGAGGGCTACCTGCACACCGGCGACGTCGCCGAGGTCACCGAGGAGGGCGTGTTCTCCATCGTCGACCGGGTCAAGGAGCTGATCAAGTACAAGGGCTACCAGGTGCCCCCGGCCGAGCTGGAGGCGCTGCTGCTGACCCACGACGCGATCGCCGACGCCGCGGTGATCGGGGTCCGCGACGCCGACGGCGAGGAGGTGCCCAAGGCGTTCGTGGTGCGGCAGGCCGGGGCCGAGCTCACCGGCGAGGACGTGATGGCGTTCGTGGCGATGCGCATCGCGCCGCACAAGAAGGTGCGGCAGGTGGAGTTCATCGAGCAGATCCCGAAGTCGGCGGCGGGAAAGATCCTGCGCAAGGACCTGCGCGCTCGCGAAGCCACCTCCGGTTGACGCCGCGTGACCAGCAGTACCGGCCTCTGAGCTGCGGTGATGTGTCGCTGGGTCGGTCCGGGTGTCTGTGGCGGTCCGGCACTGGTCGTCGTGCTCTGTGCCCATCTGCGGAACAGGTACGCAACGCGGCGACCTGCTTTCATCCACAGTGGAGCGTGCGTGATCACTGGTCGAGAAGCGCAGCGATGCGGTCGTTGTAGGTCTGCCGCTGGCCGTCCAAACACTTGGCGTAGACCGTCAGTAGTACCTTGACCGAATTCCCCGCCCGCTCGGCGACCTCGGTCGGTGGCACCCCGGCGGCCAGCCAGCTCGACAGGGCTGCGTGACGCAGGTCATAGGGCCGGCGAGCGAGCGGCGACACGACCTGGGCCGGCGAGAGCCCGATCTCTCGTGCCTGCGCCCACACCCGCGAGTAGACCGAACCCGGCACGTTCTCCCCACGCTCCACTCCGAAGAACAGCCGGCCATCCGGTGCGGTCTCGAACTCAGCCAGGTGATCAACGAGGATCGTGACGAGGGTCGGTGGGATCGGGACGGGCCGCACGTCCTCCGGGCTGCGCCGCTTCAAGGGGCGCTCGTGGTGGCGTGCACCTCGCGGGGCGTCGTAGCCGGCGCTCACCTCGGTCCGGGAACCGGTCAGCAGCAGCTCTCCCCAGCCGCCCGCCGGCAGCACGCAGTCATCGCGCCGGAGCTGCTGAGCCTCACCCGGGCGCAGACCGCCGTAGTACAGGCAGGCGAAGAAGGCGTGGAGCCGCCGACCCCGGTCCCGATCACGCCGACGTCGGCCGCCCACGTACGTCACCGCGGCCAGGAGCTGCCGAGCCTGCACCGGATTCACCACGACGCGCGGATCCACGGCTTGGGGTCCAGTAGCGCGAGTGCTGTGCCGCCGGCCGGTGAGCGGGTTCCGGTCGATCCAGCCCGACGCCCTGGCGAACTCCAGCGTGCGGTGCAGCACGGCGCTGCGCTTGTCCCACGTCGACGAGGTGACCCGCCGACCGGTCGTGGTCTTGCCCATCGCCGTCAGCAGCTCGGACGCCGCCAAGTCGTCCGCGAGATTCGCGATCGGTCGAGATGCCCGCGCGATCCAGGTCCCGGCCGCCGCCTCCTGAGCCGGCATCGACTCCGACCGACGTGGTGGAGGAAGGACTCGGGTCGACAACAACCGCTGCACCGCTGTCGGGTCGGGGTCAATGGTCGAGTTGCCGAACGAACAGCACAATCGCCGCCATGCTCGTCACCGCACCCTTGCGGGTGTTGGGCGGGCTCCCGCTGGACCAGAGCCAGTCGACATAGGCGGTGGCCACCTCTACAGCGTCCAGGTGCTGCGCTTGCGACTCAGCGATGCCGGAAGACCCGACTCGACCTCGAACGCCTCACCAGCTCGTTGAGCGCGCAGCAAGTCGGCGCGGAAGGACTCAGCCAGCGCCTTCGTC
>DATMDS010000026.1:0-12468 GCA_035557575.1 Pseudonocardia sp. | reverse complement strand
CGGCGCCGTGGCCGCTGACGACTGGGGGGGTGCGGCGGTCAGCCGGTCCCGACCGGCTGCCCGTCTTCGTCTGGTCGATCCGCCCCCCGGGCTGTGAGTGCCGCGCCGTGCTCTAGCACGGCGCGGCACTCACAGCCCGGGGGGCGGATCGACCAGACGAAGACGGGCAGCCGGTCGGGACCGGCTGACCGCCGCACCCCCCCAGTCGTCAGCGGCCACGGCGCCGCTCGCCTCACCCGGCATACAGTGTAAGTTCCGGTGCAGGATTCACGGAGCAGCAGCGCCGACAGACATGTTGGGGAGGCGCACGATGACCCAGCTCGTGCTGCGGAGCAGCGCTCTCCCGATCTCGCCGAACACCACGGTGGCGTCCATCGCCGGCGAGATCGACATCTCGACCGTGCCCGAGCTGCACGAGTTCCTGCTGCGCATCCCGTGCCGGAACACCATCGTGGAGATGTCGGGCGTCACCCTGCTCGGTGCCGCCGGCCTGGCCGAGCTGCTCGAGCTGCGGGAACGACTCGACCAGGCCGGCGCCTGCGTCGTCCTGGCCCGGGCCCCGGCGTGCGTCCTGCGCATCCTCGCCGTCACCGGGCTCGGGCTGGTGCTGGTCACGGCGCCCACGCTCAGCGCCGGGGTGAAGGCGCTGACCGCGGGTCACAGCGGCAGGTACTAGTTCGCCGGGCTGGCGTCCCGGCGCGGCAGCTTCCAACCCGGCCGCGGGAAGTGGCACGTGTAGCCGTTCGGGTAGTGCTGCAGGTAGTCCTGGTGCTCGGGCTCGGCCTCCCAGAACGGACCCGCCGGCGTCACCTCGGTGACCACCGGGCCCGGCCACAACCCTGACGCGTCGACGTCGGCGATGGTGTCCTCGGCGACCCGCTTCTGCTCGTCGTCCACGAAGAAGATCGCCGACCGGTACGAGGTACCGATGTCGTTGCCCTGCCGGTCGCGGGTGGACGGGTCGTGGATCTGGAAGAAGAACTCCAGCAGGTCGCGGTAGCTCGTGCGGGCCGGATCGAAGGTGATCTCGATCGCCTCCGCGTGGCCCGGGTGGTTGCGGTAGGTCGCGTTGGCGTTCTCGCCGCCGGTGTAGCCGACCCGCGTCGACACCACACCCGGCCGGCTCCGGACCAACTCCTGCACACCCCAGAAACAGCCGCCGGCGAGCACCGCCCGCTGCACGGTGTCGGTCATCGTCACTCCTTCGCTCGACAGGGACGGCGTCCCGCCATCCCGCTAGGACAACAGCGCCGAACCCGCCGGTATTGCCGGGCACGCTGCTGGTTCAGGCCCCGCGGGCGGGCGTGCCCACCCGCGAGGGGCCGGTCGGAACGTCAGACCGGCGGCTGCGGCACGCCGGTTCCGATCGGGCACGCGACGCCGGTGCCGCCGATGCCGCAGTACCCGTTGGGCACCTTCGCCAGGTACTGCTGGTGGTAGTCCTCGGCGTAGTAGAACGTGCCGAGCGGGGCGATCTCGGTGGTGACCTCGCCGTAGCGGCGGGCGGACAGCGCCTCGCCGTAGGTCTTGGCCGTGGCCTCGGCGAGCTCGCGCTGGGCGTCGTCGACGTAGTAGACCGCGGAGCGGTACTGCGTGCCGCGGTCGTTGCCCTGGCGCATGCCCTGGGTCGGGTCGTGGCCCTCCCAGAACACCTTGAGCAGCTGCTCGTAGCTGATCCGGGTCGGGTCGAAGACCACCAGCACCACCTCGGTGTGCCCGGTCCGCCCGCTGCAGGTCTCCTCGTAGGTGGGGTTCTCGGTGTAGCCGCCCGCGTAGCCGACGGCCGTGGAGTACACCCCGGGGGTCTGCCAGAAGATCCGCTCGGCGCCCCAGAAGCAGCCCATCCCGAACACCGCGGTCTGCAGGCCGTCGGGGAACGGCGGCTGGATGCGGTGACCGTTGACGAAGTGCTCGGCGGGCACGCGCAGCGGCGTCGGGCGTCCTGGGAGCGCCCGGTCAGCGGTGATCATCTCTGACTTGTCGTGCCGGAACAGACCCATGTCGCCAGGCTACGCAACCGCCGACGGGCGGTCACGACGCCGAGCAGCGCTCATACGGCGGCGGCGGCACCGACCCCGCTGCGACGGTCGGCGGCCGCCCGCACCTCTCCGTCCTCGCGGCCGACGGCGCACAGCCGGCCGAGCGCCCACTCCCCGGCGTCGACGACCCGGTGCCCGCGGCGGCGCAGCTCGGCCAGGGTCTGCACCCCCAACCGGGACTCGGCCACCAACTGGCCCGGCTCACAGTCCCGGGGCGCGAACGACGCGGGGAAGGACGTGCTGTGCCAGGTCGGGGCGTCGATGGCCGCCTGCAGGTCCAACCCGCCGACGGTGTGCGCGAGCCAGAAGCACAGCTGCCACTGGTCCTGCTGGTCGCCGCCGGGCGTGCCGAACGCCAGCCGCGGCTCCCCGTCGCGCAGCCCGAGCGACGGGCTCAGCGTGGTGCGCGGGCGCCGGCCCGGCAGCAGTGTGGACGCCAACCCGGGCTCCAGCCAGAACATCTGGGCCCGGGTGCCGAGGCAGAACCCGAGGGTGGGGATGGTCGGCGACGACTGCAACCAGCCGCCGGACGGTGTCGCGGAGATCATGTTCCCGGCCCGGTCCACGACGTCGATGTGCACGGTGTCGCCACGGACCGCGCCGGTGCGGCCGACCGTGGGCTCGCCGAGGCCGGCCGCGTCGGGGCCGGCGGAGCCGTCGCCGCGGGTGGCGCCGGGGTGGGTGACGTGCGCCGGCAGCCGGGGCCGCCGCCCGTCCGGGGCACCGGGGCGCAGCTGCAGCGACGCGGTCTCGGTGATGTGGGCGCGGCGCAGCCGGGCGTAGTCGGCGGAGAGCAGGGTGGCCAGCGGGACATCGGCGCTGTCCCCGTACCAGGCCTCGCGGTCGGCGAAGGCCAGCTTGGCCGCCTCCACCGTGCGGTGCACGGTGTCGGCGGTGGCGATGCCGCCGGCGTAGCTCACGGCGCCGTCGAGCAGCCGCAGCAGCTGGCCGAACACCGGCCCCTGCGACCACGGGCCGAGCTTGGCGACCGACCACCCCGCCGCCGCCGGTACGACCAGCGCCGGCTCGTAGCTGGCCGACCAGCGGGCCAGGTCGTCGGCGGTGAGCAGGCCGGCATGGTCGCGGCCGGTCTCGTCGCGCACCGGGTGCCGGCAGAAACTGTCGATCTCGGCGGCGACGAACCCGCGTGACCAGGCGTCCCGGGCGGCGTCGAGCTGTCGCTCCCGGCCGGCCCCGGCCCGGGCGGCGGCCTGCAGCAACCGCGTCCAGGTGGCGGCCAGCGCGGGCAGCCGGTGCCGCCGCTGCGGGATCCGGCCGTCGGGCAGCCAGGTCGCCGCCGAGCTGGGCCAGTGCGCGCGGAAGTGCTCGGCGACGGCGCTGATCGTCGGCGGGATCCGCGGCACCATCGGGAAGCCGCCGGCCGCGTAGTCGAGGGCGGGCTGCAGCACCTCGGCCAGCGACATCGTGCCGTGGTCGCGCAGCAGGGTCAGCCAGCCGTCCCAGGCGCCGGGCACGGTGGCGGCGAGCAGGCCGGTGCCCGGGACCAGCGACAGGCCGAGGTCACCGCGCAGCCGCTCGACCGTGGCGGCGGCGGGCGCGACACCCTGCCCGCACAGCACGGTTGGCGTCGGGTCGTGCGCCGTGACGAAGACTGCCGGGACCTCGCCACCGGGTCCGCACAGGTGCGGTTCGACCACCTGCAGCACGAAGCCGGCGGCGACCGCGGCGTCGAACGCGTTGCCGCCCCGGGCCAGGACGGCCATCGCCGTCGCCGTGCCGAGGTAGTGGGTGCTCGACGCGGCGCCTCGGGTGCCGATCTGCTCGTAGCCGACGGGTGCCATGCGGCGATCATCGCCCCGGATCCCGGGTGGACGCGACCCTGTGCACCGGCCGGGCCCCCACACCTCGCGCACGGACCGCCTTCCGCACCCGAGTGGACTACAGGTCGGTCGCCAACGGCACCGCCTCGATCGCGTCCGAGGTCATCCACTCACGCAGCGCCGCGGTCGCGGCCACGTCGTCGGCGTTGTAGGCCAGCAGCCGCTCGCACTGGGTGACGTCCGGGACGGCGCCGTCCATCCCGACCGCGTCGCGGTACCAGCGCATCGAGTTCTCCCCGCTCGCCTCCGGGTCGCGCCAGGCGAAGCCCGCGACCGGGGCGATGCGCTTGAGCCCCTTGCCGTGCGCGCACAGGAACCACTCATTGACCACGGCGAACAGGTCGATCCACGCCGGGTCGGTGACGAAGGCCTGCACCTGGGCGAGCTCCGGCACCCCGGGTCGACCGGCGAAGCGCTCGGCGGAAGCCAGCAGCCAGCGGTTCTCGGCCTGCGCGTTGTAGCAGTACGCGGCGAAGGTGCGGCCGGTGGCCGCGGCCCGGGCGCGGATGCCGGTGAACCAGCTCCAGAACTCGGCGAACGAGCGCGCCTCGTCCGCGGTGGGCACCGGCTCCCAGGTGGCGAAGGCCCGGTAGCCGTCGGGCTCGTCACCGGCTCGGCGGCCGCCGCGGTGACGCAGCAGCGCACCCCAGAGGTAGGCGCCGGACTCACCGAAGCTCTCCATGTCGACGTCGACCTCGATGTCGGCCCGCGGGACCGCTACCCGCGGGATGCGCCGCACGACCGCCAGCCCACGCAGCCACGCCCTGGCCAGTACCACGCTGTCGGGCAGCAGCTGAGCCAGCTCCGGAGTCGGCGCCGGGCCCGCCGGGTCGAGTGCGGCCAGCCGGCCGACGGTCGACACCCCGATCGCGCGCAGCATCGTCGCGGTGCCCCCGCGGACCACGAGGCTGACGTCCTGCCCGCGCTCCAGCTCGACCTGGCAGCTGGGCCACCACGGGCAGTGCCGGCACTCGTTGATCCGCGACGGCTCGGCCAGCGCGGGCGCGCGGCGCGCCGCGGCGGTCGCCACCGCCTGCCGGTCGGCGAACCGGGCGTCGTACTCGGCCAGCGTCGACCGGTCCCCCGGCCAGTGCTCGGCGCCCAGCTGGTGCCAGACGATCACGTCGGCGTCGAGCCCGATCACGCCACCCAGGTCACGATGCGGGTCGGGCCCGGGCGGCGCCCACGCGGCGGCCTGCAGCATCCGGTTCAGGTGGGCCAACCGGAGCAGGTCCCGCGGCTGCGCACGCACCCGCCGCTCCGGATCGGGCCGGGCCCGGTGCGGCCAGGGCTCGTTCAGCGGCGTGGTGACGGCCCCGTCGCCGGGGTCGGTGATCCGGTGCCGGACCACGATGACCGGCAGGTAGCCGCCGGCCGGCAGCCGCACCAGCAGCTCCGCCCCGCCACGGCGGCCGGAGCCGTCCGCATCGGGGAGCGCCGCGTCCCAGATCATTTCCGCGCCCCGTGCCACCGCGTCGGCGGTGGCCGCGATCCGGTCCGCGGTGGAACCGGCGTCCGGCACCGGGTGCCACCCCGTGCCGGCCACCGCGGCCAGCCGCTCACCGATGCGGCGACGGTGCTCGGCGGCGTCGGCCCGGCGCTGTTGGAGTGCCGGGTCCGGGCGGGCCCGGGGCGTGTCACCGGCCTCCGGATCGTGATCGAGGTGGACCCGCCGGCGGCAGCGTGACGTGGCCGCGGCGTCGAGGACGACGGCGGGCACCCGGCCGGGCTGCCCGGGGGCAGTCGGTGGGCTCGTTGTCGAATGGGCCGTCGTCACGAGTGCGAGGGTAATGACCGGCACCGACAATCCCGGTGACCCGATGCGGATGCCCGCGCGGCGCGCCCCTGAGGTTTCGGCGCCGCCGACCCCGCCACCCTAAGCTGTGCCGATGGGGCGGCGGCGCGAAGCGCGAACGGCGGACGGCGGCGTGGTGGACACGGTGACGGGCACCGCCGCCACCGTGACCCGCAAGGCCGGCCGGGCGGCCCGCAAGGCCGGCACCGCGACCGAGCAGGCCGGCGCCGAGATGGCCCGCCGCAAGCCGCTGACCGCCGCCCAGGCCAAGCGCCTGATCGGGATCAGCAAGGCGGTGGCCCCGCTGCTCGCCCCGTACGCGCTGGCCGCGGCGACCGTCGCCCGCGGCCGCTGGGACGCCTACCGGGCGGCGCGGCTGGGGGTCGCGCCCGACCAGCTGTCCGCCTACGCCGGCCCGGGCGGCGCCCTGCACGCCCGGCTGTCCCGGATCGCCGAGTCGCTCACCCGGCTCGAGTCCGGCGACCGGGCGACGGCCGCCGGGCAGGCGTTCGCCACCCGGACCCGGCCCCGGCTGACCGATCTCTCGGTCGCCGTCCGGGCCGCCGAGCAGATGCCCAGCAGCCGCCGCCGGGCCGCCTATCGGGCGATCAGCGGCGAGCTCGACCGCATCGAGATCGACCTGCTCGGGCAGCTGGGCGTGCCAACCTGAAGGATCGCCTCCCCCGCGGGAGGGTGACACGGTCGGGGAACTGTCGGGGTGGTCCGCTACCGTCGGTGGCCGTGAGCAGAGAGCCGGTCGAGCGCGGGATGCTGCGCGGCGCCGTGCTGGCCGGGCTCACCGCGGTGCTCACCGTGGCCGGCCACCTGGCCGGCGGGGGCACGGCGCCCGACCTGTCCGTGCTGGTGGTGCTGCTGCCGTTGGCCGCCGGCGTGTTCGCCACGGTGGCCGAGCGCTCGCGCAGCGGCTGGGGCACGCTGCTGGTGCTCGGGGTCGGGCAGCTGGTGCTGCACCGGCTGATCGAGATGCTGGCCCCGGTCCATCTCGCCCACCACGCCGCGCCGCCGGACCCGAACGCGAGCGCGGCCTGGATGCTCGTGATGCACGTGCTGGCCACCCTGCTCACCGCGGCCGCGCTGCGGTTCGCCGACCGCGGCATCGCCGCCGTCGCCGCGGTGCTGCGCCGGGTGGTACCGCGGCGGCTGAACCCGCTCGCCGCCGACCGCCCGCTGGCCACGCTGGTGACGCCGGGCGCGGCCGTCACGCTGCGGCTGGCCGCCGCGCTCGCCTCCGCGCACCTGCGGCGCGGCCCTCCGGTGGGGTGCTGACCCGCTCCCCCATACCGCTGCACACCCCCACCGGAGACCCGTCATGTCCACCTCCTTCCGCCGGTCCGCGCTGCGCGCCGGCGCCCTCGTCACGATCGCCGCCGGCGCCACCCTGATCGCGGCCACGCCGGCGTTCGCCCACGTCACCGCCCAGCCCGGCCAGGCCGTGCAGGGCGACTACGCGGTGATCTCGCTGCGCGTGCCCACCGAGTCCGACACCGCGGGCACGGTCAAGCTGCAGGTCACGCTGCCCGCCGAGCACGCGATCACCTCGGTGCGCACCACGCCGCGCCCGGGCTGGACCGCGACCACCACCACCGTCCCGCTGAACCCGCCGGTCGAGCGCTACGGGCACACCTACACCGAAGTGATCAACACCGTCACCTGGACCGCCGAGCCGGGCACCCGCATCGGCCCCGGCGAGTTCGCCGACTTCCCGCTCTCGCTCGGCCCGCTGCCCGCCGGCACCGACGCGCTCGTGCTCCCGGCCGTGCAGACCTATGACGACGGCGAGGTCGTCGCCTGGGACCAGCCGCCCGCCGCCGACGGCTCGGAGCCGGAACGCCCGGCCCCGGAGGTCACGCTCACCCCGAGCGCCGCCGAGCCGGCCCCGGCCGCGCTGCCGGTCGCGGCCCCGGTCCCGGCCGCCCAGACCGACACCACCGCGCGCTGGCTCGGCGGAGCCGGCCTGCTGGTCGGGGCGCTCGGCCTCGGCCTCGGGGGCGGCGCGGTCCTGCGGACCAGGCGCGTGCAGGGGGGCGAGCGATGACGCTGCTGCGGAGCCTGGCCGTCACGCTGCTCTGCGGCGTCACGCTGCTTCTCGGCGCCGCACCCGCGATGGCCCACACGCGGCTGCAGAGCAGCGACCCGGCCGACGGCACCAGCACCGCGACCGCCCCGCAGCGGGTGTCGTTGACGTTCAACGAGCCGATGCAGGCCGGATTCGCCACCCTCACCGTGATCGGGCCCGACGCCGCGGCCTACCAGTCCGGCGAGATCAGCACGGACGGCGGCACGGTCAGCATCGGGGTGGCGCCGCTCGGGCCGGCCGGCCGCTACGAGATCGGGTACCGCGTCGTGTCCGAGGACGGGCACCCGGTCACCGGATCGGTGGCGTTCACGCTCACCGCGCCGGGTCCGGCCGCCGCCGCGGCCAGCTCCGCCCGGGCAGCCGCCGCCGCAGCCACGGCCGGTGCGGCCCCGGAGGTCCCGGCGCCGGCCACCCCGGCCGCGGCGCCGGTCGCCACCAGCAGCGACGACAGCGGTGGTACGCCGGTCTGGCCGTGGATCCTCGGCGGCGCGGTGCTGATCGGGGCGGGCGCCGTCGCCGCGCTGCGCCTGGGCCGGGGCTGATCCGACCGTGACCCGACCGACCGCCATCCCGTCCCTGGCCCGGAGCTGGCAGCCGGTGCTGTGGGTGGTGTTGGCGGTCGGGGTGGCCGCCGCGGTCGCGGTGGCCGGCGGGTCGCTGGCCGGCTCGCCGCAGGCCGTGCTGGTGGGCACCGCGGTGACCCGGGCCGGGATGGACGTCGCCGGCGTGGCCTGCGTCGGGCTCGCGCTGGCCGGGGTGTTCCTGCCCCGGCGCGAGGCGCTCCCCGGCGGCTCGGCCCGCGCCCGCGAGGAGATCCGGTCCACGATCGACCGGGTGCTGGTGCTGACCGCCGGCGCCTGGGTCGGGTTGGTGCTGGTCGGGGTGGCGTACCGGGCGGCCGACGCGGTCGGACGCGACGTCGGCGCCCTCACCGCCGGTGGCCTGCTCGCCTACAGCACCCGGTTGGCCGCCGGGCGCGGCATGGTGCTGGCGGCCGGGTGCGCGCTCGCCGTGCTGGTCTGCGCGGCCGTCCGGATCCGCGACCCGGCTCGGGTCCAGACCCGGCTGCCGCTGGTCCTGGCCCTGTTCGGAGTGCTGACGCCGGCCGTGACCGGGCACGCCGGCACGTCGGCCGACCACCAGCTCTCGGTGATCACCGTGGCGCTGCACGCGGGCGCGGCGGCGCTGTGGGTGGGCGGGCTGGGCGCGGTGCTGGTGCTGCTGCGGCACCGCGACATCCTCGACCACGTGCTGCCCCGGTTCTCCCGGCTGGCCGGCGCCTGCCTGGCCGGGGTCGCGCTCACCGGGGTGGCCAACGCGCTGCTGCGGCTCGGGTCGGTCACCGCCCTGTTCGACACGCAGTACGGCTGGTTGGTGCTGGCCAAGACCGGGTGTCTGCTGCTGCTGGCCGGGCTGGGCGGGCTGGCCCGGCAGCGGCTGCACACCGGGCGCACCCCGGTGCTGCGCTGGGCCGGCATCGAGGTGGCGCTGATGGCGGTGACCCTCGGCCTGGCCGCCGCCCTCACCCAGAGCGCCTGACGTGCCCCGTCAGGGCGTGCGGTAGGCCTCCAGCAGGCGCAGCCACACCTCGCTGATCGTCGGGTACGCGGGCACCGCGTGCCAGAGCCGGCTCATCGGCACCTCGCCGACGATCGCCACCGTCGCCGCGTGCAGCATCTCGGCCACGTCCTGCCCGACGAAGGTGGCGCCGACCAGCACCTCCCGCGCCCGGTCCACCACCAGCCGGGCCGCGCCGTCATAGCCGTCGGCCTGCAGCGTCGAGCCGCCGACCGCGATCGGCAGGTCGACGATCCGCACGTCGATCCCGGCTCCGCGGGCGGCCGCCTCGGTGCGGCCGACCGAGGCCACCTCCGGGTCGGTGAACACGACCTGCGGCACCGCCGCGTGGTCGGCCGTGGCCGCGTGTTCCCCCCACGGCGCGGTGTCGACCGCAGCGCCGCTCGCCCTGGCCGCGACCGCCGCCCCGGCGATGCGCGCGTCGTACTTGCCCTGATGGGTGAGCAGGGCCCGCCCGGTGACGTCGCCCGCGGCGTAGAGCCACTGCCCGTCGACGCCGCTGACCAGCCCGGAGTCGTCCACGTCGAGCGGTCCGCCCGGCTCCAGCCCGACCGTGTCGAGGCCGATGTCGCCGGTGTTCGGCCGCCGCCCGGTGGCCACCAGCAGCTCGTCCACGACGATGGTCTCGGCGCCGACGCGCAGCGCGATCCCGTCCCCGGCGGCGGACACCCCGTCCAGGGTCGCGCCCAACCGGACGTCCACCTCCTCGTCGCGCAGCGCCGCCGCGACCCGCTCCCCGGCGAACGGCTCCATCGCGGCGAGCAGCCGCGGCCCGCGCTGCAGCAGCGTGACCGCGGACCCGAGCCGTCCGAACGCCTGGGCCAGCTCGCACCCGACCACGCCCCCGCCGAGCACGCCGAGCCGCGGCGGCACCTCCTTGGCCGAGGTGGCGTCCCGGGAGGTCCAGCTGCGCACCGTGTCCAGGCCGGGCACCGGCGGGTCGATCGGGACGCTCCCGGTGCACACGACGACCGCGCAGCGGGCGGTCAGCTCCGGGCCGTCATCGATGCGGACGGTGCGGACCCCGGTGAGCCGGGCGTGCCCGCGGCGCACGGTGATCCCCGCCCCGTCGGCCCACTCCACCTGGCTGCTGTCGTCCCAGCCGTGGGTGATGCGGTCGCGGCGGGCGAGCACCGCGGCCGGGTCGGACGTCGCGGTGGTGCCGGGCAGCCGGCGCAGCGCCGCGACCGCGTGTCCGGTGCGCAGCAACGCCTTCGACGGCATGCACGCCCAGTACGAGCACTCCCCGCCCAGCAGCTCGGGCTCGACGATCATCGCGCTGAGCCCGCCGCGCGCCGCGTAGTCGGCGGCGTTCTCCCCGACCGCGCCACCGCCGAGAACGATGACGTCGACCTCGCCGTCCGGAGCGTTCATCGCCCCACCGGTCCGGACACCCGGGCCACCGCGGCCAGCACGTCGTCCTCCCCGCCGCGCAGCTCCAGCACCTGCCCGGCCGTGCCCGGCGCGTCCAGCAGCGCGGCCAGCACGGCGGCGGTGTCGTCCCGGGTCACCGTGGCCCGCGGCACCGGCGGTGGCGCGAGCAGCACCGTGCCGGTGCCCGGGTCGTCGGTGAGCTGCCCGGGCCGCAGGATCGTCCACTCCAGGTCGGTCGCGCGCAGCGCCTCCTCGGCCGCCTGCTTCGCCCGCAGGTAGGCGGCCCAGACCTCGTCGGTGCCCGGCGCCGGCGGCGCGTCCACCCCGGTCGAGGAGACCAGCAGGTAGCGGCGCACCCCGGCGGCGCGCGCCGCGTCGGCGAGCAGCACGGCGGCGGCCCGGTCCACGGTGTCCTTGCGGGCGACCCCGCTCCCCGGGCCGGCGCCCGCGCTGAACACCACCGCGTCGGCGCCCTCCAGGTGCGCGGCCAGCTCGTCCGCGGTCGTCGACTCGAGATCGACGACAGCCACCGCGGCACCCGCCGACTCCAGGTCGCCGCGGTGCTCGGGATTGCGCACCACCCCGGTCACCTGGTCCCCGCGACCGGCCAGCAACGCCGCCAGCCGCAGTCCGATCTTGCCGTGTCCACCCGCGATCACCACTCGCACAGCGGGACCGTAGCGCCCCCCGGTGCGCCCCGCTGACCGGTCCGAAACAACCGTTTTATCACCAGGTGGAATAGGCGCGGTTGTGAGGACGACCACCGGTGATTGGAATCGACCCAGAGAGCAGCCCCAGGAAGCGACAGCGCAGGAGGTTGACCGGTGAAGGCCGTCCGGGTGCACGCGTACCACGAGGATCCGAAGATCGACGACATCGCGGAGCCGACGATCCAGGGGCCGCTCGACGTGATCGTCAAGATCGGTGGCGCCGGCGTCTGCCGCACCGACCTGCACATCCTCGAGGGCCAGTGGGACGCGGCGATGAGCCCGAACCTGCCCTACGTGATCGGCCACGAGAACGCCGGCTGGATCCACGAGGTGGGCGCGGGGGTCACCAACGTGGCCGTCGGCGACACGGTGATCCTGCACCCGCTGGCCACCTGCGGGCTGTGCCGGGCCTGCCGGGCCGGCAAGGACATGCAGTGCAGCGACAACTACTTCCCCGGGCTGTCCAACAACGACGGCGGCATGGCCGAGTACCTGCGCACCAGCGCCCGGTCCTGCGTCAAGCTCAAGCCGGAGACCAAGCCGCAGGACGTCGCCGCGCTGGCCGACGCCGGCATCACGGCCTACCACGCGGTGCGCAAGGCGGTCCCGGTGCTGTACCCGGGCACCACGGCCGTGGTGCAGGGCGCGGGCGGGCTGGGCCACATCGGCATCCAGGCGCTGGCCGCGCTCACCGCGACCCGGATCGTGGTCGTCGACAAGAACCCGGACGCGCTGGCCCTGGCCAAGGAGATCGGTGCGGACGAGACCGTGGTGGCCGACGGCAGCCACATCGACGCGGTCAAGGACCTGACCGACGGCGAGGGCGCCAAGGTGGTGTTCGACTTCGTGGCCGAGGGCGGCGCGGAGAACGATGCGTGGGCGATGACCGCGGCCGACGGCTACCAGTACGTCATCGGCTACGGCGGCGAGGTCACGATCCCGACCCTGGACTTCGTCGGCGGCGAGAAGAACATCATCGGCAACATCGTCGGCACCTACACCGACCTGTCCGAGCTGATGGTGCTGGCCCAGG
>DATMDS010000025.1:0-31754 GCA_035557575.1 Pseudonocardia sp. | reverse complement strand
ACCGCCGCCGCGACGGCGGTCAGGTTGCGCTTCATGGACCTCACGATTCTCCTCCTCGAGCCTCGGGCGAGGCCTTTCCAGCGCTCCGGAACCGGAGCGATGACCGTTTTCCCCCACGCGCCGCCGCAGCGCGGCGACGTTGATCGATGTACACGGCGGCGATCAGCACCGCCCCCACCGCGACCTGCTGCCAGAACGGCTGCACGCCGACGATCACGAAGCCGTTCTGCAGCACCGCCGGGATGAATAGGCCGATCACCGTACCGAAGATCGTCCCGACGCCACCGAAGAGTGACGTCCCGCCGATCACCACGGCCGCGATGACGTTCAGGTTGGTCTGGGTCTGGCCGGCGATGGCCGTGGTACCGAACTGGGCCAGCGACAGCACGCCGGCGAAACCGGCGAGCAGCCCGGAGAGCGCATAGACCATGATCAGGTGGCGGTCCACCCGGACCCCGACCCGGCGCGCGGACTCCTCGTTGGACCCCACCGCGAACGTGTAACGGCCGAAGCGGGTGCTGTGCAGCACCACACCGCCGATGATCACCACGATGAGCGCGATGAAGGTCAGCACCGGGACCTGGCCGACGATGTTCCCGTAGCCGATGGAGTCCTGCATGACCGCCGGGACGGCGCGGATGTCGACGCCGCCGGTCAGGATCTGGGCCAGGCCCAGCGCCATCCCGAGCGAGCCCAGGGTGACGATCAGCGGCGGGATCTTGGCCTTGGCGATCAGGACGCCGTTGACGATGCCCCACGTCAGGCCGACCAGGACCGAGATCACGATGCCCAGGAACGCGGTGCCCCAGCCGTCGCCCCCCTGGGCCTGCATGACGGTGGCCGCGACCACCCCGGAGAACACCATCACCGAGCCGATGGACAGGTCGATCCCGGAGGTGACGATCACGAACGTCATGCCCACGCCCAGGATGGCCAGGATCGACGCGTTCTGCGCGATCAGCCGGGCGTTGCCGATGTTGGCGAAGCTGATCGGGGCCAACGTCGCGAACACGGCGACGATCACGATCAGCACCAGCAGGATCTGGAAGGCCTGCATGTGCACGATGCGGTGCCACAACGACTCGTTCTGGTGGTCATCGGCCGTGGTGCCGGCCGGCGCGGAGGTGGTCTCGGTACTCATGCCGCCGCCTTCCCGATGGCGCCGGTCATGGCGGCCACCAGCTCTTCCATCGAGGTGTCCTTGGTCTGGTACGTGGCGACGCGATGGCCCAGCCGCAGCACCTGCACCCGGTCGGAGACCTCGATGACGTGCGGCATCGAGTGGCTGATGAACACCACCGCGATGCCGTGCGAGGCCACCCGGCGGATGGTCTCCAGCACGTTCGCGGTCTGCCGCACCCCCAGCGCCGCCGTCGGCTCGTCGAGGAACACCACCCGGTTCGCCCAGTGCACGGCCCGCGCGATGGCCACCGCCTGGCGCTGACCGCCGGACATCGAGCCGATCGGGGCGATCAGGCTGCGCACGGTGGCGCCGAGCCGGTCGAACGCCTCGCGGGCCTGCGCCCGCATGGCCTTGTTGTCCATGAAGCCGAGCGCGCCGGCCAGCCCGGGCCGCATGATCTCCCGGCCGAGGAACATGTTCTGCACTGGATCGAGGTGCGGGGCCAGCGCGAGGTCCTGGTAGACGGTCTCGATGCCCAGCGCGCTGGCCGCCATCGGGGTCGAGATCACCGTCGGCCGCCCGTCGAAGAGCACCTCGCCGCTGTCCACCTCCAGGTTTCCGGACAGCGCCTTGACCAGCGTCGACTTGCCCGCGCCGTTGTCGCCGATGAGCGCGACGACCTCGCCGGCCTCGACGTCGAAGTCGGCTCCGTCCAGCGCGGTGACCTGCCCGAACCGCCGGGTCAGGCCGCGGGCTTCCAGCACCGGGGTCATGATCCGCTCACCTCGTTCCAGCTCCGGGCCCGGCCCTTGATGGCGTCCAGACAGCCGTCCAGCCGGCGCCGACCCTCGTCGGCCAGGAACCGCCTGCGTTCCTCCCGGCCCATGCCGACCGCGTCCTTCCAGACCGCGCGGCCGGCGATGAACCCGGACGCCCCGCCCTCGTCGCAGGAGATCCGCAGGATGTCGGCGAACTCGGTGAAGTCCACCCCGGCCGACAGCACCGCCCACGGGGTGGTGATCGACTCGCCCAGCCGTCGGCAGGCCTGCGGGCTGCCCGGGTACTCCAGCTTGAGCAGGTCCGGGCGCAGCTCGTCGAGCGCGACGGCGGCCGCGATCACCGCGTCGGCCTTGCGGTCGGGGGTCAGGTCCTCGCCGGGCAGCGGGTAGACCAGGTTCTCGATCACCGAGGGCACCCCGGCGGCCCGGCAGTCGGCGACGACCTCGCGCACCACCTCGAGGCCCTCGGCGGCCAGGTCGGGCTCGCCGGGTGCCGCCGGCCGGTCGGCGCGGATCTGCACGAGGTACTTGAGCGCGTCACCGCCCTGGTCGCGCACCCAGCGCGCGTCCTGGACGGGGTCGCGGGTCACCCGCGGCTCGTCCCCGTACTTCCCGCGGTCGGCCGGCTCCGCGGCCACCAGGATCCCGGCCGGGCGGCGCCCGCCGAGCTGCTGCAACGCCGGCACCCCGTAGCTCGGGTCGATCAGCACGGCGCTGGCGTTGTCCAGCGCGGTCAGCACGTCGACCTTGAACTCGACCAGTTCCGTGTCCGGTGCGTCGGGTTGCCCGACGGCGGCGTACATCCGCTTCAGCGTGTTGCGCTGGTCGATCGCGACGACGGCGAACGTGCCGTCCGGGCCGGCGATGTCCTGCAGGCCGGCTGCTGTGTTGGTCACGCGGACCATCCCTTCGGCGTGTGCTGATCGGTCGGGCCGGACTCGACGCGGCCGGCGAACTCGTGGACGAAGCTGATCAGATCCTGCTCGGATGCGGCGTCGCGGGCGGCGAACGCCGCGATGACGCCGGCGCCGTAGGCGGTGCCCTCGGCGCGGTCGGAGATCTGCAGCCCGGGCAGCACCGTGGCCCGGGCCCGGCGCACCGACCGCATCGACGACCAGCCGCCGGAGAGCACGGTGCGCTCGGCCGGTCCGACCTCGGCGTCCATCCGGGCCAGCACGGCGGCCAGGGTCTCCGTGCTGTGCTCCAGGGCGGCGGCGAAGAACAGCTCCGGGCTGAGCCCGTCGCCGTCGGCCCGCACCGCCAGCACGCCGTCGCTGTTGTCGGCCCCGGTGACGTGCAGCGCGTGCGCGGCCATCGCGTCGGCCGGCAGCTTCATGACCCGCTCGTCCAGCCCGGCCCGGCCGGCGGCGTCGGTCACCCCGACCAGCTGCAGCAGCCGGCGCAGCAGCAGCCCGGTCTTGATCCCGGCGATCAGCACCCCGCGCCCGGGCAGCAGGTGCTGGCCGACGTTGATGTTCGCCGTGGCCAGCCGCCCGCGCGTGTCGGCGTCGAGCGTGCCGTCCAGCACCCGGACCAGCGCCTCGGCCGTGCCCATCGAGCTGTACAGGTCGGCCGGGGCCACGCAGCCGGCGCCGACCGAGGCCACCAGGTGGTCGTGCCCGGCCACGGTCAGCACCGCACCGGCGAACGCGGGTGGGACCAGCCGGGTGGCCACCCCCCAGGGCTGTCCGGCGGCGCGGCCGGGCGGCAGCAGGTCGGCCGGTGCCTCCAGCAGCTCGAGCGGCCGCGCCCAGTCGGCCCCGGTGTCCTGGTCGATCAGGCCGGTCCGGGAGCGCAGCGACGGTTCTCCGAAGCGGTCGCCGCCGAGCGCACTGGCCACGTACTCGGGCAGGTTCAGCCACTGCCGCCCGGCCAGCGGGACCCCGCGCGCGCGGGCGTGCAGCAGCTTCCCGAAGGTGGCCAGCGGGCTGACCGGCAGTCCGGTGCGGCGCGGGAACTCGGCCCGGAACTGTGGATCGAGCGCGGCCACCTCCTCCTCGCCGCGGGGGTCGAACCAGGCGACGACGGGCAGGTCGACGTGGTCGTCCTCGTCGACCAGCGCGCCGGCCTCGGCCATCCCGGAGATGCCGATGCCGCACACCGCGTCGACCCCGGCGGCCGCGGCCAACTCCCCCAGTTCGGTCAGCAGCTCGACCACCTCGGCCAGCAGCGCGCTCGCGTCCATCTCGGTCCAGCCGCCCGGCCGGCTGCGCCACGGGGTGCGTCGGCGGGCCTCACCGACCTCGGCGCCGTCGGCGGTCAGCAGCAAGGCCTTGAGGTAGGTGGATCCGACGTCCAGGCCGATCACGTGGCGGTTCATCGGGCCACCTCGACCGGGTCCAGGTCGCCCGGCCAGTCCCGGCCCGGGCGCGCGAGCAGCCCGCGGGCGTCGCCGGTCAGCGTCCAGGCCCCGAACCCGGCGGGCACGGCCAGCGCCTGGCCGGCGGCCACCTCGACCGAGCCGCCGTCGCCGTGCAGCGCGCCGCCGCCGTCCAGCACGACAAGCGCGCCGAATCCGGCCGGCACCGGTGCGCCCGGGCCGAGCAGGTCGACCCGGAAGAACGGGTCGGCCTGCTCGACCAGGCAGGACGCCGGACCGGGGCCGTCGAGGTCCACGTGCGTGGCCAGCGCGCGCAGCGCCTCGGTCCCCAGCGCCCGGTGGCTGACCGCGCCCATGGCGGTGTCGAAGCCGAGGCCGAGGTGGGATCCGTCGCGGGTCTCGGTGGTCACCGACCACTCCAGCAGGATCGAGAAGTCGGTCGGCTCCTGCGCCTCCAGGACGAACGCGCCCGCGCCGATGGCGTGCACCTGGCCGGCCGGCACCAGGATGCCGTCGCCGCGGTGCACCTCGATCCGGTGCATCCGCTCCAGCATCCAGTCGCCGTCCTGGGCGTCGCGGCGGGTGGCCAGCTCGTCGGGGTCGACGTCGGTGGTCCAGCCCAGGTGCACCGCGGCGCCCGGATCGGCCTCCAGCACGAGCCAGGCCTCGGTCTTGCCGTACGGGCAGCCCAGGTGGCTGCGGGCGAACCCGCGGTCGGGGTGCACGTGCACCGGCAGCCGCTGCCCGGCGTCGAGCAGCTTGACCAGCAGCCCGGTGTCCTCCGGGGTGAACCGCCCGGCGTGCCGCGCCCCGACCCAGCCCACCGGATCGGCGGCGACCAGGTCGCGCAGCAGCTCGCCGCCGACCGTGCGGGCCAGGCCGGTGTCGCCACTCCCGAAGCGGCTCACGGTGGCGGCGATCCACTCCTCCGGCTGCCGCTCGCCGGCGGCCGGCAGCCCGCGCAGGGCGGCGATCCTGGCCCCGCCGCGGTAGAAGTGATCGATCAGATTCGGGCTCAGCTGAACCGGCTTCATGACACGACCTCGACCTCCCTGGTCTCCCCCGGTGCGCCCGGGCGCGGCGTGATCTCCCCGGAGCCGCGGGGCACCAGGGTGGTGTCGACGAAGATGTCGCGGGCCGGGCCCGGGTCGCCGCGCAGGCGGTCGAGCACCTGCTGCGTGGCCGCCCGTCCGATGGCCCGCGGATCGTGGTCGACGTAGGTCACCGGCGGGCGCAGCGACTGGGAGAGCGGGAAGTCGCCGAAACTGATGAAGGCCAGCTCGGCGTACTCGGCCGTGTGCAGCGCGTACGCCGTCCGGATCCCGGCCCGCTGGTTGATGGCGAAGATCGCTGTCGGGGGCCGGTCCATGGCGAGCAGCCCGTTCAGCGTGCGCACGGCCTCGTCGTCACCGTCGGGGGTCGGGCGGCACAGCGCGGGATCGAGCTCGACGCCGTGCTCGGCCAGCACGTCCTGGTAGCCGGCCAGCCGGTCGCGGGCGGTGGCGAACGAGCGGTCGTCGCCGATCAGCGCGATACGCCGGTGGCCGTGGCGCACGAGGTGCTCCACCGCGGTGCGGGCCACCGCCCGGTCGTCCACCCGCACGGTGTCGAAGGCGCCCACCTCGACCGCGCGGTCGATCATCACGATGGGTAGCACGGAGGCGTAGTGGCGCAGGTACTCGTGCGAGCGCGGGACCGGCGCCAGGATCAGCGCCCGGACCTGCTGCATCACCATCCGCTCGACCTGGCGGCGCTCCCGCTCCGGGTCGGAACCGGTGCTGCCGAACACGGTGCTCAGCCCGCCGTCCAGCGCGGCGCCCTCCACCGCGCTCATCACGGCGGCGAAGAACGGGTCGGAAATACTGTCGATCACCACGCCGATCGTGTCGCCGGTCCCCACCTTCAGGCTCCGGGCCAGCGTGTTGGGCACGTAGTTGAGCGTCTCGACGGCCGCCTCGACGCGCAGCCGCAGCTCGGGGCTGATGTTGTCGGCGCCGTTGATCACCCGCGACACCGACTTGGCGCTCACCCCCGCCGCGGCGGCGACGTCGTTCAGCGTGGGTCGCCTCATGCCACGTGGTCCCGGTCGACGGGCGGGTCCAGCGCGGCGACCCGGGTCGGGTCCACCCGCCCGGCCTGCGGGTGCTCGACGGCCGCGCTGGCCACCAGCACCCCGCGGCGCACCGCCGCCGGCCAGTCCGCCCCGGTCAGCAGGTGCTGGGCGACGCCGGCGACGAACGCGTCGCCGGCGCCGATCGGGTTGACCAGGGCGACCGTCGGCGCGTCGAACCACTGCTCGCCGTCGGCGTCGGCGTAGGCGGCGCCGTGCACGCCCGCGGTGACGACCACGCGGCGCGCGCCGGCCGCCCGCAGGGTCCGGGCCGCCGCCCACGCCCGGTCCTGGATCTCGGCGCGGTCCTCCGCGTGCTCGGAGGACTCGACCACCACCCCGGTGGCCATGCTCTCGGCCTCGGCCAGGTTCGGCGTGACCAGGTCGGGCTCGGCGGCCAGTGCCGCGGCCAGCGCGTCCCGGGCGGCATCGACGATCACCAGCGCGTGGCGTGCACGGGCGGTCGTGCACAGCTGCCCGTAGGTGTCGGCGGGCAGCCCGGGTGGCAGGCTGCCGGAGCCGATCACGATCGGCGACCCGGTGGCGTCCAGCCGCTGCGCCACCCGGTCCAGCAGGGCGTCCCGGTGGCTCGCGTCGAGGGTCGGGCCGGGCTCGTTGAGCACGGTGGCGCGGCCGCTGTCCTCGACGATGACGATCGCCGACCGCAGCGCCCCCAGCGCGTCGACCAGATCCGGCTCGATGCCCTCGGCGCGCAGCAACCGCTCGAGCTGAGCCCCGCCCTCGGCCATCCGGAAGCCCAGCACGGTCGCCGGCCCGCCCAGGTCGCGCAGCGCCCTGGCCACGTTGACGCCCTTGCCGCCCGCGGCCACGTCGACCGAGCGCGGCCGGTTCACCGTGCCGGCGTCGAAGCGGTCCACCCGATGCGTGCGATCGATGCACAGGTTCGGCGTGACGACGAGCATCATCATCCTTGATGAGTCGGGGGTGGTCCCGGAGGCGCGGTTGAAGCGGGTAGGCGCCCATCTTGGGGCTTGCTGTCAACGTTGACAAGGCTTCTCAGTGGGTGGTGAGCAGAGTGTTACCGGCGGCGGGGGTGGACCCTGACCCGCCGCAGCGGAGCAAGCGCATAGGCCGGATGGGTCAAGCCCCACCGCGCTGCTGCGTCCTGACCGGCGACCAGGCACTCTTGTCAACCGTGGACGACGAACCCAGCCGTAACAAACGGGCTTTAACGTCGGTGTCATGAGCGAGCTCCCCATGCTCGGCGTGGAGGAGGAGTTCCACGTCGTCGATCTGCACACGCGGCACTCCGCCCCCGAGGTCGAGGCGCTGCTCGAGCAGCTCGACGGCGACGAGTTCGCCCCCGAACTGCAGCGCTCGCTGGTCGAGACGAACACGCCGGTGTGCGCCACGCTCGACGAGCTGCGTGCGCACCTGAAGCGGCTGCGCGGGACCCTGGACGCGGTGGCCGCGCCGCTCGGGCTGGGTGTGGTGGCGGCCGGCACGGTGCCGCTGGTCGACCAGAGCGGCGACGCCATCTCGGCCGGCGCCCGGTACGAGCGGATGCAGCACGAGTACCAGCTGCTGGTCAGCGAGCAGCACATCTGCGGGGCGCAGGTGCACGTCGACGTGCCGGACCGGGACGCGGCCGTACAGGTCGTGCGCCGGGTCGCCCCGTACCTGCCGACGCTGCTCGCGCTCTCGGCCAGCTCGCCCTACTGGCGCGGCCGCGACTCCGGCTACGCAAGCTACCGGTCGATGGTGTGGTCGCGCTGGCCGACCGCCGGCCCGCCCGGTGCCGTGGAGACCGCGGCCGACTACGACGCCATGGTCGGCGAGCTGATCGCGTCGGGCACCATCAGCGACCCCGGCATGGTCTATTTCGACATCCGGCCCAGCGCGCACCTGCCCACCGTCGAGCTGCGGGTGTGCGACGCCTGCCCGCAGGTGGACGACGTGGTGCTGATCGCGGGGCTGTTCCGGGCCCTGGTCGGCAAGGCGCGCGCCGAGCTCGACGCCGGCCTGCCGCTGCCGGCGTCCCGGCACGAGCTGCTGCGCGCGGCCAGCTGGCGGGCGGCCCGGTCCGGGCTGGAGGGCGACCTGGTGGACCTGGTCGGCCCCTCGCTGGTCGCGCCGTCGATCCTGGTCGGACAGCTGGTGGACCAGCTGCGGCCGTTCCTGGAGGAGACCGGCGACTGGGAGCAGGTGCTGGAGCTCTCCCAGGCCACCCTGTCCCGGGGCAGCGGCGCGGCCGCCCAACGCCGCACGTTCGGCCGCCGCGGCGAGCTGACCGACGTGGTGGACGCGCTGCTGGCGTACACCCAGGGCCGCACCCCGGCGCACGAGCCGGCGGACTCCGTGCCGATGGCGTCCGAGCTGCTCGCCGCCTACCACCCGCAGGCCTACGACGAGGCGGTCAGCGAGGGCGGCATGGTGCTGCCGCACTACGGCTGGATGTTCCGGGCGCTGGACCGGCTCGGCCCGCGCGGGCTGGCCGCCGCCGAGTCGGCGCTGCGCACCGAGCAGCGCGCTCGCGACGTGACGTTCCGGGTCGGCGACGGCGAGCCGGACCGGCTGTTCCCGCTGGACCTGGTGCCGCGCATCGTCACCGCCGAGGACTGGGCGGGCCTCACGGCCGGGCTGAACCAGCGGGTACGTGCGCTGGAGGCGTTCCTGCGCGACATCTACTCCGAGCGGCGGATCATCGCCGAAGGGGTCATCCCGGAGCAGGTCGTGAACGACGCCCCGGGCTGGAACCGGCTGGGCAAGCTCTTCCCGGCGGACGCGGTGCGGATCGCGGTGGCCGGCATCGACCTGGTGCGGGACCACGCGGCCCGCTGGCTGGTGCTCGAGGACAACCTGCGGGTGCCGTCCGGCATCGGCTACGCGATCATGTCTCGGCGGCTGATCCGCAGCGTGATGCCGGACCTGGAGCCGCCGGCCGGCGTGGTCGGGCTGGAGCCGGTGCCCGGCCAGCTGCGCTCCACGCTGCTGTCGGCCACCGAGCCGGACGAGCCCGGCGCCGACGAGGTGGCGCTGCTGTCGGCCGGTCCGATCGACTCGGCCTACTTCGAGCACCGGCTGCTGGCCGCCCGCATGGGCATCCCGCTGGTCACCCCGCGCGACCTGCAGGTGACCGAGGACGGCGTCTACCTGGTGGACACGGGGGGCAAGCGGCGGCTGTCGGCGCTCTACCGGCGCATCGACGAGAAGACGCTGCTGAGCGCCGAGGGCGCCGACCTGCGCCCGATCGGACGGGCGCTCTGCAACGCGGTGGCCCGCGGCAAGGTGGCGCTGCTGAACGCGATGGGCAACGGGGTCGCCGACGACAAGCTGGTCTACGCCTACGTGCCGCAGATGATCTCCTTCTACCTGGACGAGCAGATCCTGCTCGACAACGTCACCACCTATCCGTGCGTCGACCCGGAGCACCGGGCCGAGGTGCTGGACCGGCTCGACGAGCTGGTGCTCAAGCCGGTGGACGGCTACGGCGGCCAGGGCATCGTCATCGGCCCGCACGCGGACGGCGACGAGCTGGCCAAGGTGGCCGAAGCCATCCGAGCCGACCCGGCCGGCTGGGTGGCCCAGGACCTGGTGCAGCTGTCCACGCACCCCACCTACGCCAACGGGAAGTTGGAACCCCGCGCGGTCGACCTGCGCGCGTTCGTCTTCCAGTCCCGCCGGGGCGAGCACACCCACGTCGAGGTGATGCCGGCCGCGCTGAGCCGGGTCGCCCCGGCCGGCAGCATGATCGTCAACTCGTCACGGGGCGGGGGCGCGAAGGACACCTGGGTGCTGCGCTGATGTCGGTCGACGGTGCCGAGATCGACGTGAGTCCAGCTTCGATCTTGTCAAACCGGACTGTTGTCGATGTCGAGCGGCCCGTCGGTCAGCCCGTTGTCCAGCGGCCGCAGGTCGCGATCAGGGGGCCCGGGTCGGGGGTGTCGCCGGGAGGTTGCAGGACCACCGTGTCGGCGCCGGCCGCGGCCAGGGCGTCCACCCGCTGCCGCAGGTCGGCGGCGTCCGGGTCGGGCACCTCCAGGTAGACGACCACCTGCGGCGGTTCCGGGCGGCCGGCCGCGGTGCGGCCCTCGGCGACGTGCGCCAGCGCCGCCCGCAACCCGTCCGGCGTGGTCTCGGAGTCGATGATCACCCCGTCGGCCAGCTCCCCGGCCAGCCGCAGCGTCTTCGGCCCGCGGGCCCCGACCAGCAGCGGCGGCACGTCGGCGGGCGGCCAGTCCAGCGCCACCCCGTCCAGCTGCACGTACCGGCCGGCGATGCGCACCGTCTCGCCGTGCAGCAGGGCGCGCACCGCGGTCGTGTACTCCCCCAGCAGCCGCATCGGCGACGCGACGCCCGCCCCGACCTGGGCCATCCAGTCCAGCACCCCGTGCCCGAGGCCCGGCAGCACCCGCCCGGGGAACAATCGGGCCAGGGTGGCGATCTCCATCGCGACCAGCGCCGGGTTGCGCAGCGGCACCGGCAGCAGCCCGACCCCGACCCGCAGCCGCTCGGTCCAGGCCAGCGCGGCGCTCGCCGTGGTCAGCCCACCCTCCAGGAAGCAGTCCTCCCACAGCCACAGCTCCGGCACGCCGGCCGCCTCGGCGGCTTGCGCCACCGTCCGCAACCGCTCCGGGGGCAGCTGCGGTCGGAACGTCACACCCAGCGTCGGATCCGGCACCTGAGAAGTTCACCACAGTCGGCCGGGCGCAGGGCGCTCCCGCGTGGGCGCGTGGATCATCGAGGAACCGGGAACCAGCGCGGATCGCGGTCCGCGACCGCGGATCTCGTCACATGCTGGAAACATCCCGCGGGTTGCGCAGGTGGGTCGTCGCGTCGTCCACTCGGACCCGGGCCGGGCAGGTGATCGGGAGGGGACGCGGATGTGCGGGATCGCGGGCGAGATCAGGTTCGACGGAGGCCCTGACGTGGAGGCCGTCGCCCGGATCACTGCCGCGATGACCCGGCGCGGTCCGGACGGCTCCGGCCTGCACGCCTCCGGCTCGATCGCGCTCGGCCACCGCCGTCTCAAGATCATCGACCTGTCCGAGCGCGGCTCCCAGCCGATCGTCGACTCCGAGCTCGGGCTGGCCGCGGTGTTCAACGGCTGCATCTACAACTACCAGGAGCTGCGCACCGAGCTGGAGGGCCACGGCTACCGGTTCTTCTCCACCTCCGACACCGAGGTGCTGGTCAAGGCGTTCCACCGCTGGGGCGCGGACTGCGTCGACCACTTCATGGGCATGTTCGCCTTCGCGGTGGCCGAGCGCGACACCGGCGTGCTGACGCTGGGCCGCGACCGGCTCGGGATCAAGCCGCTCTACCTGACCGAGAACGCGAGCCGGCTGCGCTTCGCCTCGTCACTGCCCGCGCTGCTGGCCGGTGGCGGGGTCGACACCGACATCGACCCGGTGGCGCTGCACCACTACATGAGCTTCCACTCGGTGGTGCCGGCACCGCGCACCGTCCTGGCCGGGATCCGCAAGCTGCCGCCGGCCACCGTCCGCACCGTCGCGCCGGACGGCACCAGCACCGAGCGCGTGTACTGGCGGCCGGAGCACGTGCGGCGCCCGGAGTACGCCGGGATGAGCGCCACCGACTGGCGCGACGCCACCCTGGAGGCGCTGCGGCTGGCGGTGCGCCGGCGGATGGTCGCCGACGTGCCGGTGGGCGTGCTGCTCTCCGGCGGCCTGGACTCCTCGCTGGTGGTGGCGCTGCTGGCGGACGAGGGCCAGGTCGGGCTGAAGACGTTCAGCGTCGGCTTCCACGCCGCCGCCGGCGAGTCCGGCGACGAGTTCGAGTACTCCGACCTGATCGCCGAGCACTTCGCCACCGACCACCAGCAGATCCTGGTCGACCCGGCCCGGATGCTGCCCGCGGTGGACAACGCGATCACGGCCATGGCCGAGCCGATGGTGAGCCACGACTGCGTCGCGTTCCACCTGCTGTCCGAGGAGGTCGCCAAGTCGGTCAAGGTCGTGCAGTCCGGGCAGGGCGCCGACGAGGTGTTCGCCGGGTACAGCTGGTACCCGCCGTTGGCCGACGTGCCGCGCGAACGCGGGGTCGAGGCCTACGCGGCCGTGTTCACCGACCGGCCGCACGCCGAGCTGGCGGAGATCCTGGAACCGGAGTGGCTGCTCGACCACGACCCGAGCCGGGCCTTCATCGCCGAGCACTTCGCCGCTCCCGGCGCGCAGGACACCCTCGACGCCGCGCTGCGGCTGGACTCGACTGTCATGCTGGTGGACGACCCGGTCAAACGGGTGGACAACATGACGATGGCGTGGGGCCTCGAAGCGCGGGTGCCGTTCCTGGATCATCAGCTGGTGGAGCTGGCCGCCGCCTGCCCGCCCGAGCTGAAGCTCGCGCACGGCGGCAAGGGCGTGCTCAAGGAAGCCGCCCGCGGCGTGGTGCCGGACGGCGTGATCGATCGGCCGAAGGGGTATTTCCCGGTTCCCGCCATCCGTCATCTGGAAGGACCCTTCCTGGACCGGGTACGCGAGGCGGTCACCGATCCGGTGGCCAAGGCCAGGGGACTGGTCCGCGGGGACTGGCTGGATGCGATGCTGGCCGACCCGAACACCAAGCGCACGAACCTGGGATCGAACGCGCTGTGGCAGGTGGCATTGCTGGAGATGTGGCTGCAGGAGAGGGGGTTGTAACCATGGCGGTACGGGAGACGGTGGGTTTCACCGAACGGCGGCTGGCCCGGCTGGGCGGTGGTGACCTTTTCGCGACGGCCTACTCCGATCCGATCCCCTCCCCCGACGGCTCCCTGCTCGGCTGGATCTCCGATCGCGACGGGCGCCCGCAGGTGTTCGTGGCCGCGCTGCCCGCGGACGGCGACCCGATCACCGAACCCGACCTGCCGCTGATGTCCGCCGAGTTCGGCGACGTGCAGGCGATCAGCTGGTCACCCGACGGGGCCTGGATCGCCTGCCAGCTGGCCCCGTTCGGCGGCGAGCGGACCAGCGTGCGGCTCGTCAGCCCGGACGGCGCCGAGACCCGCGACATCGCGCCCGGGGCGGCGGCGGTCACGCTCGGCGTGTGGTCGCCGGGCGGGCGCCAGCTCGGCGTGACCGTCTTCCCCGAGGGCGCCGGCGACGGGCAGGCCTGCCTGGTCGACCTGCGGGACGGCACGTCGACGGTGCTGGCCGCCGGCCCGGCGGCCCGGGTCTGCGCGGTCAGCGGCGACGGCCGCCGGGCCGTGGTCCGGCTCGGCCGGCGCGGGGCCCGGCACCTGGAGCTGGTGGACCTGTGGAGCGGCCGGCGCACCGAGCTGCTGCCCGGCGGCGAGGCCACCGTGGCCGACGCCCGGTTCGGCGTCACCGGCCGGCAGCTGTACGTGCACACCGACGCCGGCCGGGAGCGGCCGGCGCTGCTCGCGGTGACGTTGCGCGGCAGCGCCTCGGTGTCGGCCGTGTACACCATCGCCGAGCGCGAGGACGACGACCTGGACCTGGTCGCGCTGGACCCGAGCGGGGTGCGTGCCGCGCTGATCTGGAACGTGCGCGGCTGCAGCGATGTGGAGCTGCTCGACCTGCGCAGCGGCCTGCTGAGCCCGCTCCCGGCCGCGCCCGGCGAGGTGGTGCACGGGGCGGCGTTCACCCGCGACGCGCGGGCCCTGCTGGTGGCCGGCGAGGGACCGACGGTGCCGCCGCGGGTGAGCCGCATCGGCCTGGACGAGGACGCCACCGAGCCGACGCCACTGCTGGCCGGGCTGCCCGTCGACGTCGACACGTTCGTCAGCCCGACCCTGTACGACTTCCCGGGCGTGGATGGGCTGCCGTTGTCGGGCTGGCTGCACCGCCCGCGCGGCGCGCTCGGACCGATCCCGACCCTGCTCTGGCTGCACGGCGGCCCGGAGGCCCAGGAGCGGCCGATCTTCCAGCCGCTGTTCCAGGCGCTGGTCGCCGAGGGCGTCGCGGTGTTCACGCCGAACGTGCGCGGCTCCGGCGGCTACGGGCGCAGCTTCGCCGCGGCCGACGACCTCGAGCGGCGGTTCGTCGCGATCACCGACGTGAAGGCCGCGGTCGACTTCCTGGTCTCCTCCGGGTTGGCCGACCCGTCCCGGATCGGGGTGTCCGGGCGCTCCTACGGCGGCTACCTCACGCTGATCGCGCTGGCCTGGTATCCGGAGCTGTTTGCGGTCGGCGTGGACGTCTGCGGCATCTCCGACTTCGCGACGTTCTACGCGGAGACCGAGCCCTGGATCGCGGAGGCGGCGATCACCAAGTACGGCGACCCGCGCGCCGATGCGGCGCTGCTGCGCGAGCTGTCCCCGATGCAGCACGTGGAGCGGATCGTCGCGCCGCTGCTGGTGGTGCACGGGGTGCACGACACCAACGTGCCGCTGGTGGAGGCGCGGCAGGTGGTGAACGCGCTGACCGAGCGCGGCGCCACGCCGGGCTTCCTGCTGTTCGAGGACGAGGGGCACGAGGTCAAGGGCAGCGAGAACCGGGCGGTGTTCGTGCGCGAGGTGGTGCGCTGGGTGACCGCGCAGCTGCTGGAGCTGGGCGTGCAGACTGCCTGATCAGAGGCCGTGAGTGCGGAGCCGTGTTCTAGCACGGCTCAGCACTCACAAGCGCCGTCAGGCGCGACTGAACGACTCCATCACAGTCCGCCCATCAGCCCCGGTCGACATCTGGAAGCGGTACGGCTCGCTGCTGGTGCTGCCGTCCCGGCGCACGAACACCACCGTGGCCTCGGCCGTGGTCGGACCGGTCGGGCGCAGGTTCTGCAGGGTCACCGACTGCAGGCCACCGTAGAAGCGGTCGAACCCGGCCCGGCCCCCGGACTGGGCTTGGGCGCCGCTGCTGAGCAGCGCGAACGCCGCCTCGGTGTTGCCCGGCAGCAGCGCGTAGTAGCTCTGCACGAAGGCAGCCGGGTCGACGACGGGACTCGGGGCCGGGGCAGGGGCAGGGGCCGGCTCCGGGGTGGGCGTCGGGGTCGGGGTGGGGGTCTCGACGGTGGTGGTGGGCGGCACGCTGCTCGGGGCGGTGGCCGCAGCGGTGGACGGCTCGACGGCGACCGGCGCGGCGGTGGCCGGCGCGGCCTGCGGCGGGGCGGCCTGGGCCCCGCTGCCGGCGGACCGGGTCCCCACGATGGCGGCGATCCCGCCGATCAGGGTGAGCACCACCAGCGCGGCGACCAGCAGCGGCGCCCGGCGCCGGGCGGCGGGCCGACGCTCCGGGGTGGCGCCCGGCAGGTCGGTGGCGGTGCCGCTGTCGGCGGCGGCCGCCGGGACGGACGCCACCGGCGCCGGGCGGGGGCGCGGGCGCGGCGGCGGCGGGGCGTCCGCCGCCGGCTGCGCACCGCGGCCGGCCTCGACGGCCTCCAGCACGTCGCGGGCCTCGGTGGCGGTGGGCCGATCGGCCGGGTCGGAGCTGAGCAGCCACATGATCACCGGGCCGAGCCGGCCGGCTCGTTCCGGCGGTCGCACCACGCCGGTGGCCACCCGGTGCAGCAGGGCGTAGGCGTTGTCGTCCAACCCGAACGGTGGCAGCCCCTCCACCGCGGCGTACAGCGTGGCACCGAGGGCGAACACGTCCGACGCGGCCGTCGGTTCCTGGCCGCGGGCCACCTCCGGGGCCAGGAACGCCGGCGTGCCGGCGATCAGCCCGGTGCGGGTGAGCTGCACCTCGTCCACGGCCCGGGACACACCGAAGTCGGTCAGCTTGACCAGCCCGTCGTCGGCGATCAGCACGTTGCCCGGCTTGACGTCGCGATGCACCACCCCCGCGGAGTGCGCGGCGGCGAGTCCGTCGGCGACCTGGCGGCCGATCGCGGCGACCTCGGCGGGCGGCATCTCGCCCTCGGTGGCCAGCACGCCGGCCAGCGAGCGGGACGGCAGGTACTCCATCACCAGCCAGGGCCGCTCGTCGTGCACCACGACGTCGAACATGCTGATCACGTGGGGGTGCCGGAGCCGCGCGCCGATCCGGCCCTCGCGCAGGATCCGCTGCCGCGACTCCTCCAGGGAGTCCCCGCCCGCGGCCGTGGGCGGTGCCGTGACGGCGAGCAGCTCCTTGACCGCAACCGTGCGGTTCAGCAGCTCGTCGGTGGCACGCCAGACGGCACCCATCGCGCCGGCGCCGATCCGCTCGTCCAAGCGGTATCGCTCACCGACGCGCGTGGTTGCCTTGCCGGAGGGAGGACTCATCACTGTCAAGGGTAGCCATGATCCGACGCTCCCAACCGGGACGAGGTGGCGAACACCTCTCTCCCGATGCGCGATGCGCAGCCAAGCCGCGCGACCACCGCCCGGCGACGCGCGCCCCCGCCGTCAGCCGAGGATGCCGCCCAACCCTCCGGCCCCGCCGCCGAACCGGCCGAGCAGGTCGGTCGGGTTGATGCCGAGCCGCTCCAGCAGGCCGGCGTGCCGCTCGGTGTCGACCTGGTCCGGCAGCTCCTGCTCGGCCTGGCCCAGCTTGGCCTGGTCGCCGGCGTCGCGGAGAAGTTCGAGGACCTGCGCCTTGTCGATCTGCATCCGCGCAACGTACCGCCGCGCGGTGGAGCGCACCGGACGACGACGCTGTCGGTCCGACCCCCGGAAATGTCGCTCCGTAGTGGCCTCACCGGAATGTCACAGGTGCGCCGGGCGCCCGCGAAGAGCACGATGCGCTCAGGGCCGCCGCTGTCGGAGGGGAAGGGTGAGATCAGTGAGGATCGCAGACATCCTGCTGCACAAGAGCCGGGTCGTGCACTCGGTGCTGCCGTGGCTGACCGTGGCCGACGTCGTCGAGCAGCTGAACAAGTTCCGGATCGGCGCCGTGCTGGTCAGCGACGAGAACGGCGCCGTCCGCGGGATCGTCTCCGAGCGGGACATCGTGGCAGCCCTGGGCCGGCACGGATCGGCGGTGTTGACGATGCCGCTGACCGAGATCATGACTCAGCACGTGGAGACCTGTGCTCCCGACGACACCGTGGCCAGCGCGATGGCCCGCATGACGGCCGGCCGCTACCGGCACCTCCCCGTCGTGCAGAAGGGCGAGCTCGTCGGGCTGGTCAGCATCGGGGACCTGGTGAAGAACCGGGTCCGCGAGATGGAGCTGGAGGTCGGGGTGCTGCGCGACCGGGCCATCGCGCACTCCTGACCGTCCATCCGCACGGCGGGGCCGCCGGGAAGGCGGTCCCGCCGTCGAGCGGTCAGTCGAACTCGGGGCTCTCGGTCCGGGTGCGCTTGAGCTCGAAGAAGTGCGGGTTGCCGGCCAGCAGCCGGGCGCCGTCGAAGGTGGTGCCGGCCTCCTCGCCGCGCGGGATCCGGGACAGCACCGGGCCGAAGAAGGCGACCCCGTCGATGTGGATGGTCGGCGTGCCCACGTCCAGCCCGACCGGGTCCATGCCGCGGTGGTGGCTGGCCCGCAGCTCCTCGTCGTACTCGGTGCTGGTCGCGGCGTCGGCCAGGGACGCGGGCAGGTCCAGCTCGGCCAGCGCCTCCTTGATCACCACGTCGAAGTCCTTGTTGCCCTGGTCGTGGATCCGGGTGCCCAGCGCGGTGTAGAGCGGCTCCAGGACCTCCGGGCCCTTCTCCCTGGCGGCCGCGATCGCCACCCGCACCGGCCCCCAGCCCCTGGTCATCCGCTCGCGGTACTCCTCGGAGAGATCGCGGTCCTCGTTGAGCACCGACAGGCTCATCACGTGCCAGTCGATCTCGACGTCGCGCACCTTGCGCACCTCCAGCATCCAGCGGGAGGTGATCCAGGCCCACGGGCACAGCGGGTCGAACCAGAAGTCGACGCGGGCGGTCTCGGTGCTCGTCGCAGCGGTGCTCGTCGCAGCGGTGCTTGTCACAGCTTCTCCGATCATGTTCTGGCGGCTCGGGGCGCGAGGGAGGTACGCACCACCGTCAGGCGGTGCAACCGCGGTCGCGACATCGGTGTTCCCCGTGGGCATTGGCTGCGCACCTGCCGCGACGACGTGATTGGATCGACGACACCGCGCCGTGGTGCGGTTCCACGAACGAACGGAGCGCCGAGACCGCATGGCCCCGCCCAACCTGACCCGGACCGATGCCGCACGGCGGGCGGCCCTGCTGGAGGTCGACGAGTACCTGGTCCGGCTCGACCTCACCGACGGCGGCGGCAGGCCGGGCGACGCCACGTTCGCCACCTCCACCACCGTCCGCTTCCGGTGCGTCGACCCGGGCGCCGACAGCTGGATCGACCTGGTCGCGGCCGAGGTCACGGCGGCGACGCTGAACGGCGAGCCGCTGGACGTCTCGGCCTACCGGGAGGACGACGGCATCGCGCTGCCCGCGCTGGCCGCGGAGAACGAGCTGCAGGTCGAGGCGACCGGGCGCTACATGAACACCGGCGAGGGCCTGCACCGGTTCGTCGACCCGGTGGACGGCGGCGTCTACCTCTACTCCCAGTTCGAGACGGCCGACGCCAAGCGCATGTTCGCCTGCTTCGACCAGCCCGATCTGAAGGCCCGCTACGCGCTCACGGTGACCGCCCCGGCCGACTGGAAGGTCGTCGCCAACGCCGCCGTCGCGGAGATCACCGACGGCCCGGCCGGCGCGAACGTGCACCGCTTCGCCACCACCGAGGTGCTCTCCACCTACCTGGCCGCGCTGATTGCCGGGCCGTACGCGTCCTGGCAGGACGAGCACGACGGCATCCCCCTGGGCATCTACTGCCGCGCCTCCCTGGCCCCGCACATGGACGCCGAGCGGCTGTTCACCGAGACCAAGCAGGGCTTCGACTTCTACCACCGCAACTTCGGGGTGCGGTACCCGTTCGGCAAGTACGACCAGCTGTTCGTGCCGGAGTTCAACGCGGGCGCCATGGAGAACGCGGGCGCGGTGACCTTCCTGGAGGACTACGTCTTCCGCTCCCGGGTGACCCGGTTCGTCTACGAGCGGCGCGCGGAGACGGTGCTGCACGAGATGGCCCACATGTGGTTCGGCGACCTGGTCACCATGCGCTGGTGGGACGACCTGTGGCTGAACGAGTCGTTCGCGACCTTCGCCAGCGTGCTGTGCCAGGCCGACGCCACCGAGTACACCGAGGCCTGGACGACGTTCGCCAACGTGGAGAAGTCCTGGGCGTACCGGCAGGACCAGCTGCCCTCCACGCACCCGGTGGCCGCCGACATCCCGGACCTGCAGGCCGTCGAGGTGAACTTCGACGGCATCACCTACGCCAAGGGCGCCTCGGTGCTCAAGCAGCTGGTGGCCTACGTGGGGCTGGAGCCGTTCCTGGCCGGGCTGCGCAGCTACTTCACCGAGCACGCCTGGGGCAACGCGACCTTCGACGACCTGATCGGCGCGCTGGAGAAGGCCTCCGAGCGCGACCTGTCGGACTGGGGTGCGCAATGGCTGCGCACCACCGGACTGAACCTGCTGCGCCCCTCGTTCGACGTCGACGACGAGGGTCGCTTCACCCGGTTCGACGTGGTGCAGGGCGGGGCGCGTCCCGGTGCCGGCGAGATGCGGACCCACCGGATCGCGGTCGGGGTCTACGACGACGGGGACGAGCAGGCCGGCAACGGCAAGCTGATCCGCACCCAGCGGGTCGAGGTCGACGTCAGCGGCGAACGCACCAGCGTCCCGGAGCTGGTCGGAACGCCGCGCGGCCAGCTCGTGCTGGTCAACGACGACGACCTGACCTACTGCGCGCTGCGGCTGGATCCCGGGTCGCTGGCGACCCTCGTCGACCGGATCGGGGACATCGCCGAGCCGCTGCCGCGCACGCTGTGCTGGTCGGCGGCCTGGGAGATGACCCGCGAGGCCGAGCTCAAGGCCCGCGACTTCACCACGCTGGTGGCAGGCGGCTTCGGCGCCGAGTCCGAGGTCGGTGTGGTGCAGCGCCTGCTGCTCCAGGTCCAGACCACCGTCATCTCCTACGCCGACGAGCAGTGGGCCGCAGCGCGCGGCTGGCCGTTGCTGGTCGATGCGCTGCGCTTCCGCTTGAGCACCGCACCCGCCGGCTCCGACGCGCAGCTCACGGTGGTGAACGCGCTGACCACCAGCGTGTTGCCGACGTCGGTGCTGGAGCAGATGCGCGGCTGGCTGCTCGACATGTCGGTGCCCGCCGGCCTCACGGTGGACACCGATCTGCGCTGGCGGCTGCTGCACGCCCTGGTCGCGCACGGCTTCGCGGGCGAGGCGGAGATCGACGAGGAGCAGCAGCGCGATCCGACGTCGACCGGTGAGCGCCAAGCCGAGCGGGCCAGGGCACTGGTGCCCACGGCGGAGGCGAAGGAACGCGCATGGCAGCGGGCCGTGTACGACGACGAGATCCCCAACGCCGTCCAGGAAGCGATCATCAGCGGGTTCAGCCACCCGGCCCAGCGCGAGCTGCTGGGCGGCTTCGTCGAGCGCTACTTCGACGTGGTCGCCGAGGTCTGGTCGCGGCGGACCAGTGAGCGGGCGCAGGCAGTGGTCGTGGGGCTGTTCCCGGCCTGGGCGGTGCGACCGGAAACGGTCGACGCCGCCGACGCCTGGCTGGCCGACGAGTCCCACCCGCCGGCGCTGCGCCGGTTGGTCTCCGAAGGCCGGGCCGGCATCGTCAGGGCGCTGGGAGCGCGCGAGTTCGATCGTTCGTAGACCCGCCGTACACCGGTCCCGCGACGGCCCCAACGGGAGGCCCGACTCCGAGACGAGTAGCTCTCAGTAGCTTCAGTAACACAGAACGCACATGGCCCGACGTTGTGGAAGGAACTCGTCGCGGAGGAGCCTGTGTGACCCGAACGATCTCGAGACCGTCGGAACGCAGGCCCGGCATCCCGGGCGCAGCACCCCTGCTGCGCCGGATCGCCACCGACCCGGCCGCCCCGTTGATCGCGACCATCGTCGGCCCCGGCGGTACGGGCAAGAGCGCGACGCTGGATGCCGTGGCCCACGGCTACCAGCAGGCGGGCATCGAGGTGCTGCGACCCGGTCCCTGCGAGCTGCCCACCGACGAGCCGGGGCCGGCGCATCCGGTGCTGATCGACGATGCGCACCGCCTCGACCCGCGGCAACTCGCTTCGCTCCGTCGGCTCTGCGCCAGCGCTACGGCCCGGCTCGTGTTGGCCTACCGGCCGTGGCCACGGTCCGGCGTGCTGCGAGCGGTCACGACGGGCAGCTCGGCTCATCGGATCACGGTGGTGGTGAGCCATCTCGACCGTGCCGGCGTCACCGCCCGGATCTCGGCGCGGTTGGGCGGCCCTGCGCCCGACAGCCTGGTCGAGCTGGTGCACGAGCAGTCCGGCGGCTTGCCGGCGCTGGTGGATCTGGTCACCCAGGCCCTGTGCGACGCCGGCCGGTACGACGTGGCCCGCCCCCAGGAGTTCCGCCGGCCCGACCGGGTGTCGGTGTCGACCGCACTGGCCGAGCGGATGCGGCACCACGTCGACGCGCTCGACCCGTTGGTCCAGTCCCTGCTCACGGCCATGGCGTTCGGGGCACCCCTCGATGTGGACGTGCTGCGCGAGCTGCTCGCCGTCGATCCGGCGGCCGGCTCGGACGTACTGATCGAGTCGGTGGAGGCGGCCGTGGCGACGGGGCTGCTCACCGAGACCGGTGCCCTGATCCCGATCATCCGCAGCCTCGTGCTGCGGATGACCCCGGTGTTGCGCGCTCGCGACCTGCAGCGTCGGCTGGCCGAGATCGAGCTCGATCGAGGAGGCTCGGTGCTGACCGCGGGCCGCAGGCTGCTCGGCACGGGGGTCGTCGGGGAGCGCGTGGCCACCGTGTTCGCGGCCGCGGCGGCCGAGGCCGAGTCGCCGGCGCTGGCCGCCGAACTGCTGACAGCGGCCGTCGAGGCGGGCCTGCCCCCGCTGTCCGTGGCCGGACGCCGCGCCTACGCGTTCGCGCTGATCGGCGACCTCGATCGGGCCCTGCCACTGGCCGATCAGGTGATCGCCGATCCGGCGGCACCGAACCGCGTCCACGCGGTGACCACGGCCGCCACCGTGCTGTCCCACCGCGGCTTGCTGGCCAGCAGTGCCGCGCTGCTCCGCTTCCTGCCGCCGGAACAGGCGCTGCTCGCCGTGGCTCCGCTGATCGGCACCGGTGCACTGGCCGACGCCCGCGCGGTGCTCGACGCGGGCCTGCGCGCAGACGGTCCGTCGACGCTACTCGCCGGAGCTGCGGCACTGCTCGCCGGCGGTGTGCTGAACTCGGTCGTCGGCTCCGGCTCGGCGGCGCTCTCCCAGCTCGCCCGCGCAGCGGTGCTGCTCGAGCCGGTCGCGGCCGGCACTCTGTTGCCCGACACCCCGGCCGCGCTCACCGCCATTGTCGCGATGCAGTGCGGCGAGTCGGCGGTGGCGGAATCCACGTTGCGACGTGCGATCACCGGCCGGCACGGCGGCCGGCCGGCTCAGGTCCGGCATCGGCTGCTGCACGCCTGGGTCGCGATGGGCCGCGGCCGCGCGAGCCGGGCCCGCCGGCTGCTCGAGGCGGATGACACCCGCTTCGAACCCCGCGAGGAGTTGGTGGCGGCGGCGCTGGCGATCGGGCTGGCCCGCCGCGCGGGCGACAACGCCGCGTTGGCCAAGGCCAGCACCCGGGCCCGCAACGCGCTGATCGAGCATCCCGTGGACCTGTACTCGCTGCCGTATCTCGGCGAGTGCGCGGTGGCCGCGGCCCGACTCGGCGACCGGGAATGGCTTGATCCGCACCTCGCCGAGGCCGACGCCCTGCTCGCCGCGCTCGGCAATCCACCACTGTGGACGTCCACACTGCACTGGTATCGAATGCTTGCGGCCGCGGCGGGCGAGGAGCCGGAGCTCGTGGCGCAGGAGGCCGCCGCGCTGGCCGCCACCTCCCCTACCGGCAGCTATCACGCCGCGCTCGCCGCGGCCGCCGAGTCGTGGAGCGCCGTGCTGGCCGGGGAGATCGATGCGGACGCCGTGCAGACCGCAGCCCGGCGGCTGCACGGTGTCGGGCTCGTGTGGGAGGCCGCGCACCTCGCCGGCCAGGCCGGACAGCGCGCTACGGACCGCCGGACCGTGGTGGCGCTGCAGGCCTGCGCCCGTACGCTGGCCGGGCCGACCGAGACGGCCGTGCTGCCTGATCCGCCGGTGGCGACCGGTGACGTCGCGATCGAGGACGACGCCGCGCCGCTGCGGCGGGGCGCGGACGAGCCCGCCGGGGACGCGGGCGGCGGTCCGGCGGCAGGCGACGTCACGATCCTGAGCGGCCGCGAGCAGGAGATCGGCACTCTCGTGCTGGCCGGGCTCACCTACAAGCAGATCGGCGAGCGACTGTTCATCTCGGCGAAGACCGTCGAGCACCACGTGGCCCGGATGCGCGACCGCCTCGGCGTGAGCTCCCGCAACGACCTCTTCGGCCGCCTCCGCGCGCTGGTCTAGGCCGGCGCGTGCCGACGGCACGCGTCAGACCAGCGCCGAGTCCTTGCTGTGCCGGGATGTGCTCGGTGCTGCCGCCGCGGACCGGCTGGCGGCGGGCAGCAACGTGCGCACCTGCGTGCGCAGCTGCTCGAGCCGCTCCAGCTCGGACTTGATCTCGACGATCCGTTGCTTGCGATCGGCCGTGCTGCTCTCCACCGATCGCTGCGCCGCCTGCAGCGATTCCTTCAACGAGCGGTTCATCTGCTCCGCGTGGCTCATGAAGTGATCCCGCAGATCGCGCTGCACCTGGCGCAACATGTCCTTGGAGTCCTTGGCCACCTGGAACGTCGCGTCGTCGACGTAACGACGGATCACCCGGCGCGCCTCGGACTGCCGGCGGGTGATGATCCGTTTGCGCTCGTCGCTGATCGCGCGGCCGCCCATCAGCAGGCCGGCGCCGATCGAGAACGGGTTGATCAGCGACATGCCCACGAGCGTGCCGAGCAGGCCGAACATCAGCACGCCGCCGTAACCGCCGCGGAGGCCGGTCAGCGCCTTCCTGCCGATGGTCCACCGCTCGTCGTCGCGCAGACTCATGCCGCGGACCGACTTCAGGCCGTCCGACGCATCGGTGTGCAGCGCCGGCAGCGCCGCCTCGCGATCCTCCGAGAAGTGTTCGGCCACCTGCTCGGCGAGCCAATGCGCCCGTTGCGTCGCCCACAGGAAGTTGGCCGACACCGCCGTCGCGACCTGCTGCTCGGCCCACACGCTGAGCTGATCCCAGATCTTGATCGGGTCGCCACTCCCGTCGATCTCCTCCTCGGCGAGCCGGACGATGTCCCGCATCCGATCGCGCAGATCGTGGTCGATGTCTGCGTTGAGGTCCACCACCCCGTCGTTGAGCGTCTGCTGCCAGCGCGCCGAACGCTCCTTCAGTGCGGCCGATCGGCTCTGCGACTCCGTCAGGTCGCCGATCAGCTGGTGGACCTGCTCAGGGTTGCGCTGGGCGCTCTGCTCGGAGCGCAGACCGGCCACCAGCTGACCGGTCACCGCGAGCACGTCGTTCACCGTGGACCGGCGGGCGAGCATGTCGGCCTGGCCGACCACCCGTTGCCGCAGGAACCGCATCAGCTCCGGAAAGCCGGACTCGGCGTCGAACTCGGTACGGCCTTCCCTGACGAGGTGCCAGCGCACGGCCGAGGAGACCGGGAACATCGGGCACTCGATCCCGGCCGCCTCGAGATGGCCCTTGTCGATCTCCGCGATGCGCCGCCATTCCGGATAGAGATCCACTTTGGTGATCACACTGGCCACGTTGGGGCAGATCGTGATGGCCTGGCGGAGGAACTCCAGCTCCGGCGCTGTGTACTCCTGGGATGCGTCCGACACCATCAGCACCGCGTCCGCCGACGGCAGCGCGGCCATCGTCGCGGCGCCGTGCACCGAGTTGAAGCCGCCGACCCCTGGGGTGTCGACAATCTCCAGGCCACCGTCCAGGATGGCCCGCGGGATGCCGACCTCGACGTGGCTGAACCGCTCCCCCGGGGCGGACGCGGCGGCGACGTGGCGGGCGATATCGGTGATCGGGACATCGTGGTGCTCCACCCGCGGCCGGTAGCCGGCATCCGTGGCGCGTACCAGCGCCACCGACGGCTGCTCCGCATGCCGCACGACGGTGGGCACCGAGGTGGCGACGTCGTCGTGCACCGGGCACACCAGAGCACTCACCAGGCAGTCGACCAGAAAACTCTTGCCCTGCTTGAACTGTCCGACCACCAACACGCGGACGCGCTCGTCGAGCAACCGGACCTTGGCCTGCTGCAGGCGCGCATCGAGATCGGGGCGTCGGTAGGGAGCGATCGTCGCGAGGGCGACATCGAGGGTCTCGATCGGCAGGGTTTGCGACACTGCTTCTCCTTCGTCGGGAACCGGACCGCAGCGGCCCCGCCGCCCGCGCTGCGCGAGCGGGGAGAGCCGGTGAGCGTGCCACCCGACGTTCGAGAGTAGCCGAGCCAGTACTCAGAGTGCAGGTCGGTGCGGCGATCTGCGGCCCAACGGCCGGCAACGCAGCGACTCCGCCACCTCCTGATGGAGGTGGCGGAGTCGTTGAGTTGCTGATCCTGCATCCGGCAGATCCTCAACCGGACCGTCCGGTCGCGGCCGCCAGGCGTTGGATCTCAGGGGGCGAGCAGGTCCTCGACGTAGATGATGAAGTCGTCGATGTCGACGTCCCCATCGTCGTCCAGGTCCTCGAACAGGAGGTTCTCGCCGTCCTCGCCGTCGACACCGGGGATCTCGAAGTCGGCGTCGGCGTCGCCGGCGTCGCCACCGGAACCGCCATCGGCGCCGTCGCCACCGAAGCCACCGTCGCCGGCCCCGGCGATGCTCACCGCACCGTCGGCATCCCCGTCGCCACCCTCGCCGCCGTCGCCGCCGTCGTCGAAGCCGAGGCCACCGTCGCCACCGAAGCCACCGCCGGCCCCGGCGATGCCGAAGTCGTCGTCGGCGTCCGCCTCGGCGTCGCCGCCCTCGCCACCGTCGCCACCGTTGACCCCGATGCCGCCGTTGCCGCCGATCCCGCCGAGCGCGGCGGCTCCGAAGAAGCCATCGGAGTCGGCGTCGCCGCCGTCGCCGCCATCGCCGCCGTCACCCTCGTTGCTGTTGCCACCGTCGCCACCGAAGCCGCCGACGCCGATCCCGACATCGAACTGGCTGAAGGCGTCGGCCTCGCCACCGTCGCCACCGTCGCCGGCGTCGCCGAGATCGCTGTCGCCGCCGATGCCGCCGTCGCCACCGAAGCCGACCGCGAGGCCGTTCAGGCTCTCTGCTTCGGACGCGCCACCGTCGCCACCGTCGCCGCCGTCACCCTCGTTGCTCTCGCCGCCCTCGCCGCCCTGGCCGCCCTCAGACTCCGCGTCCCCGTCGACGCTGAACGCGTAGCCCTCGCCGCCGGTGCCGCCCTCGCCGCCGTCGCCCTCTTCGCTGAATCCGCCCTCGCCGCCGGTGCCGCCCTGCGACTCCGCATCCGAGATGCCGATTGCGAGGCCCGCACCGCCGGTGCCACCGTCGCCGGCGTCCCCGGTCTCGCTGTCACCACCGGCCGAGCCCTCGCCGCCGAAGGCCGCGGCCTCGTCGCCGATGCCGATGCCGTCGCCGCCGTCGCCGCCCCGGCCGCCGTCGCCGTTGACGCTGTTGCCGCCCTCGGCGCCGTTGCCGCCCTCGCCGAAGCCGTCGCCGAGCTCTTCGCCGTCGCTGCCGCCGAGGCCGGCGCCGAAGCCACCGTTCCCGCCGTCGCCGCCGTCGCCGTTCACCGTGCTACCGCCGACGCCGCCGTCACCACCGGTGCCGGAACCGTCGTCGTCGGCGTCCTCGCCGATACCCTCGGCGTCGCCGCCGTCGCCGCCGGTGCCACCGTCGCCGTTCACGGCCTCGCCGCCGTCGCCGCCGTCGCCACCCTCGGCGTCCTCGACCCCGGTGTTGTCGCCACCGCGGCCACCGTCGCCGCCGTCGCCGACGTAGCCGGCGTCGCCGCCGTCGCCGCCGTCGCCGGTCTCGTCGTCGTCGTCGCCGTCGACGTCGGAGTTCCCGGCACCGCCGGTGCCGCCGTTGCCGAAGAAGCCGCCGTCGCCGCCGTCGCCGCCGTCCTCGGCGTCCTCGTCGCCGTCGGCGCCGTCGCCGCCGTTGCCCAGGATCAGGGCCCCGTCGGTGCCGTCCTCGCCGGGCTCGTCGCCGTCCTCACCGTTGCCGACGAACCGCGCGGTCGCCTCTTCCGACGTCTCGTCCTCGTCGATGTCATCGATCTCGTTGTCGATGTCCTCGCGCAGGTCGTCGTATGCAGTGCGGTCAGCCATGTAGAGATGCCTCTCACGATGTGGGGAACGTAGTCACGCCCAGCCGACTTCCGGCGGCGTATGCCCAAAGCTACGACCTCGCTACGCTCCGTCCATCGGGGAGCGGCCCTCGACCGCGCGACGAACCTTCGGGGGCTTGCCCCCGGCACCGCTGCGGCCCGTTAGGGATCGTCACCGAACGGCAGCTCACGGGCACGCTGAGCAACCACGGGCCCGGTCGGCGCCGCTGCGGCTACCGCGCAGCGCCGGCGAGCATTCCCTCGCAGGTCCGGACGACCACGCGGCACGTATCTGTCGCGGCTCGTGGGGTCATCGGGTTCTCGGCCAGGTCCTGCCAGCGACTGAGCGCCGCCATCGCCGCCGCCCGCACGTCGACCGGGCCGGCGTCGGGAGGCAGGGCGAGCCGGGTCCGCACGGCGGCGCCGCCCTCGCCGAGCAGCCGTTCGGCATCGGCCACCACCGCCGCCGGAAGCGGGACCGCCCCGGAGCGCAGCGCCCCGAGCATCCTCAGCTCGGCGAACTCGTGGGCGCCGGCGAAGATCCGCTCGACCGCCCGGGCCAGCTCCGCGCCGCCCGACCGCGGATCGGCGTGCAGCACGGCGTCCAGCGCGAGCAGCGCCGACCGGGCCTTGAGCAGGTCGCGGCGCTCGGCGAACTGGTTGTGCAGGACGTGCTGCAGCTCGGTCAGCCCCGACTGCCGGACCAGCTCGACGGCCAGTGCCGCCGCGCTGTCGGTGCCGCGGTGCAGCAGGGCCACGCACAGCCGCACCCCGAACATGCCGAAGCGCTGCAGCAGCGCCCGACGCGCGTCGGGCGGCAGCGTGCAGAGCGGCGCGGCCTGCCGGTCGTCCGCGAGGAACCGGTCCGCGGTGAACAGCAGTTCGTGCAGGTCCGGGCCGGGCGTGCGGGCCAACTCGCGGAGCATCGCGAACTCGGCCTGTCGCAGCGTGCGTGCGGTCTGGGCGATCAGCCCGGCCACCGCGACGAAGTTCTGGCAGAGCCCGCGCAGCGCGGGCTCGCCGCGATAACGCTGGGCCACGGACTGCGCCGACGCCATCGCGTCCAGCCGGCCCCCGCCGATCTCGTCGGCCCGTGAGATCACGCCGATGGTGTTCACCGAGGCCGCCCGGGCCACCCCCTGGTCGCGGAACGCCTCCAGGAACTCCGAGTCCGACGCGTGCAGCTGACGCATCAGGTAGACGACCGCGTCCGCCTCGGTCGGGGTGTCGTCGTCGGGATCGAGGAAACGCAGGGCGCGACGCGAGATCTCGGTGGACAGTGAGGCCGTTCCGGGGGTGTCGATCAGGGTGGCGGCGCGCAGGCCCTGCGACGGCCAGTCGATGACCATCCTGGTCACGGCGTCGGGCGGGTATCCGTTCAGGTCGACGAGGAGCTCTCCGTCACGGCGGTGCACCGGTAGCCCGACCGGCCCTCCGGCCTCGGGGTGGATCGTGATGCGGGGGGCCGGGCCGTCGCGGTACCAGGTGACGATCCGGGTGCACTCGCCGGCGTCCGTGGCCGCAACCTGCTCGCCGACCAGCGCGTTGAGCAACGTCGACTTGCCGGCCTTGATCTTGCCGGCGATGGCGATACGCAACGGCTCGTCCAGCCGCTCCAGCTGCCCGACGAGGCGCTGTCGGGTCCGCGGGTCATCGGCGTACAACCGCGCCGTGTCGTGCAGCACGGTGCGCACCGAGTCGACCAGCGCGGTCCGGCCCGGGGCCGCGGACGCGGTCACGACCGCTCCACTGCGGGCAGGTTCGGGATGACCATCCCGACCACGGCCTGCAGGGTCGAGCACGAGTCGGGTGCGGGGCCTTCCATGGCCAGCATCAGCACCTGGGCGTCGGCGATCCCGACGTCGTACTGGCAGAACTCGCCGCGGCCGGTGAAGGTCTCCAGCGCCGGGTATCCGGCGACCCGGACCCGCCGGGTGGTGGGCTCGCTGTTGCGGGCCAACGCGACGATGCCCCCTCCGCCGGTGTGCAGGGTCAGCCCGAGCACGGTGCCACTGCCCTGCCACTCGCAGCGCGGACCCTCCACGGCCGGGCCGGGCCGGCCCGGCCCGCTCAGCCGCAGTGCGGTGAGCTGGGCGTCGGTCAGCAGCTGGCACGGGTCGGCGCCGCGGGCGTCGCGACCGTTCTCGATCATGATCCGGGGCGATGCCGCCGGCGTCTCCGGGGCCGCGGCGCAGCCGCTCAACGTGGCCGTCAGGAGCAATGTGATGAGCAGTTCAGATATTGTCGGCTGCTCCATCTTCCGTACCTCGCTCCCCCGTCGCCACCGTGCGCAATGTAGTACGGCCACACAGTAACCATTTGGGGGCTAACACCGCGGCGGCGCGGCGGCGATGAAGAGGCAGGAGCGGCGGTCGGAAAGGGATCGCCGAGGAACACCGTGAGGTTGTCAGTCATGCCGCAAGCGAGCTACCACCTGGGTGTCGACCTGGGCACGACGTACTCGGCTGCCGCGGTGTACCGCCACGGTGAGACCGCCCCCCATCCGCTGGCGCTCGGGGAGCAGTCCACGGCCGTCGCGTCCATGGTCTTCCTCGCCCCGGACGGCTCGATGCTGTGCGGTGACGCCGCGCAGCGCCGCGCCGTGACCGAACCGCGGCGGGTGGTGCGCGAGTTCAAGCGGCGGATCGGGGACACGACCCCGCTGGTCGTCGGGGGCACGCCGGTGGCCGCCGAGGATGTCGCCGCGCGGTTCGTCGCGTGGATCCTGCAGCGGGTCGCCGAGCGGGAAGGCGGTCCGCCCGAATGCCTCGCCCTGACCCATCCCGCCGAGTGGGGCCTGCACAAGCGCGATTCGGTCAAGGCCGCGCTGGCCCGCCACGGCGTCACCGACGTCGTGCTGCTGTCCGAGCCGGAGGCGGCGGCGATCGGGTACGCCAGCACCGAGCGGATCGAGGTCGGCGGCACGGTCGCGGTCTACGACCTCGGCGGCGGCACGTTCGACGCGGCCGTCGTGCGCAAGCTGCCGGACGGCGGCTTCGAGCTGGCCGGCAAGCCGGTCGGCATCGAACGGCTCGGCGGCGTCGACTTCGACGAGGCGGTGTTCGATCACGTCCGCTCGGCGATCGGCGACGCCTGGCAGCGGCTCGACCCCATGGACCCGGCCGTGCAGTCCGCGGTGGCGAACCTGCGCCGCGAGTGCACGGCCGCCAAGGAAGCGCTGTCGGTCGACACCGAAGTGCTCATCCCGGTGATGCTGCCCGGTGGCCACACGCAGGTGCGGCTGTGCCGGGGTGAGTTCGAGGAGCAGATCCGCCCGGCCGTCGCCGACACCGTGGAGGCGCTGCGCCGAGCCCTCGACGCGGCCGGGGTGTCGGCCGCCGATCTCGATGCCGTGCTGATGGTGGGCGGGTCCTCCCGGATCCCGCTGATCACGCAGATGGTGTCGACCGAGCTGGGTCGGCCGGTCGCGGTGGACGCCGACCCGAAGTCGGTGATCGCGACCGGAGCGGCGATCGCGAGCCGGGGCGGGGCCGCGGCGTCGACACCGGCTCCCACCCCGCAGCCGCGGAAGGCCGCCGGCCCCGATCCGTCGCGGGCCGGCCCGCGTGCCACCGCGGCGACACACGCCGCAGGGCCGGCCGACGGGGCGGACCCCGCCCCCGCGGGCCATGGTTTCGGTCCGCCGCGGCCCGCGCTGACCACCACGCCGCGCGCGGCGGCTGCACTCGACGGCGCCCGTGTCGACGCGGAGCGGCGCCCGGAACCCCGTCGCACCGGCAGGGTGATCGCCGGCCTGGGCCTGGCCGCGTCGGTGGTCTCCGGCGTCGCGATCCTGGCCTTCAGCGGGAACGACGCCGACGCGGCCCCGCCGCGGACCGCCACCGTGCTGGCCGCCGGGCCGATCACGTCCCCGGACCGAGCGCCGGTCACCGGGACGGCCCCGGTCGACGAGTGGACCGGGACGGCGCCGACCGACACCACCCTGGCCGGTCCGCGGCAGCCGGTGTACCTCGCCGCGGCGGCCCGACCGCGGGTGCGCACCACCCCCACCGGTGCGGCCGGGGCATCACCCGCAGCGCCACCGGCATCGACCAGCTCGTCCACGACCAGCCCTGACGCCCCGCCGGCCCCGGCCGGAAGCTCCGACGACCCGGGCCCGGGCGGGAACACCCCGGGTGGCACCGGCGGCGGGACCGAGCTCGGCGAGGGCGACGACAGCGACAGCGGCGACACCACCGGTGGGAACTCCGACACCGAACCGGGCTCTGGCGGTGGCAGCGGCACCGGCGACCCGGGTGCCGGCAACGGTGATCCCGGCAGCGGCACGGGCGATCCGGGTGGCTCAGCGGATCCGGACGGCAGCGATCCGG
>DATMDS010000024.1:0-25198 GCA_035557575.1 Pseudonocardia sp. | reverse complement strand
CCCATCGTGGATCGGAGGTGCTCGACGGTCGCCTCGACCTCCCGGCGTACGGCGGTGAGGTCGGCGTCGACCAGGCGGTGCTCGTGCTTCACGACCCGGCCGTCGACGATGACCGTGTGCACGTCGGCACGCTGCGCCTGGAACGCGAGGTGGCCGTAGGGGTTGAGGATCGGGAACCCGACCGGCGACGCGTCGTTCTTGACCACCACCACGTCGGCCTTCTTGCCGGGCTCGAGGCTGCCGAGGTCGTCCCGGCCGAGGGCCCGGGCGCCGCCACGGGTGGCCCAGTCGACCACCTGCTCCGCGCGCAGCGAGAGCTGGGTGATCGTCTCCCCCTTGGCGTGCGCCTCCAGGTGTTCCCGCGAGCGGTCGGCGCCCAGCGTGCTGCGCATCGCGGAGAACAGGTCGCCGCTCCACCACACGCTGGTGTCCATGGACAGCGACACCGGGATGCCGTGCGCGCGCAGCGCCCAGGTGGGCGGGTAGCCCTGGCCGGCGCTCTGCTCGCTCTCGGTGGCCACCGACACCGAGCCACCGGTGGCCGCGATGCGCTGGTAGGAATCGGTGGACAGGGTGGCCGCGTGCACGAACACGCTGGTCTCGTCCAGAAACCCGGCCTCGTGGGCCAGCCGGATGCCGTCGTCGTTGGTCGCACCCCAGACGCCGGCGTGCGTGGTCACCGGGATCCCGAGCTCGCGGGCCACCTCGTAGGCCGCCTTCTCCGGGAAGGCCGGGTCACCGGTCACGTCGAAGGCCATCTGGAACGCCAGCCGATCGTCGGCGGCATCGATCTGGCGGCGGGCGAAGGCCTGGAAGTCGGCCGAGGTGGACCACTCCCACGGGCCCTGCTGGATGTTGCCGTAGGCCAGCACGAAGCGGCCGGGGATGGTGCGCAGCGCGTCGACCGCGGCCTCGGCGTGCTCGACGGTCTGCAGCCCGTGCGACCAGTCGACGCACGTGGTGACCCCGGCGTCGATGGCCTCGGCCGCGGCCAGCAGGTTACCGGCGCGCACGTCCTGCGGGCGGAAGTGGCGGCCCGACTCCAGGTAGTACCAGACGAAGTACTGGGTCAGCGTCCAGTCCGCGCCGTACCCGCGCATCGCTGTCTGCCACATGTGCCGGTGCGTGTCGATCATGCCGGGGAGCACGACGCCGCCGCTCGCGTCGATCTCCACCGCGCCCTCCGGGGCGGTCAGCCCGGTGCCGACCGCGGCGATCCGGTCGCCCTCGACCAGCACGTCCGCAGCGGGCAGCACCTGGTGGGTGCCGTCCATCGTCAACACGGTCCCGCCCCGCAGCAGCACCGGTCGACCGGCCGGCACGTCGGTGTGCACGCTCATCGTCGAACTCCTCACCAGAGTCGGCAGGGCCGACACGGACAACCGTCCGTGCAGCGGTCGCACCTGTCCAACGCCGTACTCTCCGGGCGAGCAATTGTGCTGTCAAGGAGTGATGCGGCCTGTCGCAACTTCGTTCCCGGATGTCCGGCACGCGGACATCGAGCGGGTACGGTGCGCGCAACAGGCATCGAGCAGCGGGGGAACCATGCCGCGCGAGGGCACCGGCCCGGACTTCATCGAGGCGCTGGCCCGCGGGCTGGAGGTCATCGCGGCGTTCGGTCCGAACCAGCCGACGATGAGCCTGACCGAGGTGGCCACCGCGACCGGGCTGGCCCGGCCGACCGCCCGCCGGATCCTGCTCACCCTGACCGAGCTCGGGTACGTGCGCGCCGACGGGTCGGGGTTCGCACTCACCCCTCGGGTGCTCGAGCTGGGCGTGGCCTACGTGCGCTCGATGGGTATCTGGGACATCGCCCGCCCGCACATGCAGCGGCTCTCGGCGCAGACCGACGAGTCCTGCTCGGTCGCGCAGCTCGACGGCTCAGACATCGTCTACGTGGCCAGGGTGGCGGTGCCGAAGATCGTTGGACTGACCGTGCAGATCGGCACCCGGTTCCCGGCGCTCCCGACCTCGCTGGGCAAGGTGCTGCTCGCGGCGCTGGATCCCGAGCAGGTGGAAGCGGTGCTGGCCGAGCCGTCCCGGTCCGGACTGGTGCCGCGCTGGCAGCCCGACCGCGCCGAGCGGGACGCCGCGCTGCGCGAGGTCCGGGCCCGCGGCTGGGCGCTGACCGACGAGCAGCTGACCCGCGGCATCCGCTCGGTGGCCGCGCCGCTGCGCGACGGGTCCGGCCGGGTGATCGCCGCGCTCAACGTCAACACGCACGCCGCCGAAACCCCGGTCGAGCATCTCGTGCAGCATCACCTGCCGCTGCTGCTGCACGCGGCCGGCGAGATCAGCGCCGACTTCGCCCGACTGCAGACCGTCCCCCACGTCACCCGCACCGCCGTCTCCTGACCCACCCACCCCCGCCCGCCCTCTCCCGTGGACTGCAGTTCGGAGCCAAATGGCAGTTATGGGGGCCCGTGGACTGCAGTTCGGAGCCGAACTGCAGATCCGGGGCCGCGTGGGTGAGGCGGGGGGCCGGTCGCGCGGCCGTCGGGTTGACGTGGCGGCGCGCTGTGTCAGAATCCGCGATGGCGGACAAGTGTCCGAAGGACGGACGGAGGCCGAGGCGATGGTGTCCCACGGCGGACCGTTGACCGGGTTGCTGGTGGCCGACTTCTCCCGGGTGCTGGCCGGGCCGTACGCCACGATGCTGCTCGCGGACATGGGCGCCGACGTGGTCAAGGTCGAGGGCCCGCGCGGCGACGACACCCGCAGCTGGACACCCCCCGTCCGGGACGGGGTGTCGACCTACTACCTGGGCATCAACCGCGGCAAGCGCTCCATCGCGCTCGACCTGGGCGACCCCGCCGACGCCGAGCTGGCCAGGGAGCTGGCCCGGCGGGCCGACGTGATGATCGAGAACTTCAAGCCGGGCGGGCTGGCCCGCTTCCGCCTGGACTACGAGGCGGTACGCGCCGACAACCCGGGGATCGTCTACACCTCGATCTCCGGGTTCGGCGCCGGAGCGGGCCGCAAGGTGCCCGGCTACGACCTGATGGTGCAGGCCGTTTCCGGGTTGATGAGCCTGACCGGGGACCCGGACGGGCCACCGTTCCGCGCCGGGATCTCGGTGTTCGACGTGATGGCCGGCAACCACTCGGTGATCGGGATCCTGGCCGCGCTGCGGCACCGCGACGCCACCGGCGCCGGGCAGCTCGTCGAGATCAACCTGCTGTCGTCGGCGCTGTCCGGGCTGGTCAACCACAGCTCGGCGTACGCGGCGGGCGGGGTGGTGCCGCTGCGGATGGGCAATGCGCACCCCAGCGTCTTCCCGTACGAGCCGCTACCCACCGCCGACAACGACCTGATCATCGCGGCGGCCAACGACGGCCAGTTCCGCGCGCTCTGCCGGGTGCTCGGGATCCCCGACGTGGCCGACGATCCGCTGTTCGCCCGCAACGCCGACCGCACGGTCAACCGGGAGCAGCTGCGCCCGCTGCTGGTGGAGCGGCTGCGGACCCGCGGAGCGGTGGAGTGGTTCGAGCTGCTGGTCGACGCGGGCGTGCCCTCGGGACCGATCAACACCATCGACGGCGGTTTCGCCATGGCCGAGCGCTTCGAGCTGGAGCCGATCGTGCCGGCCGGCGAGGGCGACCGGGCCCTGCCCACCACCCGCAACCCGATCCGCTTCTCCGCCACCCCCGTGAGCTATCCGCTCCCCCCACCGGAGCTGGACGAGCACGGCGCCGAGCTGCGGAAGTGGCTGAGCACGGCACCCGAGGCCGATCATGGCTGACTACCCCACCGCGCTGGGCGCCTCGACCCCGACCACGATCACCCTGCTCGGCCAGGACCTGGCCGCCGACGTCATGGGCAGCGTGGGGTTCGGCGAGCTGGCGTTCTGGCTGGCCACCCAGCGCCGCCCGGAGCCGGGCGAGGTGCGGCTGTTCGAGGCGGTGCTGGCCGCGCTGGCCGACCACGGCTTCACCCCGACGGCGATCGTCACCCGGCTGACCTTCCTGTCCGCGCCGGACTCGGTGCAAGGCGCGCTGGCGGCCGGGCTGCTCGGCGGTGGCTCCCGGTTCCTCGGCGTCACCGAGGACTGCGGGCGCTTCCTGGACGCGGTGCTCCGCGAGGCCGAGCTGCCCACCGACCCGGCCGGCTGGGACGAGCTGGCGCTGGCCACCGTGCGGACGCAGCGCGCGGAGCGCAAGCTCGTGCCCGGGCTGGGCCACCACGTGCACAAGGATGGTGACCCGCGCACCCCGCGCCTGCTGCAGATCGCCCGCGAGGAAGGCCTGTTCGGCCCGCACCTGGCGCTGTTCGAGGCGATCGGGCGGGTGCATCCGCAGGTGCTGGGGCGCACGCTGCCGCTCAACGGCGCCGGCGTCTGCGGCGCGGCCCTCGCCGACCTGGGGTTGCCGCTGCCGCTGCTGCGCGGCTTCGCGCTGCTGGCCCGGACGGCCGGCCTGATCGGGCAGCTGGCCGAGGAGCTGCGGAACCCGGTCGGCAACGAGATCTTCCTGTCGGTGGACCAGCACAACCGCTCGGTGCCACCGCAGCCGTGGGCGCCGGCCGAGCAGTGACGGAACGGGGCGGGATGCGGGCAGCGGTCATCGAAGCGGCCGGCGAGCCGCCGGTGGTGCGCGAGCGGGAGCGGCCGACCGGCGGGTCCGACGCCGTCACCATCGCGGTGCGGGCCGCGCCGATCACGCCGCTGGACCTGCTCTGCGCCTCCGGCACCTCCTACTTCGGGTGCCCGGCCCTGCCCTACGTGCCGGGTGTGCAGGGTGTCGGCACCGTCGAGAGCGGCAGCGCGTCGCTCCGGCCCGGGACGCTGGTCTGGTTCGCGACGGCGGCCGGCATGGCGCCCGGCGACGGCAGCATGAGCGAGGTGGCCACCGCACCCGAGCGTGATGTGGTCGCGCTGGATCCCGCCGCCGACCCGGTGCTGATCGCCGGGCTCGGGCTGTCCGCGGTCGCCGCCTGGATGGCCCTGACGTGGCGCGGCGGACTGCGCGCCGGCGAGCGGGTACTGGTGCTGGGCGCCGGCGGCGTGGTCGGGCAGTCCGCGATCCAGCTGGCCCGGCTGGCCGGCGCCGGCCGGGTGATCGCCGCGGCCCGGTCCGCGGAAGCCAGGGAGCGGGCCGCCCGGCTGGGCGCCGACGAGGTGGTCGCGCTGCACGCCACCGACGGGGTCGACGAGCTCGCCGAACGCATGGCGGCCGCGTGCGCCGGGCCGGTCGACCTGGTGCTCGACCCGCTGTTCGGGGTGCCGGCGGCCGCCGCGCTGCGCACCCTCGGCACCGGTGGCCGGCTGGTCAACCTGGGCAGTTCGGCCGCGGCCACGGCACCGCTGGAGTCGGCCGTGCTGCGCAGCCGGACCGTCGCGGTGCTCGGCTATACCAACAACGAGCTGTCCCCCGACCAGCGCCGGCAGGCGCTGGAGGTGGTGGCCGGGCACGCCACCGCCGGCCGGCTGACCGTCGATCGGGAACCCGTCCCGCTGACCTCCGCGACGGAGGCCTGGGGGCGGACCGGCGCCCGGGTCGTGCTCACCCCCTGACCACACGGAGGTCGTCCTGAACGAGTTGCCCCCCGTCCCATTGCCCCTGCTCCCGACATCGCTGGTCGGCAGCTACGCGCAGCCGGACTGGCTGCTCGACCGGGCCAAGCTGGCCGGCCGTTTCCCGCCGCGGGTGCGGGCCACCGAGCTGTGGCGGATCGAGCCGGAGTGGCTGACGCAGGCCCAGGACGACGGCACCGAGCTGGCCGTCCGCGCTCAGGAACGGGCCGGGCTGGACATCATCACCGACGGCGAGATCCGTCGGGAGAGCTACTCCAACCACTTCGCCACCGCGCTGTCCGGCATCGACATCGACAACCCGGGCACCGCGCTGGACCGCAGCGGGCACCCGAACCCGGTGCCCCGGATCGTCGGCCCGATCACCCGCACCCAGCCGGTGCAGGTGCGCGACCTGCAGTTCCTGCGCGCGCACACCGAGCGCCCGATCAAGATGACCGTGCCCGGCCCGTTCACCATGAGCCAGCAGGCGCAGAACGACCACTACCCGGACGCGGAGGCCGCCGCGATGGCCTACGCGGCCGCGGTGAACGCCGAGATCGCCGACCTGTTCGCGGCCGGCGCGGACATCGTGCAGATCGACGAGCCGTACCTGCAGGCCCGGCCGGACGCGGCCAGGGCCTACGGGCTGGCCGCGCTCAACGCCGCGCTGGCCGGGATCACCGGAACCACCGCCGTGCACCTGTGCTTCGGCTACGCGGCGATCATCCACGAGCGGCCGCCCGGTTACGACTTCCTGCCCGAGCTGGCCGGCTGCCCCGTCCAGCAGATCTCGATCGAGACCGCGCAGTCGAACCTGGACCTCGGCGTGCTGTCCGACCTTTCCGACAAGACGATCATCCTCGGCGTCATCGACCTGTCCGACCAGGACGTCGAGACCGACGCGGTGGTGGCCGCGCGGGTACGGCGCGCGTTCGACCGGCTGCCGCCGGAGCAGCTGGTGATCGCTCCGGACTGCGGGATGAAGTACCTGCCGCGGGCCGCCGCGGAAGGCAAGATGCGGGCCATGGCCGGCGCCGCCGCGCTGCTGCGAACCGAACTCTAGGGAGGACTCGATGCAGCTCGTCACCGAGGACAACGTCACCGGGCTCGCGGAGCAGCGGTGGGGCACGGCGCACGATCCGCGGCTCGCGGAGATCATGACGGCGCTGGTGCGGCACCTGCACGACTTCGCCCGCGAGGTCCGGCTCACCGAGGACGAGTGGATGGCCGCGATCAGTTGGTTGAACCGCGCCGGCCAGCTCAGCGACGACAAGCGCCAGGAGTTCATCCTCGCCTCCGACGTGCTCGGCCTCTCCATGCTGGTGGTGCAGATGAACCACCGCTTCGCCGCCGAGGCCACCCCGGCCACCGTGCTCGGCCCGTTCCACATCGCCGGCTCGCCGGAGCTGCCGTTCGGCGGCGACATGTCCGACGGCGTGCCCGGCACCCCGCTCTACATCTCCGGCACCGTGCGTGACCTGGAGGGCAAGCCGATCGCCGGCGCGCTGCTCGACGTCTGGCAGGCCGACCCGGACGGGGCCTACGAGGCCCAGCTCGACGTGGACGAGGCCCGGCTGCGGGCCACCTACCTCAGCCGCGAGGACGGCAGCTACTGCGTGCACACCGTCGGACCGAAGGGCTACGCCATCCCGATGGACGGGCCGGTCGGCGACCTGATCGGGCGCACCGCGATCAGCCACTTCCGCCCGGCCCACGTGCACTTCCTGCTGACCGCGGACGGCTTCCGGCCGCTGATCACGCACCTGTTCCAGGAGGGCGCGCAGTACCTGGACAGCGACGTGGTGTTCGGCACCAAGGCCGAGCTGGTGGTCGCCTTCACCCCGCGCGAGCCGGGCCCCACCCCGGACGGCGGCAGCTGCGCCGAGAACTGGCTGGAGGCCCGCTACGACTTCGTCCTGCAGCCCGTGAGTGCGTAGCCGTGTTCTAGCACGGCTACGCACTCACGACTGCGGCGCGGACGGTCTCGGCGACCGACCGGGGTGGCCGGGCGCCCGAGAAGCCGGGCCAGCGCTCGTCCGGGCTCGAGGCGCTACCGATCCGCGCCGGTCGGGTCGAGGTACTCCTCGAACGTGATCGCGCCCTCGGCGTGCTCCGGCGTGGTCAGCCCACCGGCGCGCACCGCCCGGGCCAGGCCGCCCGGTACCCGCAGCGGCAGCACCGGCCGCCGGCGTCCGGTGCTGCGTAGCCAGGCCCGGGCAAGCTCGTCCATCGGCCGCACCGCGGGCCCGCCGAACTGCAGGACCTCCCCGGCCGGCTCGGCCACGGCCAGCTCGACCAGCCGTGCCGCCACGTCACGCACGTCGACCGGCTGGAACCGCGCCCCGGCCAGCACCGGCAGCAGCCGGCTGCGCGCGACGGCCCCGAACAGCGCGTCGAGCAAGTTGTGGAACTGGGTGGCGCGCAGCGTCGTCCAGTCGAGGCCCGACTCGGCGATCAGTCGCTCGACGGCGAGCTTCTCGCGGTAGTAGCCCAGCGGGACGCGGTCGACCCCGACGACCGAGACGAACACCAGGTGCGGCCGACCGTGCCGGCGGGCCGCGTCGAGCAGGGTGCGGGTGATGGCCAGGTCCTGCTTCGGAGTGGAGGCGAGGTGCAGGATCGCGGCGGTGTCGCGCACCGCCTCCTCGACACCGCGACCCGTGCTCAGGTCGCCCGGGACCAGGCCCGGACCGGCGCGCCTGCTGAGCACCCGGTGCGCCCGATCGGCCTCGCGCAGCTGTGCCACCACAGCCCGGCCGAGCGTGCCGGTGCCGCCGGTGACCAGGATCGGCAGGTCAACCACGATCCACTCCGGGACCCCTTCCACCGAGGATCGAGATGAGCGCGCGCAAGACGTCGTACAGACTGCCTCACTGACGACGTGCACTGGGAGATCCACGGGCACGCCACGCTGCGCGGCAGGCAGGAGTTCGACGCGGCCGTCGAGTACGACGCCACGCCGGGGCCGGCCGCGCTCCTGACCAACTGATCGAGGAGGGCGAGAGCGTCGTCGCGGTGAGGCAGTGGCAGCGTCGCGCTGGCAGCGGGCGGGCGGCTGGACCTTCGCGGCGGCGCGATCAGCCGGTTGGAGACCTACCAGGTCGACCTGGCAGGGCTGCCCGCATGTAGCGCCGACGAGGGCGACACCGGCGTCGTTCCGTCACGACCGGTCGACCGTGGTGTCGCACTCGTCGGGTCAGGGCAGGGACCGGGCGCGCTGGGCGATCCCGGCGGCGCCGTAGGGGTAGTCGGCGACCACCGGGGCGCTGGTTTCGGTCAGCAGCTCGCTCTCCTTCTCCGTCAACCGAACATCCGCCGCGCCGAGGTTGTCCCGCAGCTGCGCGACGGTGCGGGCGCCGAGGATCACCGAGGTGACTGCCGGTCGCTCGGCCACCCAGGCGAGCGCCACCTGCGACATCGACACGCCGCGACCCTCGGCGACGCTGCGCACCGCGTCGATCACCTGCCAGGTGCGCTCCTGCGCGTTGCGCGGCGCGTACGCCTCCATCCCGCGCTCCGGGTCGTCGCCGAGCCGGCTGGCTCCGCTCGGGATCGCGTCGCGGCGGTACTTGCCGATCAGCCAGCCACCGGCCAGCGGCGACCACGGCAGGATCCCGACGTTCTCCTGGCGGCACACGTCGACCAGCTCGAACTCGATGTCGCGGACCAGCAGGTTGTACTGCGGCTGCAGGGTCACCACGGGGGTCAGATTGCCGAACCGGGCCAGCAGGACCGCCTTCTGCAGCTGCCAGCCGACGACATTGCTCATCCCGGCATACCGGATCTTGCCGGCCCGCACCGCGTCGTCGAGGAAGCCCAGCGTCTCCTCGATCGGGGTCAGCGGGTCCCACGCGTGCGTCTGGTAGAGATCGACGTGGTCCACCTGCAGCCGGCGCAGGCTGGCCTCCAGCGCGCGGGCCAGATAGTTACGGCCCAGCCCGGCGTCGTTGGGCCCGTCGCCCATCGGGAACCGGCCCTTGGTCGCGAGGACCACCTGCTCACGCCGACCCGGCCCGGCGGCCAACCAGCGCCCGATGATCTCCTCGGAGGCGCCGCGGCAATAGACGTCGGCCGTGTCGACGAAGTTGCCCCCGGCCTCGACGAACGTGTCCAGCTGCGCGCGTGCGACCTCCTCGCTGCTCTCCTGGCCGAAGGTCATGGTGCCCAGACAGTGGGTCGACACCACGGTGCCGGCGCCACCCAACGTGCGGTACTGCATCTACTGCCTCCTCGGCCTCGTCCTCCCTCACTCTGCTCCACCCTGGCCGTCGGCACTCCTGCAGTGCTTGGGCGGGATCGACCTGGTCGGCTCGCTCGCCGCGCCCTGGTCCGCTCCGGCGACTGGCGGCGGACCGCCGCCCCACGCCGCCACCCGCGACCTGCTCACCCTGCCCACCTTGCGGACCCGGCTCACCGCGGCATGACTAGGAGCGGGTCTCGGCCGTGCTTCATCAGGGCGAGGTACTCAGCGGCGCGCCACCGCGCCGGCCTGCCCGCTGAACACCGGGCCGGCCGCGCCCCGGACCGCCTTGACGTAGACCCAGGTGCCGTCCTTGCAGGTCAGGCCCATCACCTTGGTGCCGTGCGGGACGTAGGTGGTGGTCTCCTTGCCGCTGTCGTCGGAGTTGACCACCGGGCAGGCGCCCATACCGCCGCTGCCGCCACCGTTGTTCGGCTCGGCGGAGGCGGTGCCGGCGACGCCGAAGCCGGTGGCGACGATGCCGGCGACGATCAGGGTGCGGGCGATGCTGGTGCGGATCATGACTGCTCCTCGGGGGATTGCGGCCGCTGCTGCGGTGACTGAGGAGAAGCCTGGCCGACACCGCGGTCATGATCGATCGTGGAGACCCGTCGATGATCGAGTGCGGACCCTTCCGATCATGGGGGGCGGACCCTACCCCGACCTCTCGCGGGGAGGCGCCGATACTGGCCGGGACCGGGCGACGGTGGTGGGATCGCCGGACGGTGTCGACAGAGATCTTTCATCGGGATGGGAGCTGAATGTGGCCAAGCTGATCGTCGGCGTGCCCAAGGAGATCAAGGACAGCGAGAGCCGGGTGTCGATCCAGCCCGACGGCGTGGCCGAGCTGGTGCACGCCGGCCACCAGGTGCTGGTGGAGACGCACGCCGGCGAGGGCTCCCGCTTCTCCGACGCGGAGTTCGCCGAGGCCGGCGCGACGGTCGTGGACGGCGCCGACGAGGTCTTCGCCGCGGCGGACCTGATCGTGAAGGTCAAGGAGCCGATCGAGGCCGAGTACCACCGGTTCCGTGAGGGTCAGCAGCTGTTCACGTATCTGCACCTGGCCGCGGACAAGCCGCTGACCGAGTTCCTGCTCGAGCGCAAGATCGACTCCATCGCCTATGAGACCGTGCAGACGCCCGACGGCAAGCTGCCGCTGCTCACCCCGATGAGCGAGGTCGCCGGCCGGATGGCGGTGCAGGCCGCGGCGCACCACCTGGAGAGCCCGGCCGGGGGCGCCGGCCTGCTCCTCGGCGGTGTACCGGGCACCCCAGCGGCCAGGGTGCTGATCATCGGCGGCGGCGTGTCCGGTACCGAGGCGGCCAAGATCGCGGCGGGCATGCGGGCCATGGTGCGGGTGCTGGACACCAACCCGTCCCGGCTGGCCTACCTGGCCGACATCTTCGGCGGCCGGCTGGACCTGGTCGTGCCGAACCGGGCTCGGATGGCGGCCTACGTCGCCGAGTCCGATGTGGTCATCGGAGCGGTGCTGGTGCCGGGGGCCAAGGCGCCGAAGCTGGTCACCCGGGAGATGATCGCGGCCATGCGGCCGGGCAGCGTCGTGGTGGACATCGCCATCGACCAGGGCGGCTGCTTCGAGACCAGCCGGCCGACGACGCACTCGAACCCGACCTACGTCGAGGAGGGCGTGGTGCACTACTGCGTGGCCAACATCCCGGGGGCGGTGGCCCGCACGTCCACGCTGGCCCTCACGTCGTCGACCCTGCCGTACCTGATGCGGGTGGCCGACAAGGGCGTGACCGGCTCGGCGAAGGCCGACCCGGCGCTGGCCAAGGGTCTGAGCACGCTGTCCGGCCACCTGGTCAACCAACCGGTCGCCGAGGCGCACGGCCTCGCCCATCGCGATCCGGCCGAATTGCTGGCCGGCTGATATCAGGGTCGGACGTGACGCGCTACGGCGTGCAGATGATCTCGCCGTGCAGGACGGCGAACCACCCGTCGGGCTGCTCGACCCATTCCGACCAGGCCCGGGAGATCTCCGCCAGCTCGGCCGCGTCGGCGTGCCCGCCGTCGACGGCCTGCCCGGCGATCGCTGAGTCGACGATCCGTTCCGCCCATACACCGCCCCACCACGCGCGATCTTCGGGCGTCGCGTAGCACCATACGGACGCGCTCGGCACCACCGAGCCCGCGCCGGCCGCATGCGCCCAGGCCAGCAGGTGCCGCGCGGCATCCGGCTCGGCCCCGTTGGCGTGGGCGACCGCGCGATAGATCTCCAACCAACGGTCCAGCCGCGGATCGGCCGGGTACCAGGTCATGGCCGCGTAGTCGGCGTCCCGGGCGGCGACCACGCCGTCCGCGCGGCAGACCCGGAGCATCTCGCGCAGCCCGGTGACCGGGTCGCCCAGGTGTTGCAGCACCTGGTGCGCGTGCACCACGTCGAAGGTGTCGTCGGCAGCGTCGAGGGCGTACACGTCGCCGGTGCGGAAGGTGATCGTGTCCAGCGCGGCGGAGGCAGCCAGGGCGCGCGCCGACTCCAGCGGTCCGGCGGCCGGATCGATGGCCAGCACCCGGCCGGGTGCCACCCGGTTGGCGATGTCGACGCTGATCGTGCCCGGACCGCAGCCGACATCGAGCACGGTTGCCCCGGGCACCAGCCGGTCGGCGACGTACGCCGCCGAGTTGGCCACCGTTCGCGACGTGTGGGAGCGCAGGACGCTCGGGGCGTGGCCGTGCGTGTAGGTCTCCTGGTCGGCTCGCATGCGGACCATCGTCGACCCATGCGTCAGATCGTGGAACCGTCGCTGATGTGGTGGTCGTCGCACACCCGGTGTACACGGCACACAGGTTGCAGCGTGTGCGACGGGCACAAACGGTATGCGACGACGACCGGGGCGGGCGCGGCGGCGGCGGGCGCGGCGGCGGGCGCGGCGGGCGGGGGGCGCGGCGGGCGTGGTCAGCGGGCGGGGCGGCTGCCGCGCATGGCGGCGAGCCGGCGCTTCATGGCGCGGACGCGCTCCACGCCGTCGGCACCGCGGCGCAGCAGTACCCCGGTCGCCAGGATGTCGATCACCACCAGCGCGGCCAGCCGGCTGATCGTCGGGGTGTAGGAGTCGGTGTCCTCGAACGTGCGCACCACCAGCCCGACGTCGGCGAGGTCCAGCAGCGGGCCGGCCTGGCCGGTCAGCGCGATCACCGTCGCGCCGGCCTGCCGGGCCGCGGTGGCCACCTGCAGCGTCTCCGGAGTGCGGCCGGTGTGCGAGATGGCCACCGTGACGCTGCCCGGACCGCTGAGGGTGGCCGCGATGAACTGCTGGTGCGCGTCGACCGGCGCCTGGCACGGCACGCCGAACAGCGGAAACTTCTGCTGAGCGTCCTGGGCGACGATGCCGGAGGCGCCGAAGCCGACGAACAGCACCTCGGCGGCCGCGACGAGCACCTCGACGGCCGCCTCCAGCGCGGCCCGGTCGAGCCCGCGGCGGGCCCGGTCCAGACTGTTGATCGAGTGGTCGAACAGCTTCTCCACCAGATCGGCCGTCGAGTCCTCGACGGCCACCGCGGACTGGGTCACCGGCAGACCGAGCGCCAGGGTCTGGGCGAGCTGCATCTTGAACGACTGGAACCCGCTGCAGCCCACCGAGTTGCAGAAGCGCATCACGGTCGGCTCGCTGACCCCGGCCGCGGCGGCCAGCGCGGCCATCCCGGAGTGCAGCACCCGCCCCGGGTCGGCCAGCACGACGTCGGCCACCTTGCGCTCGGAGCGGCGCAGCTGCGGTGCCGCCGCCGCGATCAGCTCCAGCAGGGTCTGCGGTTCATCGCCCACCCGACCTCCGCCCCCTCGCTTCGAGAAGTAGTGAGACTACCGGTGCCCACCGGCCGCGGTAGCCGGGCTACGCAGGGCCAGCAGCCGCGCCGGGTTCGCCACCACCAGCTCGGCCACCAGCTCGGCGCCGATCGTGGCCTGCAGCCGGGGCAGGAACCGGACCGGCAGGTAGTCCAGCCCCGGGATGCCGCCGTAGGAGCGGTAGCGGGAGCGCCGGGCCACGTCGCCGCCCAGCACGATGCGGCCGGGGTCGCCGGTGGCGAGCACCCGCTGCAGGCACTCCACGATCGCCGAGTCGGGCGCCTCCCGGTGCCGGGCCATCCCGTCGTAGCCCAGGTACGCGCCGGCCCGGGTCAGCTCGGCGTGCAGCACCGGGTCGAGGTTGCGGTCGGCGTGCGCGAGCACCACCCTGTCGGCGCCGATCCCCGCCGCGGCCAGCGCGTCCAGCACCTCCCACGCGGCCGAGCCGTACTCCAGGTGCACCATCAGCGGCACCCCGGTCGTGCCGGAGGCCGCCGCGATCGCGGCCAGCACCCGCCGTTCGAACGGGCTGATCCGCCAGTAACCGACCCCGGCCTTGAGCATCCCGGCCCGGACCGGCTCGCCCGTCGGTCCGGTGGCCGCCGGCCCGCGCTCCGGCCGGTCCTGCTCCGGCAGACCGTCGTCCACGTCCGCGGTGAAGCGGCGGATCAGGCCGTCCTCGTCGGCGTCGAGCAGCCAGTGCCCGCCGGCGTAGTGCTCCTGGCGGTGCGCCCCGCTGACGTGCACCACCGCGAGCCCGGTGGCCGCGCTGATCCGGGCCACCGCCGCCGGGTCCCGGCCGAGCCCGGTCGGGGTCGCCTCGACCATCGCGTCGGTGCCGGCGGCGCGCAGCGCGGCCGCCTCGACCCGGCTGCACCGCTCGTCGTCCAGCTCGTCGCCGGCCAGCAGCGGCGAGACCTGGAACAGGTGCTCGTGGTAGTTGCAGCGGCCGAGCCCGGCGGCGTCGACATCGCCGAGGACCGTGCGGACCCGCCCGCTCACAGCTTCTCGAACCAGGGCTCGAGGCGCCGGTAGGCGTCCAGGAACAGCTCGTACTCGCCGCCGTAGCGGTGGTGCGCCGCCGCGTCCGGGGGGTGCTCGGCGGTCCGCTCGGACATCCGGCCGGCCACCGCGAAGTCGTCGAACAGGCCGACGCCCACTCCCCCGACCACCGCCGCGCCGAGCGCGGTCGCCTCGTCCACCAGGTTGCGCCGGCGCACCGGCATCCCCCAGATGTCGGCGAAGACCGACAACAGCTGCGGCGAGTTGGCCGCGCCACCGATGGCGTCGATGGCCTCGATCCGGGCCCCGTTCTCCACGAACGCGCGCAGCCCGGTGTGCAGGTTGAATGCCACCCCTTCGACCACGGCCCTGACCAGGTGCTCGGGGCCGTGGTGGCGGGCCAGCCCGGCGAACACCGCCCGGGCGGCCGGGTTCCAGTAGGGCGAGCGCTCGCCGAGCAGGTGTGGCAGGAAGTAGAGCCCGTCCGCGCTGGCCGGCACGCCGGCCGCGGCGCCCAGCAGCCGCTCGTAGCGGCCCGGCCCGTCGTGGCCCGGGTCGCCGGGGGCCAACACGTCCACGATCCACTGCAGCGACGCTCCGCCGGCCTGCATCGTCGCCGTGGGCACGTAGCGGCCCGGGATGACGTGGTTGAAGGTCATGGTGCGCATCTGCGGGTCGTGCAGCGGGGCGTCCGCGGCCAGCGACACCCACGACGAGGACCCGAGGTAGGTGTACGCGCCGGAGGCGGCGTCCACGATCCCGGCGCCGAGCGCGCCCATCGGGCCGTCGCCGCCGCCGGCCACCACCGGGGTGCCGGCCAGCAGGCCGGTGCGCTCGGCCGCGTCGGCGGTCACCGTGCCGACGACGGTGGTCGACGCGACGATCTCCGGGAACAGCGACCGGGGCAGCCCGGCCGCCTCGATGAGCTCGTCGGACCACGTGCCGGCGGCCTGGTCGTAGGCGTTGGTGCTGCTGGCGTCGGACGGATCGGTGACCACGGCGCCGGTCAGCCGGTGGATCGCGAAGTCCTTGGCCAGCACCAGGTGGCGGGCCCGGGCGAACGCGTCCGGCTCGGTGTCGCGCACCCACATCGCCTTGGTCAGGGAGTAGGTCGGGTTCAGCCGGTGTCCGGTGATCCGGTAGCCGGTCTCCATGTCGACGCGCTCCAGCAGCTGCCCGGTCTGGGCGGTGGAGCGGGTGTCGGCCCAGATGATCGCCGGACGCACCGGTTCACCGGCCGCGTCGAGCAGCACCGCACCCATCATCTGCCCGGAGAACGACACGCCCTCGATGCGGCCCGCGTCCACCGGCACCGAGGCGAGCAGCTGCCGGGTCGCCGAGCACAACGCCCGCCACCAGGCGGCGGGATCCTGCTCCGCCTTGCCGCGCGGGCCGAAGTCGGTGTCGTAGGGCGCGGTCACCGCGGCGACCACCCGGCCGCCGGCATCGACCAGCGTCGCCTTGTCCCCGGTGGTGCCGAGATCGTGCGAGATGATCACGTCGTCGTGCTCCTCGATCGCGAGACGGGCAGCGTTCCGCCAGAAATGTAGTAGTGGTACTAGCTTCTTGTCACCAGTCCTGCCAGACTGGCCACGTCACATGTAGTGAAACTACCTCTGGCTCGAAGGAGCGCGATGACATCCTCCCTGCGCGTCCCGGAGCCCGGCGCACTGGCCATCGACCCGGGCGGTGCCCTGCGCGGCCGCACCGGCAGCTACGAGCTCATCGCCGACGCCGGCGGCATGTCCCAGCTGGTCGTCACCGACGGCGGCGGTGGCTGGACCACCCGCGCCAACTCGGACCACACCGGGTACCGGGCCGCCCCATGACCGACACGGTGCTGGTCACCTCCCGCTCGTTCTCCTCCGGCTTCCGCGACCTGGTCCACGAGCTGGGCGCGGCGGGATTCACCGTGCTGCGCGGGCCGGCCGACCACGACCTCGACGCGCTGCGCGAGCCGCTCGGAGCGGCCGTCGGCTGGATCGCCGGCACCGGCCCCGTCACCGCGGCGCATCTCGAGCTGGCCCCGCAGCTTCGGGTGGTGGCCCGCTACGGCGTCGGGGTGGACGCCGTGGACCTGACCGCAGCCGCCCGCCACGGCGTGGCCGTGACCAACACCCCCGGCGCCAACAGCGATGCGGTCGCCGACCACGCGGTGGCGCTGCTGCTGGCCTCGCTGCGTGGCGTCGCGGCCGGCGACCGCCGGGTCCGCGCCGGTGACTGGTCGGTGCGGCGGGGCCGCGAGATCGGCTCGCTCACCGTGGGCCTCCTCGGCTTCGGCCGGATCGGGCAGGGCGTGGCCCGCCGGCTGGCCGGCTTCGGCGCCACCCTGCTGGCCCACGACCCGTTCCTCGATCCCGACGCCGTCCGCGCCGGCGGGGCCGAGCCCGTCACCGCCGACGAGCTGCCGCGGCGCTGTGATGCGGTGTCGCTGCACGCTCCCGGCGGCCGGCCGGTGGTCGACGCCGTCTGGCTGGCCCGGGCCCGTCCCGGCCTGCTCGTGATCAACACCGCCCGGGCCGACCTGGTCGACGAGGCCGCGGTCGCCGCGGCCCTGCGCGGCGGCCGGCTCGCCGGGTACGCCGCGGACACGCTCGCCGTCGAGAACACCGGCAACATCCGCAACGCCGCGGCGGCCAGCCCGCTGCTCGCGGACGACCTCGCCGAGGCCGTCGTGATCACGCCGCACACCGGCGCCCAGACCGTCGAGGCCATCGACCGGATGGGAGCCGCCGCCACCGCCGACCTGCTGGCCGTGCTGGCCGGCGACGAACCCCGCTACCCGGTCCGGTTGCCGGCGAGCCAGGAGGAGCGATGACACCCGTTCTGCAGGCCCTGTCCGACGCGGCCGTGGTCGCCGTGCTGCGCGCCCCGGACGTCGCGGGCGCGCTCGGTGCGGCCGACGCGCTGGTCGCGGGCGGCGTGACCGGCATCGAGACCGCCTACAGCACGCCGGACGCCCGGGCGGCGGCGTTCTGCACCGCGGTGCAGAAGTGGAGGGCGGCATGAGCGAGCTTGCGAGCGAATCGGTGTCTCAGCGCGTCCGCCCAGTGACGATCACCGATGGGCCGACCGAGCGCGCCGAGGGAGTGCGGTGAGCGCGCTCCGGATGGGCTTCGTCGGGGTCACCACCGGCAGCTCGTCGATCATGAAGGTGTTCCCGAAGTGGGCCGACGCGCTCGGCCTGCCCACCCGCACCCTGGTCGGGCACGACATCGAGCCCGGCGCCGACCCGCAGACCTACCGCGGCGTGGTCGAAGCGATCAAGAAGGATCCGACCCACCTGGGCGCACTGGTCACCACGCACAAGATCAATGTGTTCGCGGCGGCCGGTGACCTGTTCGACGACCTGGACGAGCTGGCCCGCACCTTCGGGGAGATCTCCTCGATCGCCAAGCGCGGCAACCGGCTGACCGGCGCGGCCAAGGACCCGGTCACGGTGCGCCTCGCGCTGGAGGACTTCCTGCCGGCCGACCACTTCGCCGCCACCGGGGCCGGCGCGCTGATCCTCGGCTCCGGCGGCTCGGGATGCGCGCTGAGCCACCAGCTGGGCGTGCGCGCCGACCGGCCGAGCACCGTCATCTGCACCGCGCGCAGCGACGACCGCCTCGATCACCAGCGCGAGCTGCACGCCCGCGCCGGCATCGACCCGGGCCTCATGCGCTACGTGCAGACCGCCGGGCCGGAGGACGTCGACGAGCTCCTGGCCGCGCTGCCACCGTCGAGCCTGGTGGTGAACGCGACCGGGATGGGCAAAGATCGCCCCGGGTCCCCGCTGACCGACGCCGGCCGGTTCCCCGAGCGCGGCGTGGTCTGGGAGTTCAACTACCGGGGGTCCCTGGAGTTCCTGGCGCAGGCCCGGGCCCAGCAGCAGGAACGTGACCTGACGGTCGAGGACGGATGGCGGTACTTCGTGCACGGGTGGAGCCAGGTGGTCGCCGACGTGTTCGACATCCCGATGCCCCCGCAGACCGTGCAGCAACTGGCCGCCATCGCGGCCGAGGTCCGCTGACCCACCACTCGACGTCGAGGGGAGAACCTCATGGGTGATCTGACCGGTCGGCACATCGCTGTGACCGGGGCGGCCGGCGGGATCGGCGCGGCCACCTGCCGCTGGCTGCTCGAGCGCGGCGCCACCGCGTACGCACTGGACCTGCGCCCGGCCGCCGAGCAGGTCGGCGAGTTCATCGGCTGCGACGTGGCCGACCCGGACAGCGTCGGGGCGGCGGTCCAGCAGATCCTTGCCGCGGCCGGACGGGTGGACGGCCTGGTCGCCGGGGCCGGCATCGCCGAGAACGACGTGCCCGCCGAGGAGATGGACCTGTCCACCTTCGACCGGATCCTCGGGGTGAACCTGCGCGGCGTCTTCCTGTGCTGCCAGGCCTTCGGCCGGCCGATGCTGGAGCGGGGCGCGGGCCGGATCGTGGCGGTGTCGTCGATGTCGGGCAACCACATCGTCAACCGCCCGCAGCGCCAGTGCGCCTACAACGCGTCCAAGGCCGGGGTGACCGCGCTGGTCAAGTCGCTGGCCGCGGAGTGGGGCCCGCGCGGGGTGCGGGTGAACACGGTCTCTCCCGGCTATGTGGACACCCCGCTGCTGGCGTCCAAAGCGGACCTGCACGAGGGCTGGAAGGACGGCACCGTACTGCGCCGCTTCGCCGAACCAGCCGAGATCGCCGGCGCCATCGGCTACCTGCTGGGCGACGAGGCCGGCTTCTGCTGCGGCACCGAGCTGCTCATCGACGGAGGTTATTCACTGTGGTGACCGCGGGCGCGCTGCCGTCGACGATGTCGGCGGTGGTCTACGACGAGCCGGGCCGCTTCGAGATCCGGGAGGTCGCGACCCCCCAGCCCGGCCCCGGTGAGGTGCTGCTGAAGGTGCTGGTCGCCGGAGTCTGCGGGACCGATCTGCACCTGCACGACGGCGAGTTCGGGCCGACCTACCCGCTCACCCCCGGGCACGAGTTCGTCGGCGAGGTGGTGGCGGTCGGCGACGGCGTGCGCGAGGACCTGCTCGGCACCCGGCAGAGCGTCGACAACACCATCCAGTGCGGGGCCTGCGTGGAGTGCCGGCGGGCCCGCGCGGCGCACTGCCGGAACGTGCGCGCCCAGGGGGTCAACCGGCCCGGCGGGTTCGCCCAGTACGTGCTGGCCGCCACCGGGCGGCTGTTCGACACCGGCGATCTCGATCCCGAGGTGGCGGTGTTCGCCGAGCCGGTGGCCTGCGTCGTGCACGGCCTGGACGTGCTCGAGCTGGCGCCCGGATCCGACGTGCTGCTGTTCGGTGCCGGCCCGACCGGGTTGATCCTCACCCAGCTGCTGGCGGCCGGCGGCGCCGGCCGGCTGACCGTGGCCGCGCCCACCGCCGCCAAGCTCGAGCTGGCGGCCGGCGGCGGCGCCGATCAGGTGGTGCTGCTGGACCGCGCCGACCCGGCCGCGGGCGCCGCGCGGCTGCGCGAGCTGGCCCCGGACGGCTTCGACGTGGTCATCGACGCCACCGGCGCGCCGGCCGTGCTCGAGCAGACCCTGGCGCTGACCCGCACCGGCGGCACCGTCCTGGTGTACGGGATGACCGCCGAGTCGGCCCGGTGGCCGGTGTCGCCGTACGACATCTTCCGCCGGGAGCTGACGATCAAGGGCTCGTTCGCGCAGCAGTACTCGTTCGACCGGGCGGTCGGCGCGCTGCGCACCGGTCGGGTCGACACCACCGACATGATCACGCACCGGTTCCCGCTGGCCGACTACGACGGGGCGCTGGCCGCGGTGGCCTCCAGCGCGGCGATCAAGACCGTGATCGTTCCCTGATCGTCAACACGGTCTTGCCGACGACGCTGCGGTCGGCGATCGCGGCGTGCGCGTCGGCGGCCTGCGGCAGCGGTACCCGCTGACCGACGGTCGGCCGCACCCGGCCGGTGGCCAGCAGGTCGAGTCCGGTCCGGATGAGGCGGCGCCACTCGCCGTCGCCGATGCGTTGCTCGACACCGATCATCTCGATGTCGCGCTCGGTCTGCCGCGGCGCGAAGTCGCCGCTGGCCGCGCCGTGGGCGTAGAAGCGGCCGCCGCTGGCCGTCGCGGACAGCGCGGCGCGCCCGATCGCCCCGCCGACCCCGTCGAAGACGACGTCGAACCGGCCACCGGTGCCGCGCACCCAGCCCGGCTCGCGGTAGTCGACGGCGACGGCGGCCCCGAGCTCCCGGGCCACCCGCACCTTCGCCGGGCCACCCGCCGCGGCGACCACGGTGGCGCCGGCCGCCGTGGCGAGCGGCACGAACCAGTGCCCGAGGCTGCCCGCGGCCGCGGTGACGAGCACCCGCGAACCGGGGGCGAGCCGCGCGTGCGCGAGCCGGTGCTGGGCCAGCACCCCGTCGTGCAGCGCGGCGAGGGCGACGTCGAGCTCGACCCCGTCCGGCACGTCGATCGCCTCGTCCGCGGGCACCACCACCCGCTCCGCGTACCCGCCCTGGTCACCGGTGCGGGCGACGGCCCGGCGGCCACCGACCAGCCCGCCCACCCCGGTACCGGGCACGAACGGCGGCCGCATCGGGAAGTAGTCCTGCCCCCACCCGGCGCGCAGCTGGGTGTCGAGGAACAGCACCTCGGCCACCCGCACGTCGACCACGACCTGGTCCGGGCCGGGTTGCGGCTCGGGCGCCTCCCGCGGCTGCAGGACCTCGGGACCACCGAACCGGCTCACGACGACTGTCTGCACGACTCCTTCCTAGGACCTCGACTTCGGTTCAGGTCAAGGCGTGCACCCCGATCGCCGAGCGCGAACGCCTCGAGCGGTCATGGGCTCCGCTTGCGATCCTGGACCGGTGCGCGTGCTGGTCCTGGGCGGAACCCGGTTCATCGGCCGGCGCATCGTGGCGCGGCTGGCCGGCCGCGGGGACGCCGTGCTCGTCGTCCACCGCGGCGAGTCCGAGCCCTCCGGACCGGCCGACGGGTCGCACCTGCACGCCGACCGCCAGCAGCTCGCCCGGCACCGGGCCCGGATACGTGCGTTCGGCGCGGACGCCGTGGTGGACACCTACGCGCTGACCGCCGCCGACGTCGACGCCGTGCTACCGGTGCTGCCCGACGTGCCCACCGTGGTGCTGTCCAGCCAGGACGTGTACGAGGCGGTCAATGGGCTGCACGCCGGGCGCGCGGTCGCCGCGGTGCCGCTGACCGAGGACGCGCAACTGCGCCGCAACCGCTACCCCTACCGCGGGGCCGGCCTGCCCCAGGTGCCCGACGACTACGACAAGCTCGACGTCGAGGCGCGCTGGCTGCCCCGCGGTGCGGTGGTGCTGCGGCTGCCGATGGTCTACGGGCCGTACGACGGGCAGGCCCGCGAGGACGTCGTGCTGCGGCGGGTGCGGGCCGGTCGGAACCGGATGCCGATCGGATCCGGCGGGCTGCTCTGGAGCCGGGCGCACGTCGACGACGTCGCCTCCGCCGTGCTGTCCGCGCTGGACACCCGGGCGGCGGACGGTCGGGCGGTGAACATCGGCGAGACCCCGACCGCGACCATGGGCGCCTGGGCGGCACAGATCGTGGCCGCCGCCGGGGCCGCACTGGAGCTCGTCCGGGTGCAGGACGACGTGCTGCCGCCCGATCTCGCCCTGTTCGGCGCGCCCGTGCAGCACCTGTTGGCCGACGTGCGGCTGGCCGCGGAGCTGCTCGGCTGGGCGGCGCGCGAGCGGGTGGCCGAGTCGGTGGCGTGGCACCTGGCGCACCCGCCATGGGGCGGGTTCGACGCCGCCGCCGACGAGCGGGCGCTGGCTACCGCGGATCGGTGACGAACACGTCGGCCAGCCCCGGGTTGTAGGCGTGCACCAGGATCCCAAAGATGATCAAATCGAAGGTCAGGTGCACGGTCACGACGTACGTCAGCGACCGGGTGCGCTGGAAGATGTAACCCTGCAGCATCGCGAACGGGATGGTGAGCAGCGGCCCCCAGCCGCGGTAGCCCAGCTCCCAGAGGAACGAGACGAACACCACCGTCTGCAGCAGGTTCGCCGCCCAGAACGGGAAGTGGCTGCGCAGCAGCGCGAAGACGATGCAGACGAAGAACAGCTCGTCCCACAGCCCCACCCCGTTCACCCCGAGGAACAGCCGGACGATCTCGTCGGTGCCGGAGATCTCCGGCCAGTTCCGATAGGCGCCGGAGCCCAGGAAATACACCGGCAGCAGCAGGTAGCCGACCACCACGACCAGCGCCAGGTAGCCGTACTCCAGCCAGCTCCACCGCCGCCCGGTGTTGACCGGGAACCGGATGATGTCCTCCCGGAAGCCGAACCGGGACACCACGTACGGCAGCGCGACCGCGGCGCCGAGGGTGACCGCGAAGCGGGCCATCCCGGCGTCGCTGAGGTCGGCGACCAGCGACATGGTGCTGATGATCACCAGGCCGCCGGCGATCAGCGCCAGGTGTCGCAGCAGCAGCCGGTCCACCACCGCGGCCAGCACCAGCCCGGCCGCGATCACCGCGTAGCCGAGCCACCGTTGCTGCAGGACGAACAGCGCCACGGCGGCCACCGACACCAGCGCCGCCGCTGTGTAGCTCCCTTTCCCTACCGCCACTTCGGCGCCGCCCTTCGGGCCTGTGAGTGCTGCGCCGTGTTCTAACACGGCGCAGCACTCACGACCGAACGGCGGCTACCTCCGGATCACCGGCAACACCAGCCGGGACGGGTACGCACCACCGTGGTGCACCCGGTTCAGCGCCGGCTGGAAGTCGGCCTCGCCCTCCTGGGCGATCACGCCCCCGGTGTTGGTGTTCCGGTCGAAGCGCGGGAAGTTGCTGGAGGAGATCTCCAGCCGGATCCGGTGCCCGGCCGCGAACACGTTCGACGTGGCCACCAGGTCGACCCGTACCTCGTACACCCGCCCGGGCTCCAGCAGCGCCGGCTCGGAGAGCGAGTTCCGGTAGCGCAGCCGCAGGATCCCGTCGGCCAGGCTCTCGGCCCGCCCGTCCGGTGCGACGTCGACCAGCTTGGCGGTGATGTCGGTGTCGGGCGCGGAGGAGGAGACGTGCAGGATCGCCTCGACCGGCCCGGTCACCTCCAGCGGCGCGTCGAGCGGCGCGGTGCTGTAGCAGAGCACGTCGCCGCGCTGCTCCACCGCGCGCTGGTCGCGCGGCCCGGCGTTGGCTCCGATGAACAGCCCGGGCAGGAACGACGCACCGCCGACGGTGGGCACCGGGTTGCGCGGGTCGTAGAGGTAGACGTCGGTGGCCGCGTCGCCCGGCGCGCCGGGGGTCAGCGTGCCGTCTCCGGCCGCGGTGTTGGCCCGACCGGTCCCGCCCAGGTGGTAGTCGACGAAGTCGGTGTCCGGCAGCGGCCAGTCGTCCTCGTCGCGCCAGCTGTTCGCGCCCATCACGAAGATCCGCACCGGCTTGTCGTCCGGCACACCGTTGTCCTCGCCGCGCAGCAGGTGGTCGAACCAGCGCAGCTGGATGCCGGTGATGTCCGCGGCATCGGTGCCGCTCATCAGCCCGAAGCAGCGCTCCGGGAACCAGCCGGCCAGTGGCCCGTGCGCCCACGGCCCGATGACCAGCCGCTGCAGGCCGCGCGCCGCGTCGCTGCCCCCTGACGCCTTCATCCCCAGGTAGTTCGCGATGGTGCCCTTGAGGAACAGGTCGAACCAGCCGCCCATGTTCAGCGCCGGCGCGGTGATCGCGCCGTAGCGCTCCCGGGGCGCGCAGCCCCGCCAGAAGCCGTCGTAGGACGGGTGGTCGAGCCAGTCGTCGTAGTAGCCGGCCAGGCCCGCCAGCTCGGGCAGGCCGCGCAGCGGGGTGCGCCGGTAGAGCTCCTCGTTGCCGTCGACGGCAGCGATCAGATCCATCAGGTCGGCCGGCTTGGCCGCGCCGGTGCCGAGCCGGCGCATCACCTCGCCCAGGGCCAGCGACGACAGCGACCAGTGCAGGTTGAAGCCCAGCTGGAACGCGCCGCCCTGGTAGGCCCAGCTCTCGTAGTACTGGTCGGTGGTGACGAACGGGGCGATCGCCTTGAGTGCCGGCGGCGCCGCGCTCGCGGCCAGCCACTGGGTCGCCCCGAAGTAGGAGCCGCCGGTCATCCCGACCTGACCGGTACTCCACGGCTGGGCCGCCGCCCAGGCGATGGTGTCGGCCCCGTCGGCCGCCTCGTCGAGGAACGGGGTGAACTCGCCCTCGCTGGCGTAGCGGCCGCGGGTGTCCTGCACGACGACGGCGTAGCCGGCCTGAGCCGCCCGGTGCACGTCGAAGCAGAAGTTCAGCAGCCCGGGCAGCTCCTTGTTGTACGGCAGCCGCGTGACCAGGGTCGGGAACGGCCCGGCGCCGTCCTGCCGGTAGACGTCGGTGGCGAGGTTGACCCCGTCCCGCATGGCCACCGGAATGTTCTTGTCGATGATCACCCGCACGGCGGGTCCCCTCTCGGATCGGCGGATGGGGCACGCGGCTCGCGGACCGGCGACCGCTTCCCTCATCGTGCGGGCCGCCGACCACACATTCCACCCGACATCCGGCGGCCATCCACCCCCGCGAACCCGCCAACCGGCGGTCCAGCCCCCGCACCCGGCCCCCTGCGCCCGGGCACCGCTCGCCCCCACCGAACGAACGGCACGTTCGCACGAACCTATCGTGCGAGAGTGCCGTTCGTTCGAGCCCGGAACCCGG
>DATMDS010000023.1:0-5497 GCA_035557575.1 Pseudonocardia sp. | reverse complement strand
CTGCGCGGCGTGGTGCCCGGCGGCACCGTGGCCGTGGCCGAGCAGCAGTACCGGGCGATGCAGGCCGAGCGACCCGGCTTCGCCTACTACGGCCGGGTGGTGCGCGAGGGCGGCTACATCGCCTGCCACTACCTGTTCTTCTACGCGATGAACGACTTCCGGTCGACGTTCTTCGGGGTCAACGACCACGAGGCGGACTGGGAGCAGGTGATCGTCTACCTGACCGACCCCGGCCCGGACTCCGAGGTCGGGCCGGCGCCGTGCTGGGTGGCCTACGCCGCGCACGACCTGGCCGGGGCCGACCTGCGCCGCCGGTTCGACGACCCCGAGCTGCAGCTGGTCGACGGGCGGCACCCGGTCGTGCACGTCGGGGCCGGCTCGCACGCCGGCTACTTCGCACCCGGCGAGTACCTGTTCTCGGTGCGGCCGAAGCCGGTGCGGCGGGCGATGCGCCTCGTCGAGTCCGCCCGGCAGATCTGGCACGACTCCCTCCACCAGGGCATCTTCGACCCGTCGGTGCCGGAGTGGACCGAGGCGTTCGCCGTCCCCTTCATCGACTACGCCCGCGGCGACGGGCCGCGGATCGGTCCCGGCTGCGCGGCCGGCTGGGAGCCGGTGCTGCTCACCGGGGACGAGCCGTGGCTCGACCGCTACCGCGGGCTGTGGGGGCTGGACACCGGTGACGCCTTCGGCGGCGAGCGCGCGCCGGCCGGGCCCAAGTACAACCGCGACGGGTCGGTGCGCTCCTCGTGGTCCGACGTGCTCGGCTTCACCGCGCTGGACAGGGTGGTCCCGGAGCCGCAGCTGCCGGCACACCTGAGCGCACGGGTGCGCACCCTGCGGTTCGAGCTGCGCGCGGCGCAGGAGCACGTGCGACAGGCGCGGGACCAGCTGCGCGACCTCGAACTGGACCACTCCGCGGCCCGGCACGGCGTGGCCGGCGAGGTCACCGAGGAGCGCGCCGCGAAGGCCGTGGCGGCGGCCCAGGTCGAGCTGGCGACGGCGCTCGCCCGCCGCGACCACCTCGAGGAGTCCGGCCGGGCCACGTCCGAGCTGCTGCGCCGGGTCGAGGCCGGGAAGCCGACCGACCCCCGCGCCCACATCGGGCACCGCCACGACCCCGACCCGACACCGGACACCCCGCGCTGGCTGGCCGAGTCGTGGGCGGCAACCAGCGGCGGCCTGCTGCTGCTGACCGTCGCCGCGGTGCTGGTGCTGCCCACTCCGCACAAGCTGGCCGCGCTGCTCGCGGCCGTGGTGCTGTTCCTGGGGATGGACGCGGCGATGCGCGGGCGGGGCCTGCCGTTCCTGATGGGGTACACGATCGTGGCCGCGGTGGTCGCAGCCGCCGTGCTGGTGGTGACCTACTGGCAGTGGTCGATCCTGCTGACGATCGCGCTGCTGGTAGTGGCCATCGTGCGCGGCAACCTGCAGGAGCTGCGCTTCCTGCGGAACGCGCTGCGCCGCGAACGGGACCGGGTCGAGCGGAGCGACGACTGAGTCGGACATGCGTGATCCCCGGGCCGCACCGGTGCGGTGCGCACGCCGAGCTGGACGGGCTCGGGCCCGGGGATCACGGGTGACTGCCTGGGATTCGCCGGCACCACTACCGGCTTCCACACGCCGTCGGAATCCTGCGTCCGGTGGTGTTAGCGGACAGCCACCTCACGAGTCCTATAGCCAATCAACGCTGGACCACCTCCTCTCACGTGTACCGTCACCCTACGGCCGCGATCGGCGATCCCGCCACGAGAATTTCGGCGGCGGTCAGGCTTCGCCGGCGGCCTGCCGCAGCGCGGCGTCCTTGGCCAGCACCGACTGCTCCAGATCCGCCTGGAACCGCAGCATCCGGTCCAGCAGCTCGGGGTCGGCGGCGGCCAGGATGCGCACCGCGAGCAGCCCGGCGTTGCGCGCCCCGCCCACCGCGACCGTGGCCACCGGCACCCCGGCCGGCATCTGCACGATCGACAGCAGCGAGTCCAGCCCGTCCAGTACGGCCAGCGGCACCGGCACCCCGATCACCGGCAGCGGGGTGGCCGCGGCGACCATCCCGGGCAGGTGCGCGGCGCCCCCGGCCCCGGCGATCACCACCCGCAGCCCGCGGCCGGCCGCCGCGGCCGCGTAGTCGAGCATCCGGCGCGGCGTCCGGTGCGCGGAGTGGACGCCCACCTCGTAGGGCACCTCGAACTCGGCCAGCGCGTCCGCCGCGGCCCGCATCACCGGCCAGTCCGAGTCGCTGCCCATGATCACGCCGACCACCGGGTCAGGCACGGGCCACCTCCGGGGTGCTCGCTCCGCTGTGCGGCGACCAGCCGTCGGGCCACTCGGCGGTGGACAGCCACGCCGCGGCCAGCGCGGCCCGGTGCCGCACCCGGGCCATGTCCGTGCCGAGCACCGTCACGTGGCCGACCTTGCGGGCCGGCCGCTCCGCCTTGCCGTACAGGTGCATGCGGACATCCGGGAACCGGGCGAACAGGTGGTGCACGCGCTCGTCGACGGGCATCGCCGGTGGCGTGGCGGCGCCCAGCACGTTGGCCATCACGACGGCGGGCGCGGTCGGCGCGGTGTCACCCAGCGGGTAGTCGAGCACCGCGCGCAGATGCTGCTCGAACTGCGAGGTGCGGGCCCCCTCGATCGTCCAGTGCCCCGAGTTGTGCGGGCGCATCGCCAGCTCGTTGACGAGCAGGCCGGCGTCGGTCTCGAACAGCTCGACGGCCAGCAGCCCGGTGACCCCGAGCTCGGTGGCGATCGTCAGGGCGAGCTGCTGCGCCTGCACGGCGAGCTCGGCATCGAGGCCGGGGGCCGGGGCGAGCACCTGCACGCACTGCCCGTCGGCCTGCACGGTCTCCACCACCGGCCAGGCCGCGGCCTGCCCGAACGGTGAGCGGGCGACCAGCGCGGCCAGCTCGCGGCGCATCGACACCGCCTGCTCGACGAGCAACGGGGTGTCCGCCGCCAGCAGGCGGGCCACCAGCTCGGCGTCCGGCCCGGGCAGCATCCACACCCCCCGCCCGTCGTACCCGCCGCGGGCCGCCTTGAGCACCAGTGGCCAGCCGTGCTCGGCGCCGAAAGCCTCGATGTCGGCCGGGGCGCGCACCGCAGCGAACGCGGGCATCGCCAGGCCCAGCCCGGCCAACCGCGCGCGCATCACCAGTTTGTCCTGGGCATGCAGCAGCGCCGCCGGAGCCGGGTGCACGCCGATCCCGTCCGCGACCAGCGCGTGCAGGTTCTCCGGCGGCACCTGTTCGTGGTCGAAGGTCACCGCGGCGCAGCCGCGCGCGAAGGCGCGCAGCGCCGCGAGGTCGGTGGCGGCGCCCGGATGCACGTCGGCGCACACCAGAGCGGCCGGGTCACCGGGGTCGGCGGCGAGCACGCGCAGCGACTGGCCGAGCGCGATCGCCGCCTGGTGCGTCATCCGGGCCAGCTGGCCGGCGCCGATCATGCCGACGATCGGGAGGGAGCTGGAATCTGGCACGTCCACTGGGTGAAAATCCTACCGCCGCATGGTCCATCGATCGGATCTGGCACGATTGATCGGGTGACTTTCGTCGAGTCGGCGCTCGCCGCGATCCCCGAGCCCTATCGGGGCGTGGCGATCAAACACCGCGAGCTGGTCAAGTTCGCGCTGGTCGGCGGCACCACCTGGGTGATCGACACCGCAGTGTTCCTGCTGCTCAAGGCCACTGTGTTGGACACCAAGCCGCTCACGGCGAAGGTCATCGCGGTGCTGATCGCGACCATGGCGTCCTACGTACTGAACCGGGAGTGGTCGTTCCGGACCCGCGGCGGCCGCGAGCGCCACCACGAGGCCGCGCTGTTCTTCGTGATCAGCGGCATCGGGGTGGTCGTGTACACCGCGCCGCTGGCGGTCTCCCGCTACCTGTTGGACCTGAAGGTGCCCACGGTGACCCTGCTCCACCAGGAGATCGCCGACTTCGTCAGCGGGCAGATCGTCGGCGTGCTGCTCGGGATGGCCTTCCGGTGGTGGGCCTTCCGCCGGTTCGTGTTCCCGCACCAGGATGTGCGGTCCCGCCGCTCGTCCTCGCCACCGCCTCCGCCCCCGGCCGCCAGGGCGGCCTAACGCGGGCTGGCCGCCGGCCGCGGCGCGCTCATCACGTCGTCCGCCCGGGCGATCGGCAGGAAGATCGTGAAGATCGGCGGCCGGGCCCGGGACAGCTCCAGCCGGCCCCCGTCCGCCTCCACCAGCGCCCTGGCCAGCGCCAGCCCCAGCCCGGTGGACGAGCCGACGGACACCCCGCGGTCGAACACGTGCGGCACCAGCTCCTCCGGTACCCCCGGCCCGGAGTCGGCGACCTCGATCAGCAGGCTGTTCTCGGTGGCCCGGGCCGACAGCGTGACGGTGCCCATGCCGTGCTGGATCGCGTTCTCCACCAGCGCCCCGACCGCTTCCTTGATCCGGGTCGGGGTGACCCTGGCCAGCAGGCCGTCCGGCACCCGGAACCGGAACGGGCGCCCGGCCGCGCGCAACGTCGGCCGCCACTCCTCGGCGACCACGGCCAGCCCGTCGCGCAGGTTCTGCAGCTCGGCCCCGGCGGCCCGGGCGGCCCGCGCCGCCTCGAGCAGCTCGTCGAGCACCGCGGCCAGCCGCTCGGCCTGCTCCAGTGCGGCCAGCGCCTCCCGCCGGGCGCTCGGATCGGGATGGTTGGCCAGCTCGTCCAGGCGCAGCTGCAGGGCGGTCAGCCGGCTGCGCAGCTGGTGCGACACGTCGCCGACCAGCGACCGCTCCCGCTGCACCAGCTCGGCCAGCGCGGACGCCGAGGTGTCCAGCACGTCGGAGACCCGGTCCAGCTCGGGGATGCCGTGCCGGTCCGGTGCCGAGCGGAAGTCGCCGGCCCCGAGCCGGGCCGCCCGGTCGGCCACATCGGACAGCGGCTCGGCCAGCCGGCGCGCGGTCACCGTGGACACCACCGCGCCGGTGCCCACCGAGAGCACCACCAGCAGCAGCACCACCAGGGAGACCTGCACCTGCTGGGTACGCATGATCGTCCGAGGTTCCTCGAGTGTGATCGAACCGCCGGGGCCGAACGGCAGCGTCTCGACCACCGGGTCGGGCCCGGCGTCGGATCCGATCACCCGCTGCGGGAGGCCGGCCTGGGCCACCACCAGGCGCCCGCCCCGCGGCACCGCGAGCTCGATCGCGGCCGGATCGATCAGGGCCGGGTCGGCCACGTCGGCCTGGTCCAGCCGGGCAGCCACCTGCTCCAACCGGGACGTCAGGTCGGCCCGGGTGAAGTCCTCCACCAGCTGCCAGGTGGTGATCACCAGCGGGCCGCCGAGGACCAGTGCGGTGATCGCGACGACGAGCAGGGTCGACTGCAGGATGCGGCGGCGCACGGCTAGCCCCGCGGCGGATCAGTCATGGTTGAACCGGAAGCCGACACCGCGCACGGTCGCGATGCGGCGCTCGCCGCCGATCTTGCGGCGCAGCCAGGACATGTGCATGTCCAACGTCTTCGACGTCTTCATCTCGGGGTCG
>DATMDS010000022.1:0-6514 GCA_035557575.1 Pseudonocardia sp. | reverse complement strand
CCCGGCCCGAGCCACCGGCCGGCGGGCCACCCGGCATCCCGCCGGCTCGGGGCGATCCGGTGCCGGGGACGAGATCACGCCAGCTCGGCACGGCCGGCGGGCGGGGCGGCCCGGGCGCTCGGCCCGCGCCGCCGGATCCGGGCGCCGACCCCGGGATCCGTCCGGGCGGCACCGACCCCGACGGTCCCGGACCGCGGGGACCGGACCCGGGTCGAGCCGCCGCCCCGGCGCGGCCCGGGGCCGACGCACCGGGCACGGGCGGGGGCACCGGTGGGACCGGCGCCGGGAGGCCGGCGGCGGCACCGGCGGCCACCGAGGCCGAGCTCGGCGCCGGCCCCGGCGGCACCCCAGGGGCAGCACCCGCCCCGACCCCGCCGGACGTGCCCGGACTCGGCCCGAGCGCCGGGCTCGCCCCGGCCGGACCGGCGGGTTGCGCGGTGACGGTCTCCACCGTCACCGGCGGTGGCACCGTCCAGTAGTCCATGGCGCTGATGTTGGCGTAGGAGTTGCTGGTGTAGGTGTTCATCAGGTGCACCGCCTGTGCCGCGTCCTCGGCTCCGCGCCGCTCCAGGGCCTCGACGTCCTCCAGGATGTAGAGCGGGTCCGGCGCCGGCCGGCCGGCGGGCTCGTCCCACAGCGGCGTGGTCGGCGACGGCATCGCCGAGCGCAGCCACGCCGCCTGCTCGCCCTGGGCCTGCACACCGCCCGCGGTCAGCCTGGCGTCGCCCACCGCGTCGGCCGCCCACCGCCCGAGCGGCGTCAGCCCGGCCCGGGTGGCGTCGGCCGCGGCGCCCTCCCACCCGCTGCCGGCCTGCTCGATCGCCGCGACCAGGCCCTCCTCGATGCCGCGGATCACGGACTCGGTGTCGACCCAGGCGGACTCCACGGCCGCCGAGGCACCCCGGCCGGGGCCGGCCTGCACCCGCCGAAAGATCTCGGCGTGGGTCATGCCCTCCCACCGGACGTCGCTCATGCCGGACCCGGCACGGCGCTGCGGACCCGACCTGGCGGCGGCGGGCGATCGGACACGGGCCTCTCCCCATCACGGCGGACGACGCGCCGACGGTAAGGGCCCCGAGCCGGCTGGACGTCCGGACCGCCCGGCATCGGTTGCGATCGCGAACGGCCGGCCCACGGTCAGCTCCGGGCGAGCCGCACCAGCCCCTCCTGCACAGCCGTCGCGACGAGCCGGCCGTCCCTCGTGGTGAACCGGCCGGTGGCCAGCCCGCGGGAGCCGGTGGCGCTCGGCGAGTAGCAGGTGTACAGGAGCCACTCGTCGGCCCGGAACGGCTCGTGGAACCACATCGCGTGATCCAAGCTGGCCATCGCGACCTGTGCGGAGCTGATGTCGTGGCGCGCGATCACCGATCCGAGCAGCGTCATGTCGCTGGCGTAGGTCAGCAGGCAGACGTGCAGCAACGGGTCGTCGGGCAAGGTGCCGTCGGCGCGCATCCAGACCCGCATCGGGGCGTCCGAGGCGCCCCGGTCCGACGTCCACACCGGTTCCTCGACGAACCGGATGTCGATCGGGCGCGGAATGCTGTTCAGCCACCCGGCGCCCTGGCCGCTGGCCACCCGCTGCCCGAGATCGGGCAGCGACTCCGGGTCAGGAGCGCCCTTCGGAGCCGGCTCGGTGTGCTCCAGGCCCTGTTGCGGCAGCTGGAACGACGCGGACAGCGCGAAGATCGGCTCGCCGCGCTGGATGGCCAACACCCGGCGAGTGGTGAAGGACCGCCCGTCGCGGACCCGCTCGGCCTCGTAGACGATCGGGATCCGCGGGTCGCCGGGTCGGATGAAGTAGGCGTGCAGCGAGTGCACGGCGCGGTCGGTCGGGACCGTCCGGCCGGCCGCGACCAGGGCCTGCCCGGCCACCTGGCCGCCGAAGACCCGGGTCGGGCTCTGCGGCGGACTCACCCCACGGAACAGGTTCAGCTCGAGCTGCTCCAGGTCGAGCAGCGAGACCAGGGCATCGAGAACGGCCTGTCCCCGCGGGACGCCGTCGGACGCGGTGTCGGGCGCGGCGCCCACAGCTCGGCTCACCCCCGCATCCTCTCAGGCCCACCGGCGCCGGAGGGTCAGGCGTGGTCTTCCTCGCCCAACCGGTGCACGCGGATGAGGTTGGTGGAGCCGACGGTGCCGGGCGGGGAGCCGGCCACGATCACCACCAGGTCGCCGCGCTGGAAGCGGTCGATGGACAGGATCGCGTGGTCCACCTGGCGGACCATGGCGTCGGTCGACTGCACGAAGTCGACCAGGAACGTCTCCACCCCCCAGCTCATCGCGAGCTGGCTGCGCACCTCGGGGGTGGGGGTGAAGGCCAGCAGCGGCAGCCGGGTGTGCAGCCGGGCCAGCCGGCGCACCGTGTCCCCGGACTGGGTGAAGGCGACCAGTGCCCGCGCGGAGAGCCGCTCGCCGATGTCCCGGGCCGCGTAGGAGAGCACGCCCCGCTTGGTGCGCGGCACGTGGTTGAGCGGCGGGACGTTCACCGGACCGTCCTCGGCGGCCTCGATGATCTGCGCCATCGTGCGCACCGACTTGATCGGGTACCGGCCCACGCTGGTCTCACCGGACAGCATCAGCGCATCGGCCCCGTCGAGCACGGCGTTCGCGACATCCGAGGCCTCGGCCCGGGTCGGCCGCGAGTTCGTGATCATCGAGTCCAGCATCTGGGTGGCGACGATCACCGGTTTCGCGTTCTCCCTGGCGATCTGGATGGCCCGCTTCTGCACCAGCGGCACGTACTCCAGCGGGAGCTCGACCCCGAGGTCACCGCGGGCGACCATCAGCCCGTCGAAGGCGAGGACGATCGCCTCCAGGTTGTCGACCGCCTCCGGCTTCTCCAGCTTGGCGACCACCGGCAGTCGCCCGCCGTGGCCGTCCATGATCCTGTGCACCAGGTCGATGTCCGCCGGGCTGCGCACGAACGACAGCGCGATGGTGTCCACCCGCAGGTCGAGCGCGAACTCGAGGTCGGCACAGTCCTTCTCGCTCATCGCCGGCACCGAGACGTTCATGCCCGGCAGCGAGAGGCCCTTGTTGTCGCTGACCGGCCCACCTTCGGTGACCCGGCACACCACGTCGTTGCCCTCGACCTTGACCACTCGCAGGCCGACCTTGCCGTCGTCGACCAGCAGCCGGTCCTCGGTGCGCGCGTCGATGGCCAGTCCGCCGTAGGTGGTGGACACGCGGTCGTGGGTGCCGGTGACGTCGTCGACGGTGATCCGCACCTCCTCGCCGGTCCGCCACTCCACGGAACCGCCGGCGAAGCGGCCCAGGCGGATCTTCGGGCCCTGCAGGTCGGCCAGGATGCCGACGGCGTGTCCCTCCGCGTCGGCGGCCTTGCGCACCATCTCGTAGACGCGCTTGTGGTCGTCGCGGTGCCCGTGGCTGAAGTTCAGCCGCGCGACGTCCATCCCGGCCTGCACGAGCTCACGCAGTCGGTCCGGGCTGGCCGTTGCCGGGCCGATGGTACAGACGATCTTGGTGCGGCGGCTCACGTCACACGAGTCTAGACCCAGGTCTGGAACGATCCGGACGGGTACGTGCAGCGCGCCCAGGTCACCGCCGGGGCTGCTCGCTCGGCCCGACGTGATCGTCGAGCCACTCGGCCAGCGGGCGCAGCGCACGCCACGTCGCGACCACCCGCGGCAGCGCTCCGGGCTCGTGCAGCACGTCGTCGGGCGGCCACTGCCGCCAGCCGTACAGCCCCTTGTGCCGCAACAGCTCCAGCCGCGGGTGATCGGCGTCGTAGCCGCGCGGGCGGGTCTTCAGGACCTCCCCCGCCCTGGTGATGCCGGCCGACTCGATCGCCGCCAGCCGACGCTGCAGGTCGGTGCCGCGCCGGTCGTCGTCCACGGCGGTGCGGTAGCGGGCGATCTGGTCCGGCGCCATGTAGTAGTAGCCCCCCGCGGCCAGCAGCCCGTCGGACCCGAGCTGGACGTAGTACGACCCGGCGACCGCGCCGCAGTGCGTCTTGTACGGCGTCTTGTCCTGGGAGAACCGGACGTCCCGGTACGGCCGGAAGATCTTGCCGGTGCCGAACTCGGACTCGACCTCGGCCAGCAACGCCTGCATCGGTTCCCGGACGTGCGCCTCGTAGATCTTCTTCTGGTCGGTCCAGTAGGCCTTGGTGTTGTCGGCGGCCAGCCCGTCGTAGAACTCGACCGCGCCGTCTCCGAAGCCGGTGAAGCGGTTCACGGTCGGCGCCCGGTGGGCTCACCGGCCGCCGGCTCGGCTCCGTCGGCCGCGGGCTCGTCGGCCACCGGCTGATCAGCCGCCGGCGCCTCCGCGGGCTCGTCGACCGCCGGTTGCCCCGCCTCCGACCGGCCGGCCTCCGGGACATCGGCCTCCGACCCCTCGGCTTCCGGCCCGTCGGCTTCCGGCCCGTCTGCCTTCGGTCCCTCGGCCTTCGGTCCCTTGGCCTTCGGTCCCTTGGCCTTCGACTCCTCCGAATCCGATCCTTCGGCCCCCGCCCCTTCGGCCCCCGGCGCCTCGGCCCCCGGCATCTCGGCCCCCGGCATCTCGGCCCCCGGCGTCTCAACCTCCGGCGTCCCGGCCCCCGGCGCCTCAACCTCCGGCGTCTCGGCCTCCGACCGGCCGGCCTCCGGGCCCTCGGCCTGCGTAAACCCGGCTTCCGGCACGGCGGCGCCCGGGACCGGCTCCGCGGCCTCCGGCTCCGCTCCGCCCGTGTCCTCGGCCGCCGATCCGTCAGCCGTCGGCGGTTCGGCCGCAGGCCGCGGGATCGGTTCGGTCAGGCCGGTGGCCCCGGTCGCCGATCGAGCGGGTGCGGCGTCACCTGCGGCCACGGGCCCCGCCGGGGAGCCGTCGGGCAGCACCAGCTCGTCGGCGCCGTCGACGGGGGCGGTCGCGAGCACCTCGCGGGGCGCGCGGACCAGCACGATGTAGGCCACCGCGGCGAGGAAGACCACTGCCGCCACCACGACGTTGATCCGCAGGTCACCGAAGACCCGGGTGGCGTAGTCGGTGCGCATCTGCTCGATCCAGAACCGGCCCGCGGTGTAGCCGGCGACATACACGGCGAACGCCCGCCCGTGCCCGAGGCGGAACCGGCGGTCGGCCCACACCACGAGGGCGGCGACCGCCAGGTTCCACAGCAACTCGTACAGGAACGTCGGGTGCACGACCTCGAGCGGCGTATGGTCCACCGCCACCCCGCCCAGGGTGTCCGGCGCGCCGGTGGCCGGGTCGACCCGGCGGTAGATCTCCAGGCCCCATGGCAGCGTCGTCGGAGCGCCGTAGAGCTCCTGGTTGAACCAGTTGCCGAGCCGGCCGATGGCCTGCGCGGTGACGATCCCGGGGGCCACCGCGTCGGCGAAGAACGGCAGCGGCACCCCGCGGCGCCGGCAGCCGATCCAGGCCCCGACCGCACCCAGGACGACAGCCCCCCAGATCCCGAGGCCGCCCTGCCAGATCTTGAACGCGTCGACCGGGTTGCCGCCCGGGCCGAAGTAGGTCTGCCAATCGGTGGCCACGTGGTACAGCCGCCCACCGACCAGCCCGAACGGCACCGCCCACACCGCGACGTCGGTCACCGTGCCGGGTGCACCGCCGCGCGCGACGAAACGCCGCTCGCCCCACAGCACGGCGACCACGATGCCGGCGATGATGCACAGCGCGTACGCCCGGATCGGGACCGGTCCGAGGTGCCAGACGCCTCGATCCGGGCTCGGAAAGGCGGCCAGCACGACAGTGGCGACGGCGGAACTCACCCGGCCACGGTAGCGCGGGGCCCCACGGGTCCCGGGAACGGTCAGCCGGCCGACGATCACGCCGATCCGCGGACAGCGTGGTCATGATCAGCAGGCGCGGTACGTCCGGCTCACCCGTGCCACTCAGGTACCACTCGCGCCGATCATCGACCGGGTACGGGCAACCGGGCCCCGGCAACCGGGGCCCCGGGCAACCCGGGGCGGAGCCGGGCCCGGGAACCGGTCAGGCGGGCTGCGGCTGCCGGTCCGCCCGGCGCACCCCGGCGGCCAGCTCGGCGGCGAGCTCGCGGACGGCACCGGCCCCGCCGCGCGCGGCGGTCACGAACGCCGACCCGACGATCACGCCGTCGGCGAACCCGGCCACCTCGGCGGCCTGGTCGCCCGAGCGCACCCCGAGCCCGACACCGATGGGCAGCGACGTCAGCGGCCGGCACCGGGCCACCAGGCCGGGCGCCGCGCTGGCCACGCTGTCCCGCGCTCCGGTGACGCCCATCGTCGAGGCGGCGTACAGGAACCCGCGGGTGGCCGCGGCCGTGGCCGCGATCCGCTCCTCGGTCGACGACGGCGCCACCAGGAAGATCCGGTCCAGCCGGTGCCGGTCGGAGGCGGCCAGCCACTCGTCGGCCTCGTCCGGGATCAGGTCCGGGGTGATCACACCCAGGCCGCCGGCCGCGGCGAGGTCGCGGGCGAAGGCGTCCACGCCGTAGCGCAGCACCGGGTTGTAGTAGGTCATGACCACGGCCCGGCCACCGGCCGCGGACACCCGCTCCACCACCGACAGCACG
>DATMDS010000021.1:0-23366 GCA_035557575.1 Pseudonocardia sp. | reverse complement strand
ATGATCAACGCGATCGCCAACCCGCAGCTGCCGAAGATCGGCGAGCGGTTCCTGGGCACGGTGGTCAAGACCGCCGCGTTCGGCGCCTTCGTCTCGCTGGTGCCGGGCAAGGACGGCCTGGTGCACATCTCGAAGCTGGGCAACGGCAAGCGCATCGGCAAGGTCGAGGACGTGGTGAAGGTCGGCGACAAGATCCGCGTCGAGGTCACCGACATCGACAACCGGGGCAAGATCAGCCTGGTCCCGGTGGCCGACGCCGAGGCCGAGAACGGGGCGGGCGCGGCGGACCCGACGCCGGCCGACGTGTCGGCCGAGGTCGCCGCGAATTGACCGATCTGCTCGTGACGCCGGGGGCGGGGGCTGCGGCTTCCGCCCCCGGCGTTTCCCGTACCGAACTGCCCGGTGGACTGCGGGTGCTGTCGGAGGCGGTCCCCGGGGTCCGCTCGGTCGCGATCGGCATCTGGATCGGTGTCGGATCCCGCGACGAACGCACCGAGCAGGCCGGCGCCGCGCACTACCTGGAGCACCTGCTGTTCAAGGGCACGGCCCGGCGCTCCGCGGCCGAGATCTCCGAGCAGCTGGACGCGGTGGGCGGTGAGCTGAACGCGTTCACCGCGAAGGAACACACCTGCTACTACGCGCACGTGCTGGACACCGACCTGCCGCTGGCCGTGGACGTGCTGGCCGACGTGGTGACGGCCGCGACGCTGCTCCCCGAGCACGTCGAGCTGGAGCGCAGCGTGGTGCTCGAGGAGATCGCCATCCGGGACGACGACCCGGAGGAGCTGCTCGGCGAACTGTTCGACGAGGCCATGTTCGGCCCGCACCCGCTGGGCCGGCCGGTGATCGGATCGGCCGAGTCGGTGCGCGGGCTGACCCGGGAGACGCTGCACGGGTACTGGCGCGGCGAGTACACGTCGCCGCGCATGATCGTCGCCGCGGCCGGCAACCTGGAGCACGCGCGGCTGCTCGAGCTGGTCGCCGCCGCCCTCGGCCCGGCCGCCAGGCGGTTCTCCGGAGCCGCACCGGAGCCGCCGCGCCCGGTGCTGCCGGCCGAGCTCGCCGGTGGGCCGCAGCTGGTGCTGCGCCCTGACGACACCGAGCAGACCCACCTGCTGCTCGGCGTCCCCGGCATCGGTCGGCACGATCCTCGGCGCAGCGCGCTGACCGTGCTGTCCACCGCGCTCGGTGGCGGGCCGAGCTCGCGGCTGTTCCAACAGGTACGCGAGCAGCGCGGGCTGGCCTACTCGGTGTACTCGGCGCTGGCGTCGTACGCCGACGCCGGCACGTTCTCCCTCTACGCCGGCTGTGCCCCGGAGCGGGCCGACCAGGTGGTCACGGTGCTGCGCGCGGTGCTGGCGGAGGTCGCCGCCGACGGCCTGACCCCTGCCGAGGTGACGCGGGCCCAGGGCAATCTGCGCGGCGGCCTGGTCCTGGGGCTGGAGGACACCGCGTCCCGGATGAACCGGCTGGGCCGCTCGGAGCTCGACCACGGACGGCAACGCACCCTGACCGAGAGCCTGGACCGGATCACCGCGGTGACCGAGCGGCAGGTCCGCGAGGTGGCGGCCGAGCTGCTGACCCGGCCGCTGGTCGCCGCCGTGGTCGGCCCGTACGACGACGCGGCGGACCTGCCCCCCGCCCTGCGCTCGATCACCGACTGACCCACTCGCCGGGGGGTGGTCCGCGGGCAACCCGGAGAACGGTGTCCGAACGGGTGACGCGCCCCGAGCGCACCGCGGGCCGCTCCGGTCCGCCGTGGCACGATCGGAATCGTGGAGACCGAGACGCTGATCGCCGGGGTGCTGATCGCAGTCGGCGTGGTCGGAGTGCTGGTACCGGTGCTGCCGGGGCTGTTGCTGGTGCTCGCCGGCATCGCCGTGTGGGCGGTGCCACGGGGCGACACGGTCGGCTGGACGGTGCTGGGCGTCGCCGTGCTCGTCGTCGCGCTGGGGAGCGTCGCCAAGTACCTGTTGCCCGGCCGGAAGCTCCGCGAGGCCGGGGTGCCGATGCGCACGCTGGCCCTCGGCGGGGTGCTGGGCATCGTCGGGTTCTTCGTGATCCCGGTGATCGGGCTCTTCCTCGGCTTCGTGCTCGGCGTCTACCTGGGCGAGCTGAGCCGGCTGGGGGACCGCTCGCGGGCCTGGCCGGCCACCCGCCGGGCGCTGGCCGCGGTCGGCTGGAGCATCGTCATCGAGCTGGCCACCGCGTTGCTGGCCGCTGCGGTCTGGGTGGGAGGCCTGGTGCTGGGCTGACTAGTGCCCCGTGAAGCGCGGCGAACCTTGCTTGACGGGGCACTACAGTGCTCCGGTGGCCGAGACGATCAGGGTCGGGGTGCTGGGTGCCCGCGGGCGGATGGGCGCCGAGGTGTGCCGCGCGGTCGAGGCGGCGCCCGACCTGGAGCTGGTCGCCCGCCTCGACGAGGGCGACGCCCGGGAGCAGCTGGTGGACGCCGGTGCCCAGGTCGTCGTGGACTTCACCCACCCCGGCGCGGTGCTGGACAACATCCGGTACGCGCTCGAGGCCGGCATCGGCGTGGTCGTCGGCACCAGCGGGTTCGACGAGCAGCGGTTCGAGCGGGTGCGCGGCCTGCTGGCCGACACCCCCGGGCACGTGCTGATCGCCCCCAACTTCGCCGTGGGCGCGGTGCTGATGATGCAGTTCGCCCGGCAGGCCGCGCGCTTCTTCGACTCGGTCGAGGTGATCGAGCTGCACCATGCGGGCAAGGTGGACGCGCCGTCCGGAACGGGGGCGCGCACCGCGTCGTTGATCGCTGCCGCCCGGGCCGAGGCCGGCGCCGGGCCGGTGCCCGATGCCACCACCGACGAGCTGGCCGGGGCCCGCGGGGCCGACGTGGACGGGATCCGGGTGCACTCGGTCCGGCTGCCCGGCCTGGTCGCGCACCAGGAGGTGATCCTGGGCACCGCGGGCGAGACGTTGACCATCCGGCACGACTCGCTCGACCGGATCTCGTTCATGCCCGGGGTGCTGATGGCGGTGCGCGCGGTGCGCGACCGGCCGGGCCTGACGATCGGCCTGGAATCCCTCCTGGGCAGCTGACGGCGGCAGCCGCTCCGGTCTGGTCAGTCGCGCAGGCGAAGGTCCAGCGAGCCGGTCAGCCGGATCTCACGCAGCACGCCGTCGCCGGTGTCCAGGGCCCGGGCCGCTCCGTCGGGCTGCCATCCGGCCCGGTCGTAGAACTGCCGGGAAGCCTGGTCGGGCTCCGGGATCCAGGCCAGCCCGTAGCGGGCGCCACCCGCCTGCAGGGCGGCGGCCACACCGGCCAGCAGCCGTCCGGCGTGCCCGCGCCGCCCCCACCGCGGCTCCACGAGCAGGGTGTTGATCTCCCCCCATTCCCGTTCGCCCAGCTCGGGATGCTCACTCGACCGGCCGCTGTCCGCCGGTGGCGCGGACTGTCCGGGCCCGGTGGCCGCGCAGAACCCCACCGTGTGCTCGCCCTCCGCCGCGACCAGCACGTGGTGATGCCCGTCGGCGGCGGCGATCGCCGCCGTCCACGCCTGTCGGGCGCGCTCGCCGTCGAGCTCCGCCAGCGCGCTCGGGGGCACCAGCTCGGCGTAGGCGAGCGACCAGGTCGTGGCCTGGATGCGGAGGATCTCGTCGACATCGGTCACGACGGCCGGTCGGACCGTGGCGAGGGCCATGCGCATGGATACCGCACCGGGAGCCGGCCGGCCGGATCGGGGGCGACAGCGGCTCGTTCGCCATGGCAACGTCGCATCCGTGGTCCGCCCGGTCGATGCCCCCGCCCCCGCTCGCTCCGTCGGCGTGCTGCCGTGGGTGGCCCTCGGCGTCGTCTACGTGCTGTGGGGTTCCACCTACCTGGCCAACCGGCTGGTCATCGCGACGGTGCGGCCGCTGTTGCTCGGCGGGATCCGGTTCCTGATCGGCGGAGCGCTGCTGGCGCTGATCGTGGCCGTGGTCGCCGGGCCGCGCGCGTTCCGGATGAGCCGGGCCCAGCTCGGCACCACCGCGCTGTCCGGGGTGCTGCTGCCCGCGTGGGGCAACGGGCTGGTGGCGGTGGGCCAGCAGCAGGTCGGCTCGGGGCTCGCCGCGCTGCTCATCGCCTCGGTACCGCTGCACATCGTGCTGCTGCGCACCATCACGGGGGACCGGCCGCGGCCGGCCACCTGGCTCGGGGTCGGGGTCGGGGTGCTCGGGCTGTCGGTGTTGCTGCTGGCCGGGCACTCCGGCGGGTCCGGCGGCGTGTTCGGCAGCGCCTGGTGGGGGCCGTGGCTGGTGTTGCTGGCCGCGGTGGGCTGGGCGACCGGCACGTTCTGCACCACCCGGCTGCCGGTGCCGGCGAACCCGTTCGCGCTGGCCGCACTGCAGATGCTGGTCGGCGGCGCGGTGCTGCTCACGATCAGCCTGGGCATCGGCGACCGGCTCGACGTGGCCGCCGTGACCCCGGTGGCCTGGTGGGCATGGGGCTACCTGACGGTGGTGGTGTCGCTCGGGGCCTTCAGCGCCTACGCCTACGCGCTGGCCAACCTGCCCGTGTCCACCGTGGCCACCTACGCGTACGTGAACCCGGTGATCGCCGTGCTGCTCGGCGTGCTCGTGGTGGACGAGCGGTTCTCCGCGTGGCAGCTGGCCGGCGGCGCGATCGTGCTCGCCGCGGTGCTGCTGGTGATCATGGCCGAGCGACCGTCCCGCCCGGGCCGGTTCAGGCGGCCACCGCGTCGCCGTTGATCTGTCGACCCCGGCCGCCGCCGGGCAGGAACTGCGATTCCTTTCGGCGTGCTCGACGGTCGGTACCGGGGTGGACGTCATGGGAACGACGATGAACGTGATCAGCGAGCCTGCGGAGTTCGGCCGCCGCGCCGAGCCGTACCGCCGGGAGCTGCTGGCCCACTGTTACCGCATGCTGGGCGCCCTGGACGAGGCGGAGGACGTCGTGCAGGAGACCTACCTGCGGGCGTGGCGCTCCTACGGCGGGTTCGACGGTCGCTCCTCGCTGCGCACGTGGCTGTACCGGATCGCGACCAACGCGTGCCTGACGGCGCTGCGCCAGCGGGGGCGGCGACCGCTGCCGTCAGGGCTGGGGGCGCCCGAGGCCGACCCGGACGCGGAGCCCGAGCCGGCGGCCGGGGTGCGGTGGCTGCAGCCGGTGCCGGATGCGCTGGTCACCCCGGAGTCGGCCGACCCGGCCGTCATCGCGTCGATCCGCGACTCGCTCCGGCTGGCCCTGCTGACCAGCCTGCAGGAGCTGTCGCCGCGGCAACGGGCGGTGCTCATCCTGCGCGAGGTGCTGGACGTGCCGGCCGCCGAGGTGGCCACGATGCTCGACACCACCGTTGCGGCGGTGAAGAGCGCGCTGCAACGGGCCCGCGCGCGGCTGGCGGAGCCGGTCCGGGCGCCGGCCGGCGAGCCCACCGAAGCGGCGGCCCGCGAGCTGCTGGAGCTGTACCTGACGGGTTTCGAGAACGCCGACGTGGGCGCGCTGGAGCGGGCGCTGCGTGCGGACGCGACGATCGAGATGGTGGGGTCCAGGACCTGGTTCGCCGGCCGCGCGACCTGCCTGCGCTTCCTGGCGCGGGTGGTCGGTGAGCCGGGGGACTGGCGGATGGTGGCGACCCGGGCGAACGGGCAGCCCGCCGCCGGCGCCTACCTGCGCGGCGGCGACGGGCGCCACCACGCGTTCGGGCTCGGTGCGCTCACCGTGAGCACCTCCGGGATCACCCGCATCGTGGTCTTCGGTGGGGGCGCGGCCCAGCTGGCCCCGTTCGGACTGCCGCCCGTCCTGCCCTGATCGGTGGGGTCGGAAACTGTCGGAGGTGGCTGGCAGCATCAGCGGCGTGAGCAGTCCGACCAGCACCCCCGTCGACGTGATCGGCCCCGCGGCCGCGCGGCGCGCGGTCCTTGCCGCGCAGGGATTCGCCGCCGCCCGGCCGGCCGGCCCGGTCACCCGCCGACACCTGGTCCGCACGATCGAGCGGATCCGGCTGCTGCAGCTGGATTCGGTGAACGTGGCGGTGCGGGCGCACTACATGCCGCTGTTCAGCCGGCTCGGGCACTACGACCGAGCGCTGGTCGACGAGGCGGCGTGGGCGCATTCGGCGCGCCGGCCGCGGCTGCTGGTCGAGTACTGGGCCCACGAGGCGAGCCTGCTCCCGGTGCAGGACTGGCCGCTGCTGCGCGCCCGGGCCAAGCGCGAGGGCTGGTGGCGGCACTACGCGGTGCTCGTGGACCGGCATCCGGGCCTGGTCGACGACGTGCTGGCCGCGGTGAAGGAGCTCGGGCCGGTCGGGGCCGGCGAGCTGGAGGCGGTGCTCGGCGGCCCGACCCGGCGCCGGCCGCCCGGTGCGTCCTGGTGGGAACGATCGGACCTGAAGCGGATCTGCGAGTACCTGTTCGGCATCGGCGCGCTCACCACCGGGGCGCGGCGGCACTTCCAGCGGCTCTACGACCTGCCCGAGCGGGTGCTGCCCGCGGAGGTGCTCGCCGACGAACCGCCGCCCGAGGACGAGGCCGCTCGCGCGCTGACCCGGCGGGCGGCCGCGGCGCTCGGCGTCGCCACCGAGCCCGACCTGCGCGACTACTACCGGATCGCACCCGAGCACAGCCGCCGCGCGGTCGCGGAGCTGGTCGACTCCGGCGAGCTGGAGCCGGTCGAGGTGCGCGGCTGGCGGCACCCGGCCTACCGGGTGCCCGGCCTCCCGGTGCCGCGGCGGATCACCGGTCGGGCGCTGCTGTGCCCGTTCGACCCGCTGATCTGGGAGCGCAGCCGGACACTACGGATCTTCAACTTCCGCTACCGCATCGAGATCTACGTGCCGGAGCCGAAGCGCCGTTACGGCTACTACGTCTTCCCGTTCCTGCTCGACGGTGAGCTGGTGGCCCGGGTCGACCTGAAGTCCGATCGGCGCGCCGGCGTGCTCCGCGTGCAGGGCGCCTTCGGGGAGCCGGGAGTCGACCGCGCCCGGGTGGCCGCGGAGCTGGCCGCCGCCCTGCGGGAGATGGCCGCCTGGCTGGAGCTGGACGATGTCGTGGTCGCGGAGCGGGGTGATCTCGCCGCGGCGCTGGCCGCGGCCGTCTGACCGCCGGTCGGGCGCGGGGCGCGGCCGGGCCGGCGCGCTCGACCGCACGAATGGCGTGATCCATCCGAACGGCACGCTGTGGCGGTCACGGCGACAACAACGCGCCATTGAGACGGATCACCGGCGGCAATGGTGCCGTTCGGCGCCGGAACCGGGACCGGCCGGTGCGGCCGGACCCGGACCCGGGGCCGGGCCGGCGCGGCCGGAACGGGTGCCGCGCGGCCCGGGACTCAGGCGGGCGCGGTCGCCCGGGTGACCACCACGTCACCGCTGCCCGTGCGGCCCCGCACCCGCAGCGCCGGTGCCTGCGGAGGCGTTCCGGAGTGCACCTCCAGATCGCTGCGCGCCGCCCCCGACCCCGACGAGAGGTCCAGCTCGGCGCGCACGCCGGCGTGCACCCCGATCCGCAGCCCGCCCGAACCGGTGGTCAGGTCGAGCTGCCCGGCGCGGGCGTCGGTGATCGTCACCGCCCCCGATCCGGTCCGCACGCCCAGGTCCGCGGCGGCTTCGCGAACGGTGACGTCACCGCTGCTCGCCTTGATCTCGGTGGGCCCGCCCGCCCGGTCCAGCACCACCGTGCCGGAGCCGGTCCGCACCCGGGTGCGGCCGGCGATCGGGCCCAGCTCGATGTCGCCGGAGCCAGTGGTCACGTCGGCCTCGCCGTCCACGGCGGCCACCGCGATGTCCCCGGAGCCGGTCCGCACCGCGGTCCAGCCGGCGGTGCCGGTCACCCGGACGTCACCGGCACCGGCGCGGGCCGCCAGCCGGGAGCCGGCCGGCGCGGAGACCGTGACCGCCAGCGGCACCACGCGCAGCGGCATCTCCGAGGCGGAGCGCACGACCAGCCGGCGTGCACTTTCCGACCAGGTGATCGTGGCGGCCCGCACGGCCTCGGCGGCCAGCCGGTCGAGCTCGTCGATCGGGCCACCGCCCCCTTCGGGCCCCGCGCCCAGCCAGTTCAGCAGGCCGCTGATGCCCTGGCTCCAGCTGCCGCCGGCGGACGGGTCGTGCCGCACCTCGACCCGGACCTCCTGGGCGCCGCCGTCGCCGACCTGCTCGTCGAGCTGCACCCTGATCCGCCCGACATCGACCGACAGCTCCAGCTCGGCCGGGCCGTCCGCCGGCCAGCTCTGCTGGCGCACCAGTGCGGCGCCGTCGTCGGGCCACTCGTCCTTGGACAGGTCCACCATGTCGGTCATCCCTCCACCCAGCCACGCAGCCGGCGTCCGTCGCGGTCGTCGGGCCCGCCCTCCGGGCGACGCCCCTTGCGGTGCGGCCCGTTGCCGGACAGCGCGCCCTGCACGGCCTGCGCGACCCAGGAGTTGAGCGACATCCCCTTGGCCGCGGCCGCCTGCTCCGCCTGTCCCTTGATCTGCTCGACCAGGCGCAGCGTGATCCGGCTGATGTCGCCGCTGTCAGCGCCGCCGAAGCCGCGGAACGGGCCGCCGGACGCCGGCTCGGGCTCCGGCTCGGGTTCCGACTCCCCGGTGACCGCGACCCGGATGTCCCGCCCGTCCAGGCGCACCTCCACCACCCGGTCGCCGAGCGCGGCGGTGATCTCGGAGGCCAGGTCGGCCAGCGCGTTCATCAGGGCCAGCCGGGCGGCCGGTTCGATGGCCGCGCCGAGCAGGGCGGCGGTCTGCCGGGTCTGCTCGTCACCGGCGGCTGCCGCGGCGGCGAGATCCTCGCGCAGTTGGTTGACGTACTGACTGAGGTCCATGACGCCACTGTGGCGTCATGTGAGGCATCAGTCAACACCGGATCTGCTGTCGGGTGATGTCACCACGCGAGGCGGCATGTGTCGCTCAAGGCGGCGCAGACTTCCCGGTTACGCTGCCGGCATGCCGGAGATCGTGCCGCTGCGCGTCCAGCTCGTGGCCAAGACCGAGTTCGTCCCGCCCCCCGACGTGCCGTGGAACACCGACGCCGACGGCGGCCAGGCACTGGCCGAGTTCGCCGGGCGCGCTTGCTACCAGTCCTGGACCAAGCCCAACCCCAGCACCGCGACCAACGCCGGCTACCTGCGGCACATTCTGGAGGTCGGCCACCTGTCCGTGCTGGAGCACGGCACGGTCAGCTTCTACCTCACCGGGGTGTCGCGCAGCCTCACCCACGAGCTGATCCGGCACCGGCACTTCTCCTACAGCCAGCTCTCCCAGCGCTACGTGCCCGAGCGGGACGCCGCCATGGTCGAGCCGGAGGTCATCGCCACCGACCCGGAGCTGCATGCGCTGTTCACCGAGGCCGCGGCGGCGTCGGTCAAGGCCTACGAGGAGCTGCTGGAAGGGCTGGAGAAGCGCTTCGCCGACGTCGCGAACGCCACCCTGCGGCGCAAGCAGGCCCGCCAGGCCGCCCGGGCGATCCTGCCCAACGCGACCGAGACCCGGATCGTGGTCACCGGCAACTACCGGGCCTGGCGGCACTTCATCGCCATGCGGGCCACCGAGCACGCCGACGTCGAGATCCGCGAGCTGGCCGTCGAGTGCCTGCGCCAGCTGCAGCGCGAGGTCCCCAACGTCTTCGGCGACTTCGAGATCGCCACCCTGGAGGACGGCTCCGAGATCGCGTCCAGTCCTTTCGTCACCGAGGGGTGATGCTGGACCACGAGCGGATCCGACACTCGCGCCGGACACTGCTCGGCGTACTCCTGCTGAGCGCGCTGCCGTGGTCGGTGTTCCTGCTGGCGGGCGTCGACTACTACCCGCTGGACGCCGTCGCGATCCTGCTGCCGGTGCTGGTGGCCGTGCTGGTCCTGGTCGTGCTGGTGGTGGCCGCGAGGCGTCGGGACCCGCGATGGCTGGTTCCTGCCGTGTCCCTGCTGGTCGTGGGGCTGCTGGCGGTGGGCATCCGGTGGCTGCCGGCCGACGCCGGGGCGGTGCGACCGGACGCGCGGGTGTCGGTGCTGGGCGCCAACGTGATGAAGTCGCGCACTCCGGCGGCGGCGCTGTTGCGCGACGACCCGGACGTGCTGGTGATGTCCGAGGCGACGCGGTGGACCGACCCGGTGTTCGCCGCGAAGTACCCCTACCGCGAGCTCGAGTTCGGTGCACCGGCCGTGGCGGTCTACAGCAGGTCTCCGCTGCGCCGCCTGGACGATGCCCTACCGGGGCTGCCGGGCATGCGCCTGCGGGTCGACGGCCCGGCCGGCCGGTTCGTGCTGTACGCCCTGCACGTGCCGCGTCCCTGGTTCACCACCCGCGGCGGCTACCAGGCGACGCTGCGCGAGCACCACCAGATCATCGCCGCGGTGGCGGCGCAGGCCAGCAAGGAGACTGATCCGGTGATCGTGGTCGGGGATCTCAACACGTCGGACCGGACCTACGGCTACCAGCAGTTGCTGCAGACCGGGGGGTTGGTCGACGCCGTCCGCGACCGGTGGACGCGGTACAGCTCGGTGGGCAAGTGGACGCCGCTGCTGGTGCGCATCGACCACATCCTGGTGAGCCGGGGGTGGTGCGGCGACGGCGCGGGCCAGGTCGCGCTGCCCGGCTCGGATCATCGCGGGGTGCTCGCGACCGTCGGCCCCTGCCTTTCCGCAGCCACGCCGTAGGGTCGGATCCATGAGCCTGGCGAGTGACGAGCGCACCGCGATCTGCGACGAGTTCACCCGCCTCGGCCCGGACCGGCCCACTCTGTGCGCCGGCTGGACCAGCCGTGACCTGCTGGCCCACCTGCTGGTCCGGGAGCGCCAGCCCTGGGTGGCGCCCGGGCTGGTGATCCCCGCGCTGTCGCCCCTCGTCGAGCGGGCCACCGCCGGGTACGCCGCCACCCCGTGGTCGGAGATGGTCGAGGCGCTGCGCTCCGGGCCGCCGTCGTGGTCGCCGTTCCGGGTCGGCAAGGTCGACGAGTTCGCCAACGGGGCCGAGTTCTTCGTACACCACGAGGACCTGCGGCGCGGCGAGCCGGGCTGGGAGCCGCGACCGCCGGACCCGGCCCGCGACGGCGCGCTGTGGAAGCTGCTGCAGCGCATGGGCGGAATGCTGTTCCGCAGCAGCCCGGTGGGGGTGGTGCTGGCCCGCCCGACGGGGGAGCAGCAGGTCGTGCGCACCGGACCGGGCCTGGTGCGGTTGGTCGGCGAGCCGGGTGAGGTGGTGCTGCTCGGCTTCGGCCGGGACGCCGCCCGCGTCGAGGTCGAGGGCACCCCGGAGGACGTCAGTGCCTTCCGGACCGTGCAGCGGCGTTTCTGACCCCGGAGCCGGCGGCGCCGGCCGATACGCGCCGGGCCCGGGCGGTACCGTCACCCCATGAGCCCCGCCTCCACACTCCCCGGGCGCCCCTTCGGGCGGGTGTTGACCGCCATGGTCACCCCGTTCACCGCCGACGGCGGCCTGGACCTGGTCCGCGCCGAGGAGCTGGCCTCCCACCTCGTCGACCTGGGCAACGACGGCCTGGTGGTGAACGGCACCACGGGGGAGAGCCCGACCACCACCGACGAGGAGAAGGCGGAGCTGATCCGGGCAGTGGTCGGGGCCGTCGGGGACCGCGCCACCGTGGTGGCCGGGGCCGGGACCTACGACACGGCGCACAGCATTCACCTGGCCCGCGCCGCCGAGCAGGCCGGCGCCGACGGTCTGCTGCTGGTCACCCCCTACTATTCGCGCCCCCCGCAGGCCGGGCTGCTGCTGCACTTCACCGCGATCGCCGACGCCACCGGGCTGCCGGTGATGCTCTACGACATCCCGCCGCGCAGCGTCATCCCGATCGAGCTGGAAACGCTGCAGCGGCTGGCCGACCACCCGCGCATCGTCGCGGTCAAGGACGCCCGCAACGACCTGCGGATCGGCACCGAGGTCATGGCCACCACCGGGCTGGCCTACTACTCCGGCGACGACCCGGTGAACCTGCCGTGGCTGGCGGTCGGCGCCGTCGGGTTCGTCAGCGTGACCGGGCACGTGGTGGCCGACCGGCTGCGGGTGCTCATCGACGCGTTCGAGGCCGGCGAGCTGGAGCGGGCCCGTACGGTCAACGCCAGCATGCTGCCGGTGCTGCGGGCCATGGGCCGGGTCGGTGGCGCGATCTTCGTCAAGACCGCGCTGCGGCTGCGCGGGCTCGACGTCGGCGACACCCGGCTGCCGTTGCCGCCGCCCACCGAGCAGCAGGTCCGGGACATCACGGCCGACCTGCGCAGTGCCGGAGTGCCCCTCGGCCCCGACGCCTACCGTGCGACCGCCACGCCGCGGGCGCGTCCTGCACCGGTGGCCGAGGTCGCCTACCGGTGATCAACCCCGCCGCCGCTGTCGGCGTGCGCCGAACGTTGTCGTGAAGAGAGAGAAGGCCCGTGCCCGACCCCCCGACCCTCCCGGCCCCTGACCGGGCGCTCCCGATGAGCGAGCTTGTGAGCGAACCGATGTCACAGCGCCTCAGTGCAGCGTCGACCGAGCGCAGCGAGGGAGTGCGATGAGCCGCCCAGCCGGTCGCCCGGAGCGCTCCCGCCGCAGCCGTCCGCCGCGCCGCGAGCAGGCCCGTCCGACGCTCCCGCCGCCCGAGGAGGCCAATCCGATCGAGCTGCCGAGCCAGCCGCCACCGCCGCTGCCCAACGGCGGGTTGCGGGTCGTCGCGCTCGGTGGGATCGGCGAGGTCGGCCGGAACATGACGGTGTTCGAGTACGGGGGCCGGCTGCTGGTGGTGGACTGCGGGGTGCTGTTCCCGTCCGAGGACTCACCCGGGGTGGACCTGATCCTGCCCGACTTCCGGGCCATCGAGGACCGGCTCGACGACATCGACGCGCTGGTGCTGACCCACGGTCACGAGGACCACATCGGCGCGGTGCCGTTCCTGCTGCGGCTGCGCCCGGAGTTGACCATCGTCGGCTCCCGGTTCACCCTCGCGCTGGTCGCGGCCAAGTGCCGTGAGCACCGGCTCACGCCCCACCTGCTGGAGGTGCGTGAGGGCTCCCGGCTGCGGCACGGGGCGTGGGACTGCGAGTACTTCGCGGTCAACCACTCGATCCCGGACGCGCTGGCCGTGGCCATCCGCACGCCGGCCGGGCTGGTGCTGCACACCGGCGACATCAAGCTCGACCAGCTGCCGCTGGACGGGCGGCTCACCGACCTGGCCGGGTTCTCCCGGCTCGGCGACGAGGGCGTCGACCTGTTCCTGGTCGACTCGACCAACGCCGAGATCCCCGGCTTCGTCATCGCCGAGCGGGAGATCGGGCCGGTGCTCGACGGGGTGTTCCACCGCTCGCCGGCGCGGATCATCGTGGCCTGCTTCGCCAGTCACGTGCACCGCGTGCAGCAGGTGTTCGACGCCGCCGCGGCGCACGGCCGCCGGGTGTGCCTGGTCGGCCGCTCGATGCTGCGCAACATGGGCCTGGCCGCCGAGCTGGGCTTCCTGAACGTGCCCGACGGGTTGCTCGTCGAGCTGGACGAGGCGATGGAGCTGCCCGACCAGGAGCTGGTGATCGTTTCCACCGGGTCGCAGGGCGAGCCGCTGTCGGCGCTGGCCCGGATGGCCCGCGGCGACCACCGTTCCGTGCGCATCCGCAGCGAGGACACGATCATCCTGGCCAGCTCGCTCATCCCGGGCAACGAGTCCGCGGTGTTCGGCGTGATCAACGGGTTGACCCGGCTCGGGGCGACCGTGGTGCACCAGGGCACCGCGAAGGTCCACGTCTCCGGGCACGCGCCGGCCGGCGAGCTGCTGTTCCTGTACAACGCGGTGCGGCCGAGCAACGTGATGCCGGTGCACGGGGAGTGGCGGCACCTGCGGGCCAACGCCTCGCTCGCGGTGCAGACCGGGGTGGCCGAGGAGTCGGTGGTGCTGGCCGAGGACGGCGTGGTCGTCGACCTGGTCGACGGCAAGGCGGCGATCTCCGGGCGGGTCGAGGTGGGCCGGGTCTACGTGGACGGGCTGGCCGTCGGCGACATCGGGGAGTCCACGCTGGGCGACCGGCTGGTGCTCGGGGAGGGCGGCTTCATCTCGATCACCGTGGCGGTGGACACCACGACCGGGCGCGCGGTGTCGCGGCCGACGCTGTCCGGGCGCGGCTTCTCCGACGATCCGAAGGCGCTGGACGCGGTGCTGCCGCTGGTCGAGGACGAGCTCAGCCGGACCGAGGCCGAGGGCATCACCGACACCCACCGGATCGCGCAGTCGGTGCGCCGGGTGGTGGGCAAGTGGGTGGGGGAGACCTACCGGCGGCGACCGATGATCGTGCCCACGGTGATCGCGGTCTGAAGGCGGGGCGATCGGTCTGCCGCCGGTGGAGGCGGCACGAGTGCGACCTCAGAGTGGCTGTGAGGTGATCGAACAACTCTGGTGTCGCGCTGGTGAGGCCACGCGGCGAGCACCGTGCCCGATCAGCGACGCAGCCGGGCATCCGCCGTGGGGCCGCCGATCTCGACGTCAGCGGCCGAGCAGGCCGCCGAGCATGCCGCCGCCGGTGCCGGCCTGCTCACCGCCGCCGGTGCCGCCGAGGAACCCGCCGGGCGGCAGCTCCGAGGGCTGCACGATGACGAAGCCGTGCCCGGAGAACGAGAGCGTGACGCGCTCCCCGGTGCTGCGCCCCATCAGCGTGCCGAGGTTGAACGAGTCGTTGCTCTTCACACCGGTCCGCAGGCTCGACGACCACGCGACCGCGGCCTGCGGGTCGGCGTAGGTCGGCTGGTCGACGGTGAGCACGACCGGCGTGCCCTCGGTGGTGATCGCGATCCGGCCGCGCCCGGTGAACACGCAGTTGAACAGCCCGGCGTTGCTGGCGAAGCCGGCGGCGCCCTGCACCCGGCCGATCGTGTAGGACAGCGTCGAGTCGAACGCGAGCACGTTGGCCCCGTTGATGGTCAGGCCGTCGGAGCCGTCGAGGTCGATCAGGTGCACGTCGCTGGCCGCGTTGGCCAGGAACAGGTCGCCGCGGCCGGTGACCCGCATCAGCGGCACCCCCTCGCCGGTGACCCGCTGCCGGATCATGTTCCCGATGCCCCCGGCGCCCAGCGCCTCGAATCGCATGTCGCCCTGGTAGGCGACCATCGAGCCGGCCCGGGCCATGACCTCGCCGTTCATCGCGACCCGGACCATCTTGCCGCCCTGCTTCTGGATCCCCATGCCGGCGACCTCGGCGTGGTCGGGGCTGAACAGGTCGCTGTGCATGGGCGCTCCTCGAGGCTGCGACGGTGCCGGCGGGTGGGCCGCGGGTTGCGGCGGGGCCGCGGGTTGCGGTGGTGCCGCGGGTTGCGGCGGGGCCGCGGGTTGCGGTGGTGCCGCGGGTTGCGGCGGGGCCGCGGGTTGCGGCGGGGCCGCGGGATGCGGTGGTGCGGCGGGCGGCGACGGTGCGGGTTCGGCGTCGACGTGCACGCCGAACGCGTCCGCCAGGCCGGCCAGCCCGTCGTCGTAGCCCTGCCCCACCGCGCGCACCTTCCACCGCTCGCCCCGGCGGTAGATCTCGACACAGACCACGGCGGTCTCGGTGTCGAGCCCGGCCATCTCGAACGTCAGCGGTCCGACCGCGGCGACCAGCGGACCGGCCCCGGCGAACGTCGGTGGCCCGGAGCCATCCAGGCTGGCCGCGACGACCACGGTGCCGACATCTGTGGGCAGCGCGCGGGTGTCCACCCGCACGACGTTCCCGTGGCCCTGGCCGTGGTGGCAGCTGACGCCCGGGCCGACGGGGTTGTTGAAGAACACGAGATCGGCGTCCGAACGCACCCTGCCGTCCGGCCCGAGCAGCAGGGCGGACACGTCGACGGCCGCGGCGCAGGTCACCGTGACCGCGACCTGCTCGCCGGGCAGCGGCCGGTTCTCCCCGGGTGCCAGCGCCGTCACGGAACCGAGTCTGCCACGCCCCTGGCCCGCCGCGGGAACGTCCGGCGGCCCTTGACCTGAAGTCCGGTTCAGGCGCGAGCATGCGGCGATGACCGCACCACACATCGAGGACACCGCCACCGACCACGACTCCGACCTCGCCGCGATCCGGCAGGTGATCGCCGACGCCGAGCGCGCCTTCAACGGCAACGACGCCGAGCTGCTGGTGGAGCACTTCGCACGCAACGCCACCGCAGTCGGCGTGAACGGGATCCAGCTCGACGGGCGGGCGGCGGTGCTGAAGGCCGGCCGCGCGCTGTTCGCCGGCGCGCTGCGCGACCAGCGGGCTCGTTACGAGCTGGCCGACGTGACGTTCGTGCGGCCGGACGTGGCGCTCGCTCACCAGCACGCGACCGCGATCGACGCGGACGGGCATCCGGTGTCGGTCGGGCACGCCATGACCGCGCTGTACGTGCTGGTCCGCGAGCACGGCCGGTGGTGGATCGTGGCCCGGCAGAACACGCTCGTGCCCGCCCCGGCGCCGCAGCGCTGACCCGGCCCGCGACTCCGAACGCAGCCGGGCCGGTGGATTCAGCAGCGCCGCCGCCGGTGCCGACTACGAATATTGGTGTCGATCTGGAGCTCACGTGACGAGATTCGTAGCCGCTGGAGTAGCTGGTGGACCTGCCCATCGGCGCGATCCTGCAGGGCGTGCTGACCGAGGTATGGGCGCGGCTCTGAACACCCCGGCCCGGGACACCCCGGCCCCGGCGGCGCTCTCGCTGTGGCACGAGCAGGTCGCGGCCGACGGCGACCCGCTCACCCCGCGGCCGGCGCTGGACGGGGACACCGACGCCGACGTGTGCATCGTCGGTGCCGGGTTCACCGGGCTCTGGACCGCGTACGCGCTGCTGCGGGCGGACCCGTCGGTGCGGGTGCTCGTGGTGGAGCGGGAGACCGCCGGGTTCGGGGCCAGCGGGCGCAACGGCGGCTGGTGCTCGGCACTGTTCCCGGCGTCCCACGCCGCGCTGGCCCGCCGGCACGGGAAACCGGCCGCGGACGCCATGCGGGCCGCGATGCGGGCCACCGTGGACGAGGTCGGCGCGGTGGTGGCCGCGGAGGGCATCGCCTGCGACTGGCGCAAGGGCGGCACCGTGGTGCTGGCCCGCACCCCGGCCCAGCTGGCCCGGGCGCGCGCCGCGGACGCCGAGCCCGGCCCGGACTCGATCCGACTGCTCGCCGCCGAGGAGGCGTCCGCGCTGGTGGGCGCGGCCGGTGTGCTCGGCGGCAGCTACGTCCCGGACTGCGCCCGCATCCAGCCCGCCCGGCTGGCCCGCGGGCTGGCCTGGGCGGCTGCGCCGCCCGTGAGTGCTGAGCCGTGTTCAAGCACGGCTCAGCACTCACGACCGCGACGGCCGCTGGCGCCCCGCGCGGTGGTCCCGGTCTACTCGTTGATCGTGGCCACCCGGCCGCTGCCGGCGTCGTTTGGGACCGGGCCGGGCTGGCCGGCGGGCAGACCTTCTCCGACCACCGGCACCTGATCGTCTACGGCCAGCGCAGCGCCGACGACCGGCTCGTCTTCGGCGGCCGCGGTGCGCCCTACCACTGGCGCTCCCGGATCGACCCGTCCTTCGACCGCGACGAGCGGGTCTTCGCCGGGCTGCGGGCGGCGGCCCGCGAGCTGTTCCCGGCGCTGGTCGAGGCCGACTTCACGCACGCTTGGGGCGGCCCGCTGGGCACCCCGCGGGACTGGCACGCGTCGGTCGGGCTCGGCGCCGACGGGCTGGGCTGGGCCGGCGGGTACGTCGGCGACGGGGTGGCCACCACCAACCTGGCCGGCCGCACGCTGGCCGCGTTGATCCTCGGCCGCGACGATCCGGTGACCGAGCTGCCGTGGGTGAACCACCGGTCCCGGCGCTGGGAGCCCGAACCGCTGCGCTGGCTGCTGGTCAACGCGGGGCTGCGGCTGATGACGCTGGCCGACGCCGAGGAGCGGCTGACCCGTCGCCCCAGCGTGCTCGCCGCGGCGCTGGCCCGGCCGCTGGGCGGCTGATCGGTCCGGCGCCTGGCAGGATCGGCGCCGTGGCCGATGACCTGTGCTTCCGCTCGGCCGGCACCCTCGCCCGGCTGATCCGCGAGGGCGAGCTGAGCGCCCGCGAGGTCACGGAGGCGCACCTGGCGCGGATCGAGCAGGTCAACCCGGCGGTCAACGCCGTCGCCACGCTCGTCGCCGACCAGGCCCGCGCGGCCGCCGACGCGGCCGACCGGCGGCGCGCGTCCGGGGCGGCGTTGCCGCCGCTGCACGGCGTGCCGATCCTGCACAAGGACACGCACCTGACGGCGGGCATCCGCACCACGATGGGCTCGCCGATCCTGGCCGACAACGTGCCGGACACCGACGAGCTGATCATCGCCCGGCTGCGCGCGGCCGGCACCATCGCGCTGGGCAAGACGAACGTGCCCGAGTTCGCCGCCGGCTCGCACACGTTCAACCCGGTGTTCGGCACCACCCGCAACCCGTACGACCGCACCCGCTCCGCCGGGGGCAGCAGCGGCGGCGCCGCGGCCGCGCTGGCCACCGGGATGTGCCCGATCGCCGACGGCAGCGACTTCGGGGGTTCGCTGCGCAACCCGGCCGCGTTCTGCAACGTGGTCGGCCTGCGTCCCAGCATCGGGCGGGTGCCGACCCATCCCGATCCACTCCCGTGGCACAACCTGGGCGTCGGCGGCCCGCTGGCCCGCAGCGTCGACGACGTGGCCCTGCTGCTGTCGGTCATCGCCGGGCCCGATCCGCGGGTACCGGTGTCGCTCGCCGACCCGGGCTCGACGTTCGTGCCGGTGCGCGTGCCCGAGCCGGGCACGCTGCGCATCGCGCTCGGCGCCGACTTCGGCGGCGCGCTGCCGATCGATCCCGAGATCGTGGCCGCGGTCGAGGCGGCGGCCCGGGTGTTCGCCGGGCTCGGGGCCACCGTGGAGCCGGCGATGCCGGACCTGCGCGGCGCCGACGAGGCGTTCCGGATCCGCCGGGCGTGGCTGTTCGACGCCAAGCTCGGCCCGGTCCTGGACACCTGGGGCGACCAGCTGAAGGCCACGATCCGCTGGAACATCGAGCAGGGCCGGGCACTGCGCACCGCCGACCTGGCCCGCGCGGAGCAGCTGCTGGCCGGTCTCCACGAGCGCACCGCGGAGTTCTTCACCCGCTACGACGCGCTGCTGCTGCCCACCACCCAGGTGCTGCCGTTCGACGCCGACATCGAGTACCCGACCCGGATCGGCGACGTCGAGCTGACCACCTACCTGGACTGGATGCGCTCCTGCTCCGACATCACCGCCACCGGCGCTCCGGCGATCAGCGTGCCCGCCGGGTTCAGCCGCGCCGGGCTCCCGATCGGGCTGCAGATCGTCGGCCGGCACCGCGGCGAGGCCGGGCTGCTCGGGATGGCCAAGCTGTTCGAGCAGGCCACCCGGTACGCGGATCGGCACCCCCCGGAACCGGTCGGAACCCGGTAGCGGGCGGCGGAATTCGGTCGCTGCCCGAGAGCCCCGCGAGCGAGCATGGCACCGCAGGGTTCGTCGGGGGACGGGGGGATCGATGGTCGAGGACGGGATGCACCCGCCGGATCGCCGGGGCGGCGGCCGGCGCGCCGCGCTGCTGCTGGCTCTGAGCTACTACGGGCGCGAGCTGGCCCATCGGCCCGGGGTCGCGATACCCGCGCTGCTGCTGCCGGCCGTCGGCAACATCTTCATGCTCTACCTGGCCCCGCTGGTCGTCGCCGACCTGGCCGGCCGGGCCGTCGGCGGTACCCGGATCGCGACCGCCGACGTGGTGTCCGCAGTGGGCTGGTTCGCCGGCCTGCTGCTGGCCGCTGAGCTGATGTGGCGGATCGGCGTGCACTTCCTGAACCGGGTGGACGGGCGCGGCATCGAGAGCCTGTACCTGATCGGCATGGACGAGCTGCTGGGCAAGGACCCGGCCTTCTTCCACGACAACTTCGCCGGGTCGCTGACCAAGCGGCTGGTGAGCTTCGCGGCCCGGTTCGAGGACTTCGTGGACACCATGGCGTTCTCCGTCGTCGCGAACCTGGTGCCGCTGGCGTTCGCCTCGGTGGTGCTGTGGCGCTACGACCCGATCCTGGTCGTGGTGCTGCTCGGGATGATCACGCTCACCGGCTTCGTCATCGTGCCGCTGATCCGGCGCCGTCAGGTGCTGGTCGACCAGCGGGAGGCGGCGATCGCGCGGGTGTCCGGGCACATCGCCGACAGCATGCTGAACATGGAGACGGTGCAGGCGTTCGCCGCGCAGCGGCGCGAGGCGGCCGAGCACCGCGACCGGGTGGCCCACCAGCGGATGCTGGCCATCCGCTCCTGGGACTACGGCAACCTGCGCATCGACACCATCGTCACCCCGCTGCTGGTGCTCACCAACGCGCTCGGGCTGCTGCTGGCGATCACCCTCGGCGAGGGCCGACTCGGTGTGGAGGCGATCGTGGTGACGTTCGCCTACTACTCCAGCGCGACCAAGATCATGTTCGAGTTCAACCAGATCTACCGTCGCCTGGAGAGCTCGCTGACCGAGGCGGCACAGTTCACCGAGCTGCTGCTCAGCCCGCCGACCGTGCTCGACGTGGCCGACCCGGAGCCGCTGCGTCCGGCCGCGGCGGACGTCCGGTTCGAGCGGGTGAGCTTCGCGCACCGGGCCGGGACGCCGCTGTTCACCGACCTCGACCTGGCCGTGCCCGCCGGCGCCAAGGTCGGCTTCGTCGGCCGCTCCGGTGGCGGGAAGACCACGCTGACCCGGCTGCTGCTGCGGCTGATGGACGTCGACTCGGGGCGCATCCTGATCGGTGGCCAGGACATCGCCCGGCTGCGCCGGTCCGACCTGCGCAGCCTGATCGGTTACGTGCCGCAGGATCCGGCCATGTTCCACCGCACGCTGCGCGACAACATCGCCTTCGGTCGGCCGGACGCCACCGAGGCCGAGATCCGGGCCGCCGCCCGGGCCGCGCACGTCGTCGAGTTCGCCGAGGCGCTGCCCGACGGGTTCGACACGCTGGTCGGGGAGCGCGGGGTGAAGCTGTCGGGCGGCCAGCGGCAGCGGGTGGCGATCGCGCGGGCCGTGCTGCGGGACGCCCCGATCCTGCTGCTCGACGAGGCGACCAGCGCGTTGGACTCGGAGAGCGAGCTGCTCATCCAGCAGGCGCTCTGGCAGCTGATGGAGGGCCGGACCGCACTGGTGGTGGCGCACCGGCTCAGCACGGTGGCGCGGATGGACCAGCTCGTGGTGCTGGACCGGGGCCGGATCAGCGAGCGGGGCACGCACGCCGAGCTGCTGGCCGCGGGCGGCACCTACGCGGGGCTCTGGCGGCACCAGTCCGGCGGCTTCCTCGACGAGGACGGCACGTCGCCCGTGCTCGACGGTCCCGTGGCCGCGCTCACGGCGCACCGCGGGGCGTGAGTCGGGGGCGCCCGGAGACCTTGCACGTTCCGACCGCGGACGCGTCGCGGGCCGGGGGTCGTGAGTGCTGCGCCGTGCTCCGGCACGGCGCAGCACTCACAAGCGGTATCCCGGATCGAAGGGCAGGTCGGCCGTGTCCATCTGGGCCTTCTGCAGGGTGCCCGCGTAGTCCCAGTTCATCGACTGCCAGCGGGTGAACTGGTCGAGCACCCAGATCCCGGACTGCCGGCTGCCGTTGCCGGAGCGCCCGTTGCCGCCGAAGGGCAGGTGCGCCTCGGCCCCGGAGGTCGAGTTGTTCACGCTGACCATCCCGGCGCTCACCCGCTCGCGGAACCGGAACGCGTGCGCCGGCGTCGAGGTGTAGATCGACGCGGAGAGCCCGTAGCCGTGCCCGTTGGCCAGCTCGACCGCCTGGTCGAAGTCGGTGAACGACATGACCCCGACGATCGGGCCGAACGTCTCGGTGCGGTAGATCGCGTCGTCGGCCCGTACCCCGTCGACGATGGTCGGGTGCGCGTAGAGCCCGGCCGCCGCGTCGCCGGTGAAGCCCGCGCGCGGGTTCGCCGCGGTGATCCGGCCGGTGCCGGTGCTGCCGTGCAGCGTGTGGTGCCCGGCGACCAGGTCCAGGTGCCGCTCGAACGCCCGCAGGAACCGGGCGGAGATCATCGGCCCGTAGAGCACGTCGCCGGTCGGGTCGCCGATCACCGCCTCCCGCACGGCCGCGTCGAAGCGGCGCAGGAACTCGTCGTGCACCTCCGCATGCACGATCACCGTGCCCAGCGAGGTGCAGCGCTGCCCTGCGGTGCCGAACCCGGAGAACAGCGCGCCCTGCACGGCCAGCTCCAGATCCGCGTCCGGCATCACGACCAGCGGGTTCTTGCCGCCCAGCTCCAGGCATGGGTTCTGCAGGTGCCGACCGGCCAGCTCGCCGATGCGCACCCCGACGGCCGACGAGCCGGTGAACCCGATCTTGTCGACCAGCTCGTCGTCCAACGCGGCGGTCAGCCCGTCGAAGGTGGCCGGCCCGTCGGTGAGCACGGTGTTCAGCACGCCGTCGGGCAGCCCGCCACGGACGAACAGCTCGGTGAACGCCTCCGCGATGGCCGGGGTGTACTCGGCCGGCTTCCAGACCGCGGTGTTGCCGCACAGCAGCGCGGGCACCAGGTACCAGGACGGCACCGCGACCGGGAAGTTGCCGGCGGTGATGATCGCGGCCACCCCGACCGGCACCCGGAACGTGAACAGCTGCTTGTCCGACATCTCGCTGGGCACCGTCTGCCCGTAGAGGCGCCGGCCCTCCCCGGCGAAGAACGAGCAGGTGTCGACGACCTCCTGCACCTCGCCGCGCGCCTCGGCCAGCGGCTTGCCGATCTCCGCGGTGACCAGCCGGGCCAGCGCCTCCGCGTTCGCCTCGACCAGCCGGCCGATCCGCTCGACCACCCGCCCGCGGACCGGCGCCGGCACCGCCGCCCACTCCCGCTGCGCGTCCCTCGCCACGGTCGCGGCCTCCACGAACTGGGCCGCGTCGCCGAGCAGCGCCTCGCCGACCGGCTCGCCGGTCGCCGGGTTCACCGACGTCGACCGCCCGCCAGGGGCGTCGTCGCGCCACTTGCCGCCGATGTAGCTCACGCTGCGGAAACCGCCTTCCGGATCGCGGTGACGGCGAGATCGAGCTCGTCCTCACCGATGGTCAGTGCCGGCCGCAGCCGGATGGAGCGTGCGCCGCCGGGCAGGACGAGCACCCGGTCGCGGTGCAGCCGGGCCACCGTCGCGTCGCGGTGCGCCGCGGTGGGCAGGTCGAAGGCGACGAACAGCCCGCGCCCGCGCACGTTGTCGAGCCCGGGGATGGCGTCCAGCTCGTCGAGCAGCCGCTTGCCGAGCACCGCAGCCCGCTCGATCAGGCCGTCGGCCTCGATGACCTCCAGGTTGCGCCGCGACCGGACCATGTCGGTGAGGTTGCCGCCGAACGTGGAGTTGAGCCGCGAGGACACCCGGAACACGTTGTCGGGCACCTCGTCCACCCGGCCGCCGGCCATGATCCCGCAGACCTGCAGCTTCTTGCCGAAGGCCACGACGTCGGGGGACAGGCCCAGTTGCTGGTACGCCCACGCGGA